>NZ_JBSWZK010000010.1:0-23588 GCF_054054605.1 Aquimarina sp. 433
TCATCGATAACAGGAACATCAACAGTAACACTAGTCGATCCCGCTGGAATCGTAACCGTAGTAATAACCTCTGTATAATCACCTGGCTCACTAGCACTACCATCTGTAGTAACTATATCTATAACTGTGTCTGTCGCGTTTGGTATATTTAAGCTTACCGTAACCGTAGCATCACCTACATCCTCCGCAACTGTAATATCGTCGATGCTAACAACGATTGGAATCTCTGTACAAAAATCAAAACCACCAATAGCAGAACCATGTTGCGCTCCTGTATTACAAGTAGAACAGTTTTGCCATACAATTGTAATACTTGCTATTCCATCTAAATCTTCAAAATTAACACCTATTTGATCATTATCATTAGCAACAGAACTTCCAGTTGCATCTATTTGTCCATTAGCTCCATTGGATGTATATGAAGGTGTTCCTGAATCTGTAAATGTTGGAAAAATTGTATTTCCAGCACCATCAGTAGCAGTTACTGTAAACAAATCCCCACTACCAGAACCATTTGAATTTATATGGTATAAATCAAATCCTACAGAATATATATCTGTGCTAAATGTTATCGTTTGCGTAATTCCAGTAGTTCCGAAACCTGTGGTAAAAAACTCCAATACTTCATCGGCTAGATTTCCAGAACCATTAGAATCTACGGAAGGACTTTGAGTAGACCCAGTTGTAGGCCAAGTCCCTAGGGTTCCAGTTTCTCCAGAAAAAGTATGTGTTATATTTATTCCTGAACCATCAACATCATTAAAAGTATTCGTTAAAGCTCCATCTGGTGTCCAATCAAACTCATCAATTCCATTAGGAGCAAATCCATCCCATATTAAATTATATACCGTGTCCGTACAAGCTGGATTTTGGTGCAATGTAACTGGTGCTGGAGCTGTACAAATATTAACTCCTCCCGCAGTAACATTAGTATTCGTTCCCAAGGTATAATCAACACCTGTTTCTGTAACAAGCCCATTCGCATCCACATTTGCAGGGTCTACTGTACCAAACTGACCACCATCACCACCATCTGCATTCGCATCATTATAAGCCTCATTTGCATCGCTACAACCATCATCATCTGAATCTAAATCTAAATGGTTAGGAATATCATCTCCATCAGCATCTTCGTATGTGCAATATGTAAAATTAGAAAATAGGAAAGTAATAAGTCCATTATTTGTTATATCCCCATCTTGTCTAAATTTATTTGTAGTAATCGAAAAAGATGTAACTAATCCTTCTATGGTTATATCAGAATAATTTAATGATGTATCACCAGAACCATTTGTGAAAGAAGTTATGGTTGGAGATAAAGTATTATTACTCGTTATGATATGAGACGCACCTCCAGAAGCGATAGTATAATCACTATTTGGAAAAGTGGTGGCTCCCATTAGAGACCCTAATGAAATACTCTGCACATTTGGTCCAGCTGCTGTAACTGTTACATTATCTCCTTGATCAATACCAGACCATCTAAACTTAACACCATTTACTGCTTCGCTAAACGTAAACGTATATACCAAACTTTCTGATGCTCCATCATCTATTTCTTCTCCCTGAATTCTCAAAGTTGTAGTATCCTCAACCTCTAGTATATTTAAAGAACCTCCATTTACCTGATTAATTGTAGTTGTAACATCTACATCTACTCCATCAAAATCATAAATATCACTAATAGAACCTACTCCATTTTGATTACCTGTTGGAGCCGTACCTACATTAATATCAGATGCAGCACAATTAAGCCCTTCATCTGTATCTAGAATTCCATCATTATCATCATCATTATCACAGCTATTTCCTACGTTATCAGAATCTGTATCCGTTTGATCTCCATTTGAAACTACCGGACAATTATCCGAAGGATCTCCAATACCATCCCCATCTGTATCTATTACAAAACCATCAGGAGTTGATGCCGTATTTGTACCCGCGACAACTGTGATACTTGTAGGGTCATCTCCTTCCGTTTGAACCGCATTTGTTGGTAAATCTGTATCAGAATCTAAAACATCAATTGTAGCATTTCCTGGCGGCAACGTAGCCGTGTAAGTACCATCAGGATTTGTTTGTATCGTTTGCGTATTTCCATTTACATCTGTAATTACTATGGTAACACTTCCTATACCTGATTCTCCACCACCTTGTACACCATTACCATCCGCATCATTATATACCAATCCGCTAATTGTACCTGGATTAGAACAAGTAATAGCACTACTATTGATACCGGTAACAAACTCTCCGTTAGCACCTTCTGTCGCTCCATTTGCTGGAAATTCTGTTAAGGCACCACTATTCGTAATACCATTTGAACCACCATTGATATTAATCGTTGGCGTACCTGCAGAAATAGCTACAAAACCAGCTCCACCACCACCTCCAGGACCTTCACTCTCGTTATTGGTAATCAATTGATTTCCACCATTACCACCATTAGCACTTAAAGTCAAAGAATTAGCGATCGAAGCGGCACGTAAAACAATACTACCTCCACCTCCACCTCCACCAGGTGCATCATTATGATTTGGTACTGTAGGTAAGGCATCAGCTCCGTTTGTAATAATATTACCAGATCCTGTGATAGTATCTGCACCTAACAAAATAATACCACCTCCATTGGCAGCATCCTGACTAGCACTATTATTTCTATCTCCAGCTCCTCCTCCTCCTCCGAGGAATATTCTGTTTTGTTCGTTTGCGATTAGTGGTCTTCCTCCTAATCCTCCAACAGCGTCTCTATGATCACCTCCCCAAGCACTGTTACCTGGAGCTACTGTTAAAGCATTTTGATTACTAGATCCAAAAGAATAACCTCCTCTTCCTCCTCCTGAAGAAGTGGTAAGAGCATTTCCATTTGCTATATAGTCTGGGTCTAAAGTCCAAGCAGCAGCTCCTGTACATCCCGCACACATAACTCCTGCTCCATTAAACCAAATATTCCCATTATTTCCATTAGAACCTCCTCCTCCAGCGGAGTTATGAGAGTTTCCTCCTCCTCCACCATTAGCAGGAGCTCCCCTTCCATATCTTCCTCCCAATGCATCATAATCCGTCTGATAACCAACAATACTTTCACCTTTTTCAGCACCATTACCCGCAACTGAAAAAACAAAATCACTAACAACAGTAGCTCCGTTTGTTGAAGTAGTATTATCGACCTGACCACCTCTAAACCCAAGACCAGAGGCATCTATATCTCCATTAATGTTTATAGTAGTTGCTGTAATTACAACTACTCCTCCACGTCTACTACCCGCAAAATCTTCCCAAGGTAAAGCAGTAACGGATGCACCAGCATCAATGGTTAGTACATTATATTGTGGAACTTTAATAACCTGTGTTCTCCCTGCTACAAAATATGAATTCGCTATAGCACAAGTTAATGTGATCGTATTGATCGCTGTGGAAGAAACGTAAGCAAACTCATAAAGACCCGAACTCCCATAGTCGGTTATATCACCATAACTAACTGTATTAGTGGTATTAATAGTTGCTCCTTGTGCCTGATAAATTAAAACGAGATCACCACTAACTAATCCTCCTAGATCTGCTGCTACATCATTTACGTCGATAGTGGTATCACCTGCAGAAATATCCGAGGTGACTGGACTATAGGTATTTAAAATTGTATTGGCAGTAGTTACTGTAAGATCACCATCTTTACCTTCTTGACTAAAGATATTGTTATAGGTGAATAAAAACATTAAGGCCATAAGGAATACAACTCCTTTTTGGCCCAACAAGACTTGGGTAATTTTTTTCATATGACGATGGTTTACAAAAACTTGAAAAAACAACTGGGTATCGCTTTTACAAGTATCTTATAATACTTTTTATTTCATAAATTTTAACCAAAATTACGGTTTTGCCGTAATTAAGACCTTTTACAAATATGGCGATACATTTATAATTTTAGCATCTATTTTCCCTTGTTTTTTTTATTTTTTCGATGAAATACACAATTTTTAGCCGTAAAACACATGAAAAAAACAATAATTCTATTTTCATATCTTGAAAGTCACTTTTTTATTCTTTGTTCATATATATAGTATATTTGCAAACTTTAGCAATAGAACGACAATGAAATTCTCAGAAGAAATCAACAGAAGAAGAACCTTTGGTATCATTTCTCACCCAGACGCGGGAAAAACCACATTAACTGAAAAATTACTTTTATTTGGTGGAGCCATCCAAGAAGCTGGTGCGGTAAAATCTAATAAAATTAAAAAAGGAGCCACTAGTGATTTTATGGAAATTGAGCGTCAAAGAGGAATTTCTGTGGCAACTTCTGTTTTAGCTTTTGAATATCAAGGCGTAAAAATCAATATTTTAGATACACCAGGTCATAAAGATTTTGCTGAAGATACATTTAGAACTCTAACAGCTGTAGATAGTGTTATTGTGGTAATCGATGTAGCAAAAGGGGTAGAGGAACAAACTGAAAAGCTTGTTTCCGTTTGCCGAATGAGAAATATCCCTATGATCGTATTTATCAACAAATTAGATCGTGAAGGGAAAGACGCTTTTGAACTTCTAGATGAAGTGGAGCAAAAATTAGGGTTAAAGGTTACTCCTCTAAGCTTCCCTATCGGTATGGGATATGATTTTAAAGGAATATACAATATCTGGGAAAAAAACATAAACTTATTTAGTGGAGATAGCAGAAAAAACATTGAAGAAACTACTGAGATATCTGATCTAAATTCGGCAGAATTAAACACGTTGATTGGAGAAGATGCTGCGGAAACCTTGAGAGAAGAAATCGAATTAGTGGATGGTATCTACCCTAATTTTGAACAAGATTTGTATCAAAAAGGAGAGTTGCAACCAGTCTTTTTTGGATCTGCATTGAACAACTTTGGTGTTCGTGAATTATTAGATTGTTTTATATCCATTGCTCCAACTCCGAGACCTAAGGAGAGTGATATTAGAATAGTACAGCCTGACGAAAAAGACTTTACTGGTTTTGTATTCAAGATTCATGCAAATATGGATCCAAAACATCGAGATCGTTTAGCTTTTATAAAAATTGTATCTGGAACTTTCGAAAGAAATGTCCCTTATTTACATACCAGACATAATAAAAAATTAAAATTTTCTAGTCCTAATGCATTCTTCGCAGAAAAAAAGGAAATCGTAGATGTATCTTATCCAGGAGATATTGTGGGGCTACATGATACGGGTAATTTTAAAATTGGAGATACATTAACCACTGGTGAAAAACTGAACTATAAAGGTATTCCTAGTTTTTCTCCTGAGCATTTTAGATACATCAACAACGCTGACCCTATGAAATCCAAACAGTTAGCAAAAGGTATTGATCAATTAATGGATGAAGGCGTAGCTCAATTATTCACATTAGAATTAAATGGCAGAAAAGTTATTGGAACTGTTGGAGCTTTACAATACGAAGTAATTCAATATAGATTAGAACATGAATATGGTGCTAAATGTACTTACGAAAATCTAAATGTTCATAAAGCATGTTGGGTAGATGCCGAAGATGAAAATAATGACGAATTCAAAGATTTCAAAAGAGTTAAAGGCAAGTTTTTAGCAAAGGACAAACAAGGTCAACTCGTATTTCTTGCTGATTCTTCATTTAGTTTACAAATGACGCAACAAAAGTATCCTTCTATTACATTTCATTTTACTTCTGAGTTTTAAATCGATTTTAAGTAGTTTTCCAGAGTTTTCTCTAAGCAACCTTAAGATTACCATTCTTAAAAAATTAAAACTCATTAAAGAGAGTTTATAGAATTCGATTTACTATGAGTGATAATTAAAATCTATGATTTTAAAAAAATCAATAACAAAATCAAATATTAATCTTTCGAATTATCGAAAGCACGTTTTCCGATTAGAATTTCAAAAAACAATTTAAAATCTGACAATAAGCTCCACAACGGATACTTAAATGTTGCTGGTTTATTTTTTTCGAAAAACACATGACCTACCCAAGCAAAACCATATCCTACCACTGGAACTAAAAACCATTTCCAACCCCAACCGTAATAAATAGCTACACCAATTATTATAAAAACTAAAAAAGTACCAATAAAATGGAGCGTTCTACTTGTTCTATTTTGATGTTCACTAAGATAGAATTTATAAAATTCAGAATAAGTTTTAATTCGATCGGACATATCTCACTAATTAGCCATAAAGAGTGTTTAAGATACTAAAAAAATATATCCATATCAAGGTTGTGTTTATAATAAATAACCCACTAATTATAAAACTAGTGGGTTATTTATTATAAACACATATTTTTTTATGCTTGTCCTGTAGGTCCAAAATTCAGAGGAATTGGCGGTTGCTCGTAGTCCTTTATTTCTCCATGTGCTGCTTCAAATCGAGCTACATTATCACCTAATGCTTTTAATAAACGTTTTGCATGTTGTGGAGTTAATATAATTCTGCTCTTCACTTTGCTCTTAGGTCTACCAGGCATAATATTTACAAAATCAACAACAAATTCTGACACCGAATGGTTTATAATTGCCAAGTTGCTATATATTCCATCAGCTACTGCATCATCTAACTCTATATTTAATTGATTTTGTTTTTGGTTTTTTTGATCTGCCATTTTATATTTCTTTATAAAATAATGGATATAAAAAAGAAAGCCTGCCAATTGGCAGGCTTTCCATATTTTAATTATAATTTACTTCTTGTCGTTGCTCCATTCGATCTTCGAATTCTTCTTTGGAACCTACGATAATACTTTCGTAGTCTCTCATACCTGTTCCGGCAGGTATTCTATGTCCTACGATTACGTTCTCTTTTAATCCTTCTAGATCATCAACTTTACCACTTACGGCAGCTTCGTTAAGAACCTTTGTCGTTTCCTGGAAGGATGCTGCAGAAATAAATGATTTAGTCTGAAGTGACGCTCTTGTAATACCTTGAAGTATTGGAGTTGCAGTTGCAGGAGTAACATCTCTAGCTTCTACTAAGTTCTTATCTTCTCTACGTAAGATAGAATTTTCATCTCTCAAATCTCTCGGTGAAACAATCTGTCCAGCCTTCAAGTTTTCACTATCTCCAGCGTCTTCAACTACTTTCATTCCAAATATAGCATCATTCTCCTGAATAAAGTCAGATTTATGAACTAATTGGTTTTCTAAGAAAATAGTATCTCCTGGATCTTGGATTCTTACTTTACGCATCATCTGACGTACTACCACCTCAAAGTGCTTATCATTAATCTTCACACCCTGTAGTCGATATACTTCCTGTACTTCATTCACCAAATATTGCTGTACTGCAGAAGGTCCTTTAATTTTCAAAATGTCTTCTGGAGTCACAGAACCATCAGATAATGGCATTCCTGCACGTACAAAATCGTTCTCTTGAACAAGAATTTGATTCGATAACTTAACAAGATATTTCTTAATCTCTCCAATTCTTGATTCTACAATAATTTCCCGGTTACCACGCTTGATTTTACCAAATGAAACTACACCATCAATCTCACTAACAACAGCTGGGTTAGAAGGGTTACGTGCTTCGAATAATTCTGTTACACGTGGAAGACCTCCTGTAATATCCCCTGCTTTTGCAGACTTACGTGGTATTTTTACTAAGATCTTACCAACCTTAATTTTATCGTTATCATCTACCATAAGGTGTGCACCTACTGGAAGGTTATAAGAACGAAGTACTTCATCACCACTTCCCATTATAAGAAGGGTAGGAATCTTTTTCTTATCACGAGATTCTGAGATTACCTTTTCTTGGAATCCGGTTTGCTCATCTATTTCTACTTGATAAGTAACACCTTGTTCTACATTTTCATATTTCACCTTACCGGCAAACTCTGAAATAATTACACCATTATATGGATCCCATTGACAGATACTTTGATCTTTTTCAACCATATCACCGCTATTAATAAACAACTGTGATCCATATGGTATCAAATTCGTACTAAGTACTATCTTAGTTTTAGGGTCTACAATCTTAACTTCAGAAGTACGAGAAATTACTACATCAATCTCATTACCTTCGGAATCTTCACCTTTTACAGTCTTTAGTTCCTCTATCTCTGCTTTACCAGCAAATTTGGTCTTTAATTGATTTTCTTCAGAAATGTTACTTGCAATACCTCCCACGTGGAATGTACGTAGTGTAAGCTGAGTACCAGGTTCTCCAATCGATTGTGCAGCAACAACACCTACCGCTTCACCTCTTTGAACCGTTTTTCCTGTAGCTAAGTTACGTCCATAACATTTTACACAGATTCCTTTCTTTGCTTCACAAGTAAGAGCTGAACGAACTTCTACAGATTCTACTGGAGAATCTTCGATGATTTTTGCCGTAGCATCATCAATTTCTACTCCTGCTTCTACAAGTACTTCTTGAGTCAATGGATTAATTACGTCCACTAATGAAGTTCTACCTGTAATTCTAGCAGCTAAACCTTCTATAATTTCTTCGTTCTTCTTTAAAGCTGTAACCTCTACTCCTCTTAACGTTCCACAATCTTCGATATTAACAATAACATCTTGTGCAACATCCACTAAACGACGTGTTAAATATCCAGCATCTGCAGTTTTTAATGCCGTATCCGCTAATCCTTTACGAGCACCGTGTGTAGAGATAAAGTATTCAAGAATTGAAAGACCTTCCTTAAAGTTAGAAAGAATTGGGTTTTCAATAATTTCACCACCTGCAGAATTAGATTTTTTAGGTTTCGCCATTAATCCACGCATACCAGTAAGCTGTCTAATCTGCTCTTTAGATCCCCTTGCTCCAGAATCAAGCATCATATACACTGAGTTGAATCCTTGCTGATCTTCTCTAATACGTTTCATCGACAATTCTGTCAATTCCGCATTGGTAGAGGTCCAAATATCAATAACCTGATTATAACGCTCATTATTTGTAATAAGACCCATGTTATAATTAGCCACAATATTATCTACCTGACCATTAGCATCAGCGATCATTTTATGCTTTTCTTCAGGAATAATAATATCTCCTAAACTAAACGATAAACCTCCTCTAAATGCAAACTCATATCCTAACGTCTTAATCTCATCTAAGAATATTGCAGTTTCAGGAACACTAGTTACCTTTAAAATACCTCCGATAATATCTCTCAATGATTTTTTAGTTAAAACCTCATTAATATATCCAGCTTTTTCTGGTACTTTTTCGTTAAATAAAACTCTACCTGTAGTAGTTTCTATAATTTTAGTTACCAGCTCACCGTTCTCATCGATATCTTTAGTTCTAACTTTAATGTTAGCATTGATATCAAGTCTCTTCTCGTTATAAGCTATAATTACTTCTTCTGGAGAATAGAATGTTAGGTCTTCTCCTTTGATTACTAACTCTGGAGTCGATCTACGTGATTTTGTCATATAATATAACCCAAGTACCATATCCTGAGAAGGTACGGTAACTGGAGAACCATTTGCAGGGTTCAAAATATTATGAGAAGCAAGCATTAATAACTGAGCTTCTAATATAGCTTCAGGTCCTAAAGGTAAGTGTACCGCCATCTGGTCACCATCAAAATCTGCATTAAATGCCGTACATACCAATGGGTGTAACTGAATCGCTTTACCTTCAATAAGTTTTGGCTGGAAAGCCTGAATACCTAATCTGTGAAGCGTTGGAGCACGGTTTAGTAATACTGGATGTCCTTTAAGAACATTTTCCAAGATATCCCAAACAACAGGCTCTTTTCTATCTATAATTTTCTTTGCTGACTTAACTGTCTTTACAATACCACGCTCGATTAATTTTCTAATCACAAATGGTTTGTATAGTTCTGCCGCCATATTCTTAGGTAAACCACACTCAAATAATTTTAACTCTGGCCCTACCACAATTACAGAACGTGCTGAATAATCCACACGCTTACCTAATAAGTTTTGACGGAAACGACCTTGCTTACCTTTTAAAGAATCTGATAAAGATTTCAATGGTCTGTTAGAATCTGTTTTTACAGCAGATGCTTTACGTGTATTATCAAATAAAGAATCTACAGACTCCTGTAACATACGCTTCTCATTACGTAAGATTACTTCTGGAGCTTTAATTTCCATAAGACGCTTTAAACGATTATTACGTATGATTACACGACGATATAAATCATTTAAATCAGAAGTAGCAAAACGACCTCCATCCAATGGTACTAATGGACGTAATTCTGGCGGAATTACAGGAACCACTTTTAGAATCATCCACTCAGGACGATTTTCTCTATTTTTATTTGCATCACGTAACGACTCTACAACTTGTAGACGCTTTAAAGCTTCTGTCTTACGCTGCTTAGAAGTTTCGTTATTCGCTTTATGTCTTAACTCATAAGATAATTCATCAAGATCGATTCTCTTTAAGATTTCGATAAGGCATTCAGCCCCCATCTTAGCGATAAATTTATTTGGATCCGTATCATCTAAATATAGATTCTCCTGCGGAAGACTATCTAATATATTTAAATATTCCTCTTCTGTAAGGAAATCCATTTTCTGAACTGGTTCACCTTCTTCATTCTTAGCAATACCAGGTTGAATTACTACATATCTTTCGTAGTAGATTATCATATCAAGCTTCTTAGAAGGAAGCCCTAATAAATATCCTATTTTGTTAGGTAAAGAACGGAAATACCAAATGTGTGCTACAGGAACCACTAAGTTGATGTGCCCTACACGATCTCTACGAACTTTCTTTTCCGTTACCTCTACACCACATCGATCACATACGATTCCTTTATAACGGATTCTCTTATATTTACCACAAGCACATTCAAAGTCCTTAACAGGACCAAAAATACGCTCACAGAACAAACCATCACGCTCAGGTTTGTGAGTACGATAATTAATAGTTTCAGGTTTTAAAACCTCTCCTTGAGATGCAGCTAAAACTGACTCTGGAGATGCCAAACCAATAGAGATTTTATTAAATCTCTTTACTGTATTCTTATCATTATTTCTTGCCATAATATATGGTTACTTAAGAATTATTGTAATTTAAATTTGAATAATAACTCGTTAGAAAAACCTCTCCCCAGATATAAAATCCAGGGAAAAAAGTTTTACTTATTATTATTCTTCTAATCTGATATCCAGACCAAGACCTTTCAATTCATGCATTAATACATTGAATGATTCTGGTAATCCAGGTTCTGGCATTGGCTCACCTTTTACGATACTTTCGTATGTTTTAGCTCTTCCAATAACATCATCAGATTTAACAGTCAATATCTCACGAAGGGTTGCAGAAGCTCCATATGCTTCCAGAGCCCATACCTCCATCTCTCCAAAACGCTGACCTCCAAACTGTGCCTTACCACCAAGTGGTTGCTGAGTAATCAACGAGTATGGTCCGATAGAACGTGCGTGCATTTTATCATCAACCATATGCCCTAACTTAAGCATATAGATCACACCTACAGTTGCCGGCTGATCAAAACGATCTCCCGTACCACCGTCATACAGATATGTATGCCCAAATCTTGGTATACCTGCTTCATCCGTAAACTCATTAATCTGATCTAGTGAAGCACCATCAAAAATTGGAGTAGCATACTTTCTACCTAATTTTTGACCTGCCCAACCTAATACGGTTTCGTAGATCTGACCAATATTCATACGAGAAGGTACCCCTAGTGGATTTAATACGATATCTACAGGTGTTCCATCTTCTAAGAATGGCATATCTTCTTCTCTTACGATTCTTGCTACGATACCTTTGTTACCGTGACGACCTGCCATCTTATCTCCTACCTTAAGCTTACGTTTTTTAGCGATATAAACTTTAGCTAGTTTTATAATTCCAGAAGGTAATTCATCCCCAACAGAGATCGTAAACTTCTCTCTACGTAGGTTACCTTGTAAATCATTTTCTTTGATCTTAAAATTATGGATCAAATCTGCAACCATTTTATTTAGATGGTCATCAGTTGTCCATGTTCCTTTAGTAAGATGTGCATAATCATCAACACTGTTAAGCATTTTCTGAGTAAACTTCTTACCCTTAGGAAGTACTTCTTCTCCTAAATCATTGATAACTCCTTGTGAAGTTTTACCTCCAACAATTACAAATAGTTTATCAACTAACTCAGATTTAAGAAGAGCAAACTTAGCATCATAAGATCTTTCTAATATTGAAATATCTTCTTTATCCTGTGAACGCTTACGCTTATCTTTTATAGCTCTAGCGAATAACTTTTTATCTATTACAACTCCATGTAATGATGGTGAAGCTTTTAATGAGGCATCTTTTACATCTCCTGCTTTATCTCCAAAAATAGCTCTAAGAAGTTTCTCTTCAGGTGTTGGATCACTTTCTCCTTTTGGTGTAATCTTACCTATAAGAATATCTCCTGGCTTGATTTCTGCACCAACTCGGATCATTCCATTTTCATCAAGATCTTTAGTCGCTTCTTCAGAAACATTTGGAATATCATTAGTCAACTCCTCATTACCTAATTTGGTATCTCGAACTTCTAATGAGTACTCATCTATATGGATAGAAGTAAAGATATCATCTCTAACTACCTTTTCAGAAATTACAATCGCATCCTCAAAGTTATATCCTTTCCAAGGCATGAAGGCTACTTTCATATTTCTTCCTAATGCAAGCTCTCCATTTTCTGTAGCGTAACCTTGACATAAAACCTGACCTTTAGTAACTCTATCTCCAGCTCTAACAATTGGCTTTAGATTGATAGAAGTCCCTTGGTTAGTTTTACGGAATTTAATTAAGTTATATGTTTTAGAATCACTATCAAAACTTACCATTCTCTCTTCCTCCGTACGGTCGTACTTAATGATAATTTTTTGTGCATCCACATACTCTACAACTCCTTCTCCTTCTGCATTAATTAATACTCTCGAATCGGAAGCAACTTGTCTTTCTAATCCAGTACCTACAATTGGCGCGTCAACTCTTAATAATGGAACTGCTTGACGCATCATGTTTGATCCCATCAAAGCACGGTTTGCATCATCATGTTCTAAGAAAGGAATCAACGAAGCAGAAATAGAAGCAATCTGATTAGGTGCAACATCGGCATAATTTACGTTACCTGGCTCGATAACAGGGAAGTCACCTTCCATACGAGCAATCACCTTATCACTTTCTATAGTACCGTCTTCTTTTAATGGAAGATTGGCTTGCATGATTAATTTTTCTTCTTCTTCTTCGGCACTTAAGTATTTAAATTCACTTAAATCAACTTTTCCATCTTCTACTTTTCTATATGGAGTCTCTAGGAATCCCATAGAATTTACTTTTGCAAATACCGCAAGTGAAGAAATTAATCCAATATTTGGTCCTTCTGGAGTTTCGATAGGACATAAACGACCATAATGCGTATAATGAACATCTCGAACCTCGAAACCAGCTCTCTCTCTAGACAGACCTCCAGGTCCAAGAGCAGAAAGTCTACGCTTATGAGTAATCTCTGCTAATGGATTTGTTTGATCCATAAACTGAGACAACTGATTCGTTCCGAAGAATGAATTAATTACAGAAGATAATGTCTTTGCATTAATTAAGTCAATTGGTGTAAAAACTTCATTATCTCTAACATTCATACGCTCACGGATCGTACGAGCCATACGCGCTAAACCAACACCAAATTGCTGTGATAATTGTTCTCCTACTGTTCTAACACGACGATTAGAAAGGTGATCGATATCATCTATCTCAGCTTTAGAATTAATTAACTCGATTAAGTATTTGATAATAGTAATAATATCCTCTTTGGTAAGTACTTGCTTATCCATTTCGATATTAAGACCTAACTTTTTATTCATTCTATAACGTCCAACCTCACCAAGGTTATATCGTTGATCAGAAAAGAATAATTTGTCAATTATACCTCTTGCAGTCTCCTCATCAGGCGGTTCTGCATTACGTAATTGACGATATATGTGTTCTACTGCTTCTTTTTCAGAGTTAGTAGGATCTTTTTGTAGTGTATTATGAATAATAGCATAATCACCTTTTTGATTGTCTTCTTTATGAAGTAAAATAGTTTTAGCTCCAGAATCTACAATCTCATCTAGGTGATCTTTATCTAAAATAGTATCACGATCTAAAACGATCTCGTTTCTTTCTATAGAAACAACTTCTCCAGTATCTTCATCTACGAAATCTTCATGCCAAGTATTTAAAACACGTGCAGCTAATTTACGACCTAATACTTTTTTCAATCCAGATTTGGATACTTTAACTTCTTCAGCAAGGTCAAAAATTTCTAAAATATCTTTATCTCTTTCAAAACCTATCGCACGGAAAAGCGTCGTAACTGGTAATTTTTTCTTTCTATCAATATATGCGTACATCACGCTATTGATATCTGTAGCAAATTCTATCCAAGAACCTTTAAAAGGAATTACTCTTGCAGAATATAACTTAGTTCCATTTGCATGGAATGATTGTCCAAAGAACACACCAGGAGATCGGTGTAATTGCGATACAACAACACGTTCTGCACCATTGATACAAAATGTACCACTAGGTGTCATATAAGGAATAGTACCTAAATAAACATCCTGAACTATAGTTTCAAAATCCTCATGTTCAGGATCCGTACAGAAAAGTTTTAAACGTGCTTTTAAAGGAACACTATACGTAAGTCCTCTTTCAATACATTCTTGTAAATCATATCTTGGTGGATCTACAAAGTAGTCTAAAAATTCTAGTACAAATTGATTACGTGTATCCGTAATCGGGAAGTTTTCCATGAAGGTATTATAAAGACCTTCATTTCCTCTTTCTTCGGACTTTGTTTCTAATTGAAAAAAGTCTTGAAAAGATTTGATCTGAATATCAAGAAAATCCGGATATTCTGGTCTATTCTTTACGGAAGAAAAATTCAATCTTTCAGTTTGCGTTGCTAACATCAATGGACGGAATTAAATTAAAATTTAAAAAATGGCGTAAGTAACCTAATAGTTATATACGCAAAATGGTTTAGACCTTAGAGAAAATTCTCCAGGTCTAAACCTCTATGTCAATATTTGGTAAGCTTACTTAAGCTCAACCTCAGCTCCAGCCTCTTCTAATTGAGCTTTAAGAGCTTCTGCTTCGTCTTTTGCTACTCCTTCTTTAATTGCACTTGGAGCACCATCAACTAATCCTTTAGCGTCTTTAAGACCAAGACCAGTTAATTCTTTTACTAACTTAACAACAGCTAACTTAGCACCTCCTGGAGCTTTAAGGATTACGTCAAACTCTGACTTCTCCTCTGCATCATCACCACCACCAGCAGCACCACCACCAGCAACAGCTACAGCAGCAGCAGCAGGCTCGATACCATACTCCTCTTTTAATATATCAGCTAATTCATTAACTTCTTTTACTGTTAAATTAACTAGTTGTTCTGCGAATTCTTTTAAATCTGCCATTTTCTATCGTTTTAAATAATTTTTTTTAATTGAAATATAATTTGTTAAAAAGTGCGTACACGCTTAGATTATCCTTCTTTTTCGGATAATGTTTTAAGGATACCTGCTATCGTACCTCCACCAGACTTTAATGCCGAAATAACATTCTTAGCTGGAGACTGTAGCAAGCCAATAATATCTCCGATAACTTCCTCTTTAGACTTGATATTAACAAGCGCTTCAAGATTTTCATCACCTACAAAAATTGCTTCTTCTACAAAAGCTCCTTTTAATAAAGGCTTTTCTGATTTCTTACGAAACTCTTTAATTACCTTTGCCGGTGCGTTACCAGTTTCAGAGAACATTATAGAGGTGTTACCTTTTAATACATTTGGTAACTCTCCAAAATCCTTATCTGAATTCTCCATTGCTTTTGCAAGGAGTGTGTTTTTAATTACTTTTAATGATACGTTCGCTTTAAAACAAGCTCTACGTAAGTTCGACGTTGTACCTGCATCTAATCCTGAAATATCTGCTAAATAAATATTAGAATTTTCAGCTAACTGAGCAGTTAAGTCTTCAATTACTTGTGATTTTTCTTCTCTTGTCATAATCGTGTTTCTTAATTACCCAGCAAAGTTTTTAGAATCAATCTCTACACCAGGGCTCATAGTAGATGATATATAAATTGACTTTATATATGTCCCCTTAGCAGCTACAGGCTTTAACTTTACTAATGTTGTCAATAACTCTTTTGCGTTTCCAGCGATCTTATCAGCAGAGAAAGAAGACTTTCCTATTGCAGCATGTACAATTCCTGTCTTATCTACTTTAAAATCAATCTTACCAGCTTTTACATCAGATACAGCTTTAGCAATATCCATAGTTACAGTTCCGGTCTTTGGATTAGGCATTAAACCACGAGGCCCTAAAACTCTACCTAATGGACCTAACTTACCCATTACGCTAGGCATTGTGATGATAACATCTACATCAGTCCATCCCCCTTTGATTTTATCAAGGTATTCGTCTAAACCAACAAAATCTGCTCCAGCTTCTTTCGCTTCAGCTTCCTTATCTGGAGTTACTAACGCAAGAACTTTAACATCTTTTCCTGTTCCGTGAGGTAAAGTTACCACACCACGCACCATTTGATTTGCTTTACGCGGATCTACGTTCAATCGTACTGCTAAATCTACAGAAGCATCAAAATTTACGTTTGTTATTTCTTTTACCAAAGCAGAAGCCTCATCTAATGAATAAGCTTTATTCTTATCTACTTTAGCTCTAACTTCTTTTTGCTTTTTAGTTACTTTTGCCATTTTCTACACGTTTTGGATTAAAAAGGAGCATCTCCTTTTACGTTAACACCCATTGAACGAGCGGTACCAGCAATCATTTTCATAGCTGACTCAACAGTAAATGCATTTAAATCTTGCATTTTATCTTCTGCGATCGTACGAACTTGATCCCAAGTAACACTAGCTACTTTTTTACGGTTTGGCTCTCCTGAACCTTTCTTTGTTTTTGCTGCTTCCAGTATTTGAACTGCTGCTGGAGGAGTTTTAATTACAAAGTCAAAAGATTTGTCTTTGTAAACACTTATAACTACTGGTAATACTTTACCAGCTTTATCTTGTGTCCTACCATTGAATTGCTTACAGAATTCCATGATATTAACTCCGGCAGCACCTAAAGCAGGTCCAACTGGTGGGGATGGGTTAGCCGCTCCTCCACGTACCTGAAGTTTTACAACCTTACTTATCTCTTTAGCCATTTTTCTAATTTTAAATTAGAATCGTTCTATAAAGTGGAAGCAATAAGAACAATTCAGATATATAATGTAACAATTACTATACTTTTTCTACTTGCATATAACTTAACTCTAATGGTGTCTTTCTACCGAAAATCTTCACCATTACCTCAAGCTTACGCTTCTCTTCATTCACCTTTTCCACAGATCCGTTGAACCCGTTAAAAGGACCATCTATTACCTTTACAGTTTCTCCAACCGTATAAGGAATAGCAACATTATCAGTTTTAACAGCGAGCTCATCAACCTTACCTAACATTCTGTTAATCTCTGCCTTTCTTAAAGGAACAGGATCACCTCCCTTAACTTCACCAAGAAAACCAATAACACCATTTATAGACTTAATAATATGCGGAATCTCTCCCGATAAATTAGCTTCTATCATTACATAACCCGGAAAGTAAACCCTTTCCTTGTTTATTTTCTTTCCATTACGAATCTGAACAACTTTTTCAGTAGGTACCAAAATCTGAGAAACATAATCCTCCATACCTAAATGAGCAATCTCTCTTTCTATATAGTCTTTTACCTTATTTTCCTGACCACTTACAGCACGAACAACGTACCACTTTTTTGTATTACTTACCTCAGCCATTGTTATTAAGATTTAACTAACGTAAAATAATACTCTATAAGATTGCCAAACAATGTATCTACTCCCCAGATAGCTAAAGAAAAAATAACTGAAAAAACTATAGTAACTAAAGTTAACCTCTGTGCCTCAGCCCATGGTGTCCATGTTACATGGTTTTTCAACTCATTATACGATTCCGTTATGTAATTTATTAATCCAGCCATCTTATTGTTCTTTAAAATGACAACAAAATTGTCATTATTAAATTCATTATAGAAACCTTATGCTAAAAACACAAGATCTTAATATTGTTATTGCACGGGTTGAGAGGCTCGAACTCCCGACACCTGGTTTTGGAGACCAGTGCTCTACCAACTGAGCTAAACCCGTATACATAAGTCAAGGTATTCGTCGTAACGAATACCTTTCCTTATATCTATATATTATTTAGTCTAAAATTTCGGTTACCTGACCAGCACCTACTGTTCTACCCCCTTCACGGATAGCAAAACGAAGACCTACATTCATTGCAATTGGCTGAATAAGCTCAACAGTAATTGTTAAGTTATCTCCAGGCATTACCATCTCAACTCCATCAGGAAGCGCAATGTTTCCAGTTACGTCAGTTGTACGTACGTAGAACTGAGGACGGTAGTTATTATGGAATGGAGTGTGACGTCCACCTTCTTCTTTCTTAAGGATATACACCTCAGCTTTGAAATTTTTATGTGGAGTTACAGATCCTGGCTTAGTAATTACCATACCACGAGAGATCTGAGTCTTTTCAATACCTCTTAATAAGATACCTGCGTTATCACCAGCTTCTCCTCTATCTAATATCTGACGGAACATCTCGATACCTGTAATAGTAGAAGTTAACTTCTCAGCTCCCATACCGATGATCTCTACAGGATCTCCAGTGTTAGCAATACCAGTTTCGATACGTCCTGTTGCTACAGTACCACGACCAGTAATAGAAAATACATCTTCGATTGGCATTAAGAAATCTTTGTCGATCTCACGTAATGGCTCCTCGATCCAAGCATCTACTTCTTTCATTAACTCAAGCACAGTGTCAACCCACTTTTGCTCACCGTTAAGAGCACCAAGAGCAGAACCAGCAACTACAGGTCCATTATCTCCATCATACTCATAGAACGAAAGAAGATCTCTTACTTCCATTTCTACTAATTCTAATAATTCCTCATCGTCTACCATATCCACTTTGTTAAGGAATACAACGATTCTTGGAATACCTACCTGACGTCCTAATAGGATATGCTCACGAGTTTGTGGCATTGGTCCATCAGTAGCAGCAACCACTAAGATCGCACCATCCATCTGAGCAGCACCAGTTACCATGTTCTTTACGTAATCGGCGTGACCTGGACAGTCAACGTGTGCGTAGTGACGATTAGCTGTTTGGTATTCTACGTGAGATGTATTAATAGTAATACCTCTTTCTTTTTCTTCTGGAGCGTTATCGATAGTATCAAAATCTCTAGCCTCAGAAAGACCAGCATCTGCTAATACTTTAGTAATCGCAGCAGTTAAAGTTGTTTTACCGTGATCAACGTGTCCAATAGTACCAATATTTAAGTGCGGTTTGGAACGATCAAAAGTTTCCTTTGCCATAATTAATTTATTTAATCTTAGTTATATATTAGTGTTCAATTAATGCTTCTGAACTAAGAGCCAATGACGAGATTTGAACTCGTGACCTCTTCCTTACCAAGGAAACGCTCTACCCCTGAGCTACACCGGCTTTTTAAAGTACAGAATGATAAACCAGACTTCTTTATTTAATGTCGAAAGAAAACCGATTCATCATTATTTCTATATTAAAAATCCAATGCTAAAAATGCATCAAGATTAGCTCTATGCTTTTGAGCGGGAGACCGGGTTCGAACCGGCGACATTCAGCTTGGAAGGCTGACGCTCTACCAACTGAGCTACTCCCGCTTTTACAACCTTAATAATTTAAGATTGAAGGTGTGGGGAGAGCAGGATTCGAACCTGCGAAGGTAAAAACCAACAGATTTACAGTCTGTCCTCGTTGGCCGCTTGAGTATCTCCCCAATAATTCACTAATTTAATACTGAACTTTTCAATTTTGAATGCGCAAAAGTAAACAAATATTTTACAATTCAAAATTAAATTTTAAAAGCGTTAATTTCTTTCAAAATTACCACTCTAAAAGAGCCGATAGAGGGACTCGAACCCACGACCTGCTGATTACAAATCAGCTGCTCTAGCCAGCTGAGCTATATCGGCTTTTCACTATGTTTTTGAACATAAAAAAGTCCGCTATTTCTAACGGACTGCAAATGTATAGAATTTATTTATTACACAAAACATTTTTTGAAAAAAAATCATCAAACATGTGCATTTAATTTTTCTTTACGTTTTCGAAGTTGCCTTTCTAAGGAACTAACACACTCATCCACACCTTCTTCGAAGGTTTTATTTATTTTTTTAATAATAAACTCGTCTCCCGGAACACTCAATAAAATTTCAGTAATCTTATTTTCTTTTCCGCTTGTATTCATAACTTTCAAAAAAACATCTGCATAAATTATACGGCTAAAATGATTTTCTAACTTATCTAATTTCGCTTGAGTAAAATTTACCAATTTCTGATCTACATTAAAATTTACGGACTGCAAGTTTACTTTCATAGGTATTATTTTAATTGGTTGAACAAAATATTAAAAGCCTAAAAGAAGGAAGCTAGATATCTTCACTTTACTTTTTATTCCTAGGATGAGAGTTCTTGTGTATTTTTGCAAGCTGCGCTATACTCTGATTTGTATATACCTGAGTAGCTGCCAAGCTAGAATGACCAAGTAATTCTTTTACGGCATTTAAATCTGCACCTTCGCCTAGGAGATGTGTCGCAAATGAATGTCTAAGTATATGCGGACTCCTTTTTATCTTCGAAGATACCTTACTAAAATAACTATTTATGATTCGATAAACAAGTGTTTCGTATATTTTAACTCCTTTTTGAGTAATTAACAAAGCTTTATCTTCAGGATCAGAAAGCACTTCTTCTCTTAACAATAAATACTTATCTACCGTATGAAGAATCGAGGGGATTAGAGGTATATACCGTTCTTTATTTCTTTTACCTACCACTTTTATTTGCTTCGACATAAAATCTACATCTCCCACTTTAAGATCTACCAACTCAATCCTACGAATCCCAGTACCATAAAAAAGCTCAACAATTAGCCGATCCCTAACACTTATAAAATCATCATTCCCTTCTAACTCACTTAAGACTACATCCACCTCTTTATCAGAAAAAGGAATCTGTATTTTTTTAGAAACTTTCAGAGCCTGATGCTTCGCCAGAGGATTCTTTTCTATCTCTCCCAATTTCAACAAAAATCTATAATAAGCTTTTAAAGAAGAAACCTTTCTATTAATAGTTCTATTGGAGACCTGCTGATCAACCAAGCTAACAATCCATGAACGAATCTGAGAATAATTGGACTTTGATATATCTTGATCCCCAAATTCTCGTAAATAAAATTCTGAGAAAGACACTAAATCCTTATGGTAAGCTATAACAGTATGCTTGGAGTATTTTTTTTCTAAAAGCAGATAATCAACAAACTTTTCAATCAACATAAAAAAACCATTGAAAAACAAAAGTATAAAACTTTTATTTCCCAATGGTCTAAATTTATATAGTAAAAAACGAAGTTTAACTCATTATTCCTAAAAAGCCAATAAATACAACGCTTTACATTTTAATTAAATTTCCTCTTGATCTCTTAAGTGCTGAATATATTGCGCTTTTTGGATCTGAGCTCTGCGCTCCACAGAAGGTTTTGTAAATGCCTGACGCTTTCTAAGCTGACGCATTGTTCCTGTTCTGTCGAATTTACGCTTAAAACGCTTCAACGCTCTATCTATATTCTCTCCGTCTTTAACTGGTATAATTAACATAGTGCACCTCCTTTCTTTAAAAATTAGGCTGCAAAGATACTACAATAGTATTATCTACAAAGCTTTTTTTAATAATTTTAATTAGTCGCGTAATTATGACCCTTTTTTATTTTACAGACCACACCGTATATCCTTTTGGTGGGGCTTGTATTTTTACCCATCTTCCACCTTGTGTTACTGGTTCCCAGTTAGAATTACCCGTATAGTCCTTTATCCTTCTACTCGACCAATTTGTTTGAATCCATCTTTCTTTCCAGGAATTAGAATTGTTTATATAAACAACCAGACCATTTTTACCATAACCTCCATTTCTTCTTGCGATGTACTCATCATTATCTGTCCATAAATTAGTAGTACTTCCTCCGGCAAGGTTATTATGAATCCAAATAAGATTGTTCATCTTACTCTTACTTAACCAATCTTCATAATCTCTATAAAATATTGCTGGATATCCTTCGTGTGTTAAGATATAAGCATATGCTAATAATTTATTATTAATAATTTCGTCCGTATCATGATTTGCCACAAAGGTAACCGCTCTACTAGCATTTCTTTTCCATAGCATATCACCACTAAGAGCATTTAGGTTATTACCCATAAAAGCATCTCTCATTTTATAGTAACAACCAAAGTCAAAAGCTGACATTTGTGCTTGATCTGTCCACCATTTTAAGGTGTTTACATTTCCATCCCAGTATTCTCCAACTCCAAACACACCTGTAGATCTACGAAACTCTTTAGCAACCCAAGGAGCAAAACCTTTCACATAATCAAATCTATAACCATCAAACCCCATCGTATTCTTATAATACTTTGCTACAGAATTATTCTTTTTCCACAACCAATCTTGCACATATGATTTATTATGACTTAAATCAGGAAAACCTCCGAAAATTCCACTATCCGAATTATATGCTTCATTTGGATGAAAATCATACTTTGTTCTATTGAACTTATTAGACATGGGATTAAACAAGGTATATGTATCTTTCCCTGCAAATTCATTCGATTCTAAATCACCTCCACTATTATGGTTAATTACAATATCAGCAATTACATTTAACCCATTATTATGTGCTCTAGATATGAGAGACTCTAGTTCGGATCTGGAACCAAATCTAGTTTCTGTGCTTCCCATTTGGTTATATTCTCCAAAGTCATAATAATCAAAAGGATCATACCCCATAGAAAAAGGACCGTTTTGAGCTTTGCTTACTGGCGGCAACCAAATTGCATCTATACCAGCATCACTCCAGGAACTAACTTTTCCTTTTACTACATTCCACCAAGTACCACCCGCAGGAACATCCCAGTAAAATGCTTGCATCATTACTCCAGAACCAATAGTTTTAAGACCTGCCCTGGTAGAAACTAATTCTTCAGGTTTTTCTGATTCGGGTTCTACATTGTCTAAAATCTCATCTTTACCACAAGAAGCTAAAAGAAATGTGATCGCTAGTAGAAAATAAACGAGCTTAAAAGTTTTCATAATTATTAGTGTTTTTTGTGTTAACTAGCTCACAATGTAGGGTTTTTACAATGAACGAAAACGTTTGAATAATCACTCAAACGTTTTCGTGTTGATAAAATTTTAACATTTTCACAAAATTACACCTACTCTATCGTCAAAATCACATTTTTATACATAAAAAATAGAAAAATCCACAAACGATATTGATTCATTAATCAATCGTTGTGGATTTTATAAAGTCTTTAAAGAATAATTAATAATTATCTCCTTATCGATTACTATTTTGGAAAATGAAAACCATTTTCGCCAAAATACAAATCTCAGTTAGGCCTCTACAGCTGGTTTGTACTCCTTCTTATCGATTACCATTTTGGAAAATGAAAACCATTTTCGCCAAAATACAAA
>NZ_JBSWZK010000010.1:23688-180206 GCF_054054605.1 Aquimarina sp. 433
TGAAAACCATTTTCGCCAAAATACAAATCTCAGTTAGGCCTCTACAGCTGGTTTGTACTCCTTCTTATCGATTACCATTTTGGAAAATGAAAACCATTTTCGCCAAAATACAAATCTCAGTTAGGCCTCTACAGCTGGTTTGTACTCCTTCTTATCGATTACCATTTTGGCGATAATCTCTCTTAAGATTTCAGAAGTACCACCTCCAATAGGACCTAATCTACTGTCTCTAAAAAGTCTAGCCAAAGGATATTCTTCCATATACCCATAACCTCCTAATAACTGCAGACATTTATAGATAACTTCATCAGCTATTTTTGTAGATAATAATTTAGACATGCTAGCTTCCTTAACTACATACTGACCATCGTTTAATCTTTTGGCAATAGAATAATTGAATTCTTTACACATTTCAACTTCACTAGCCATATCTGCTACCGAATGTCTAAGTGCTTGAAACTTATCAATGGTTCTTCCAAAAGCCTCACGCTCTCCCATGTATTGTATAGCATAATCCAGAGCAAACTCCGCTCTAGCATGTGCATTAATCCCCATAATTAATCTTTCTAACGCAAAATGTTGCATGATATAGGAAAAACCTTTATCCTCATCACCCATCAGGTTTGCTAACGGGATTTTTACATTATCAAAAGCAATTTCTCCAGTATCAGAAGCTCTCCAACCGAGTTTATCTAATTTAGTTGCCGAAATTCCAGGAGTATCTCGATCCATTATAAAGATACTAATCCCTTTATTTCCTAATTCTGGAGAAGTTTTAGCAGCAACCACCAAGTAGTCACTATACACTCCATTGGTAATAAATGTTTTTGATCCATTAATTATATAGGAATCTCCATCTTTTACAGCTGTGGTTCTCATACCTGCTACATCAGAACCTCCGAATGGCTCTGAAATGCATAAGCATCCTATTTTTTCTCCTGAAATACTAGGTCTTAGATAGGCTTGTTTTATTCTAGCATCGCCTTCTTTATTTACATGAGTCATCGCTAGGTACACATGAGCCCACATTGCTGCAGCAAAACCACCTGAATTGATTTTCTGTAATTCTTCTAAAAATATAACTGTATAAAAAAGATCTAGTCCCAATCCTCCATACTCTTCAGGATAGGCAATACCAAAATACCCCATTTCGCCAAATTTCTCCCAAATAAAGCGTTCGATATCTCCAGTTTTTTCCCACTTCTCAATATGTGGAACTACTTCTTTTTGTAAAAAGTCTTTCAGACTCTCTCTAAATAATTCGTGCTCTTCTGTAAAATACATGTTGTTTAAATGATAACTTTGATTTATATAGCTAACATATCACTGTAAATAGAAGATATTTAAAATTTGCAACCAAATTCACATATTATCAAAATTCACAGCAATTTTTTCCGATTTTTAATTTAATGTCAAATATAATGCTATTCTATCTATTTTTTCTAAAGAAAACCCTTCTATTTTTCCTAATTCCTCAAAATTAGACACGCCATTGTTCTCATCTATAAAATCTTTTATTTCCAAAGCGGTTTCAAAGTCGAAATATGGTACCTCCATTAATTGCTTTACCGATGCTCTGTTAATATTGATTTTTGTAATTTTCTTCGATGTCTTCACAGTATATAGCGATAGTATTTTTTGATATTGATTATCATACAATCCTTTAATATCCTTCAATTGTATATCATTTACAAAACCTTCTAGTCGATCTCGATACTTTATAATTCTTTCAGCAATAAAATCTGGAACTTCTATTTCTTCCTGAAGTTCTTTGGATGTAACCAGGTTTAGATCCTTTTTCTGCTCAAAGGACCTTTTGGGATATTTTGATTTATAGGATTTATATTTTTTTGGTGTAATAATCCATTCAGGAAATTTAAATAACGGAGAAATTACTTTTAGTAAAGAGTCGGAGACTCCTGTAACCTTTTTAAAATCTGATGTAGAATTGATCCATTTCCCCTTTTTTCTATATTCATATAATTTCCTAAGCTCCTCTGTAGATAACCCCAAAACATACCCTTTATATTCAGTTATAAAATTGGGATTAAAAGGTTTTGATTGATATGATATTTTCTTTTCATCCGCTTTCTTTTTTAACTCATCCAATTGTGACTGGTATTCTGTTAAAGCAACAAAATTAGTTGTTGCATCCCCTTTAGTAGGAAAAAAGTATATCAATAAAATTAGACTAAATATTAATAACGCTAAAAGCAAAATCCCATTCCGGAACCTTTTATGTATCTCGAAATGGGATTTTATAAATTTCATATTTGTAAAAGTCTTATTCTTTAGATGCTTTTATAGCATCAAAATACCTTGTCAATTGTTTCTTAACTACTGGGAATAAGAAATACAATCCTATCATATTTGGAAATACCATCGCAAAAATCATCGCATCTGAAAATGCCCATATAGAATTCATACTAGCAGCAGCACCAATAATGATGAACGTTAAGAACAACAGTTTATATACTAAATCAGCAGTTTTACCTCTACCAAATAAAAACTTCCATGATTGTAATCCATAATATGACCAAGAGATCATGGTAGAAACAGCAAATAACACTACCGCTATCGTTAAAAAGACATTAGAATAAGGTATATACTTAGCAAATGCTTGTGCTGTGATTCCTGCTCCTTCGTATGAAACTCCATCGATTAATACTGATCCACTTCCGTCTCCTCCATATTGAAAAGCTCCTCCAGAGTTAAAAATGATAATTACTAAAGCTGTCATTGTACATATTACTACGGTATCAATAAAAGGCTCTAATAATGCAACCAGTCCTTCTGATGCAGAATATTTTGTTTTTACTGCAGAGTGCGCAATCGAAGCAGAACCCGCTCCTGCTTCATTTGAAAAGGCCGCTCTTTTAAATCCAACTAATAAAACTCCAATAAGTCCTCCAACTCCAATTGCTTTTGGGTTAAATGCCTCGGTTACTATCATTCCAATAGCATCATCAATAAATGAAAAATTACTGAAGATAATATATAAACAAGCTAAGATATACATTACGGCCATAAGAGGAACTACTTTTTCCGTAACAGAAGCAATTCTTTTGATACCACCGATAATAATAATACCTACTAATACTGCTAATATAACTCCAATCACAGTACCCGCTCCTGTGCTCTCAAGTCCCATTAATTCTTTTAGAACGATTGTTGCTTGATTGGATTGTGCTGCGTTACCACCTCCGAAAGATCCTCCGATACAAAAGATAGCAAAAATAACGGCTGCAATTTTACCTAATGTAGCAAACCCCTTATCTTTCAATCCTTTACTTAGATAGTACATTGGTCCTCCATATACAGTTCCATCCTCTCCAACATCACGATATTGAACACCAAGTGTACATTCTACAAATTTTGTAGACATTCCGAGTAATCCACAGATAATCATCCAAAAAGTTGCTCCAGGCCCTCCTAATGCGATAGCTAACGCCACACCAGCAATATTACCGTTTCCAACAGTTCCAGAAACTGCGGTTGCTAATGCTTGAAAATGCGAAACTTCTCCTTCTTTACTCTCGTCTCTAATAGTATCTCTAATATCTCCATCGACTCCAGCATCAGGGTCTCCTAAACTATGATTTTCTAGGTCATCATACTTACCTCTAACTACGTTAATTGCTTTACCAAAATATCGAATATTAGGAAATCCAAAATAAATCGTAAAAAACAAAGCACTTAGTACCAATAATATAATTACAAAAGGAGCTCCAGAAAAGACTTCAAAAAATATAACCTTTGAGAAAAAGTCAGATACAGGTTGAAACGCCTCATCTATTTTTTGATCCAGACCTTTTTCTGCTGTCTCTTGTGCAAAAGTTAAAAATGGAATTGTTATTGCTAAAATTGAAAGAAGAATTCTCTTCATAATGTGTGAGTTAATTGAATTTAATTTTTTAGAAGTGAGCAAGATGCTAAAAAAAACAATTGTTTACAATAATTTAACGGTTAAATCTTAGGTAATCATCTAAATATTAAATTCTTTATTTAGTTGATTTACTTGTTCCGGTCGCCCTAAAACAACAACCTTAGAACCGGGCTTTAGCACAGTGTCAGCTTCAGGGTTAACGATATATTCACCTTCAGGAGATTTATAACCAATGATTGTGCATCCTGTTCTAGATCTCATTGCTATTTCTCTGATAGTCCTTTCCTTATTATCATCAAACAAATCTTCAAATGAAACTTCTTCGATATTTATGGATCGCTTACCAACAATAGATAAATTATCTAAAAACTCAATCAAATCTGGGACTACTACTAGCGATGCCATGTGATCACCTCCTATTCTATCTGGCATGATTACATTATCCGCTCCTGCCAATCTTATTTTTTTATAAGACGCATCTTGCGATGCTCTACTAATAATCTTAAGATCCTTATTTATTTGTCTAGCGGATAATACAATGAACAAATTATCCGCATCTTCGGGCAATGTACAAATTAGACATGATGCTTTTTTTATTTGTGCTTCTATCAACACGCTATCTTCAGTAGCATTTCCTTCTAAAAAGAAACGTTCATCACTCTGATATTTTTCGATAACCGCTTTATCATTTTCAATAATTAAGAATGGTTTATTGTATGCCGATAATTTATCAGCAGCTTGCTTACCATTACGTCCATATCCAACAATAATGATATGATTTTCTAATTTACTAATCATTTTTTGCAGTTTTCTATATTGCACTCTTTCGGGATCACTCTTCCCGACGATATATTCGGTAATTACAGATAAAGAATATCCTAATATTAAAGCACTTGTAGTTATTAAAAATACGGTAAACAACTTTGCTGTATCGTCCAGTGGTTGTACCTCGCCAAAACCTACAGTAGATACCGTAATGACAGTCATATACAAGGCATCTGTCCATGAATAATCTGAAAAAAAACGAAAACCTAGTACTCCAACAGCTATAACCGTTACTAGTAGTGTTAAGGCTATATATATTTTAGACCCAAACCTTTTGAACATACTTATAAATCAAATACTGAAGTTCTTTTTGTATATACCAAATCTTTTATTTTTAACCAAAAAGCCATATTCAGGTATATTACAAAACCTAACCCTGCAGTTGCGAAGGTTAAATAAATAAAAAACAGTCGTACATTTTTTGCACGCATTCCAAAACGATCTGCTAGTCTGCTTGAAACATAAAAACCGTTTCTTTCTAAAAATTGTCTTAGATTATAAAGCATAATGCAAAATAATTATATTCTCTTTAATTACCTCTTCTATTCAACAAATAATTACCAATAGCACATTTTAAGCAGGCTTTTTGGTTACAATAATTCATCTTTAAATGAATCATCGCCTGAGAATGCAAAGCATCTTCCATAGGTACTTGTAATGATATAAATTTGTTTACAATGGTATTTCTTTCATAAGGCAATTGTGATATTAAACTAAAAATATCTTCTTCTCTATCACACCCTAACTTTTTAGCATACAAAAATTTAAGTGGAATTACCGTATTAATTAAAATTAGATGGATAAAAGACTTTGTCAACTTCTTGTTTCTAAAGGTAGATTCTTTATCAAAAGTATAATGTGTTTTCCAAAAATCAGTAGCACTTACATCAAATAACTCGTAGAATGTTGTAAGAGTATTAGTTTTTATGATATCACTAAAAAGTTGTTTATTCTTTACATAAAGGTTCGCTAGCTGAGATATGCGAATAGTTGGAAAGTTTGATGGTCTTAATCCATAGAAATAAAAAGGAGATACACCATGATTTTTTAGAGTGTATTTATGCTTCAGGAATTCATATTTTTTGACTAACCTTTGTTGATAAGGGTTATCAAATTTCTCATCTAATAGATTTGCTTGACCGAATAACAAAGCTTCCATATTTTCAACATCCTCACTACATTTTCTTACTATTTTAAACTCAAAAGAATTAGCAAGACTTAGAAAAGCATCGTTGTTAACATTCAATCCAAAACTTCTTGCCAATAATTTAAAAAGTACTGCTTCCCAGTCATTAGAAGAAGAGATCAACAGTTTATGAATTAGTTTAGATTTCTGTTCTAATCTTTCAATATATAATCGCTCTTGCCAGTTTGCTATTGTAAAAGCAGAAACTTCGGGCAATAACTTTTCGCATTGTATCCAATTGGACTCTTTATGAAGAAAAAATTTTCTAAACTTATGTAATAAATCTTTTTCTGTATAATCTTTTAATTGTAAGGTTGGTATTTTGGAGTTATCTCTTCTAAAAACTTCTACATCATGTTCCCAAACTACGTGTAAGATCACATTATCATATGCTGGATCTATCTCATGATGATGCACATACCAATCACTTGATTTTAAATGAATTTCTACATTTCCTGCCCATTTTTGATGATCAATAATTATTTGTGAATTAAAAAAGTCCGGACCAGATCTAGTAAGATTATGATCTCCTACCCTTTGTATGACCAATCTCTGGGAATTAGTGGTGAGAAGTTGTAAAAAATCTATTTTTTTATATTTCCAGAGATAATGCAGAAAATCTTCATTCATAAGAGTAACAATTTTAATATACTGATCAAAAACATCTAATGTGTTCCTATCATATTGTGTTTCTGGAAACCGAATTGTTACCTCTAATTAGTGAATATTTAAAATATTCACACAACTATTGCTTATTGTTTTAGAACTTTGAAAATTAATGACCTAGATGGTATTTTACCCAAAAACTGGAAGAATTCCCTAAAAAAACTACTTTTTTCACATAGAAATAGTGCTATTTTCTCCATTTTATTCTTAAAAAAGCCTTAAAAACAGTAAAAATGTACTATTGGTAAGATTTTATGTATTAATGGAAATTATTTCAACGTTATCATTTCTTTACTTTGTTCTAACAAAAGGGAAGAAAATTTTTCAAAAACATATATAAAGATTTTAAAATCCTAAGCTTAGTTGAGTTTGTGTTAGGTTATAGATGGTTGTCAGATGACAACCATCTTTATTTTATATATGAAATAAATGATTTACAGTATTTTAAATTTGGATATCAGGATATATATCAAATTTATTGAAAAACGCTTTTTTGAATTTTGAGGAATTAGAGTAATTAAGATTATCCATAACTTCTTTAATTGATAGTCTTTCGGTAAAAATCATATTATACGAGCTTTCTAATTTTTTATTATTAAAAAATTCTAATGGAGTCTGGTTATGAATCTCCTTAAACATATTAAAGAAATTAGTTCTACTCATATGTGCCATGGAGGCTAAATGATCCACACCTACAAAAGGCTCGTGTAAATTATCTTCTAAATAAGTACTTACCTTATATATATTACCTACCTGTGTACTATTAATATTAAATGGATTACTTTCTGTTTCCCACATAAGAACATCTTTCCAGAACGTCTCTAATAACCGAATACCTCTGGCAATAAAAAACAGGTAGTTTTCTACTTTATTTATATTCGGAGAAACAATTTGATCAAACAAAATTGATTGTTTGTAAGATAGATAAAACTTATTGATATGTTGATGAGAATGTCGGATATACCGATCCATCTTTTCAGCCATATCATTGTTTTTAAGGAAATATGGTTTTGTGTACTTACTTTTTAGAACAATCATAATAGATTTTACAACTGCTCCTTTGTTAATATACACTCTTTCGCCTTGTTGAGAATTCATACACCTCATATTACCAGGTGTATATCCATCGGAATAGGAGCTTATGATTTCATTTTTCTTTATCTGATGATCTAGGGAATATTTTCTAAAATGGAGGATAATATCTTTTTCTTCAATAGGTTCTCTTACATATTCGATATCCACATGAGCTTTATAGTTATTTATAAAAAGGAATACCTCTGGTGAGATTTTATAATAACAAAGATATCCCTCACCGATATGTGGTGGAAAATAAATACGATCTGAAGTTCCATCAGGATCTAATTGGGATCTAAAGTAGTTCCTTAATACATCTATATCAGAAAAGTCAAATGAATATTTTTGCATAACCCTTCGATTTTATACGATTCTTCTTCTTAAAGATCCCATTTTCGACAAAAAGTTGCGTTAAATAATTCTTTAATCAGAATAAAGTATAAAAACAACCCCTGTATTAGCTATTAAAACTAATAAAGGGGAAACCTTTAATGATATAAATATAAATAATTTATTTTATATTGCTGATCACATCATATTTCGTAATGATATGATACTTACCGTTTTCAAGTTCAACTAGTACCGCAGGATTACCATTTTTGATCATCCCAGAAATTTCATCTAAAGAGGTTGTAGCTTTTACTATTGGAAAAGGATCCTTCATAACATCTTTAATCGGTGTGTCTGCACTATTCTTATCTTCTAAAAAAGCGGAAAACAATGCACTTTCGTCTACTGACCCTACAAAACCTTCACTATCCGTTACAGGAATTTGCGATATCTGAAACTTACGCATACGCTCTATTGCATGAGAAACTAGCTCCTCGGTTTTTACTGTTACCAACGGTTTATCAATATGGTTCTTTACCAAATCTACGGCTGTAGAAACTTCTTCTTCTAAGAATCCGCGTTCTCTCATCCAATCATCATTAAACATCTTACCTACGTATCTACTTCCGTGATCATGGAAAAGCACAACTACTACATCATCTTTTGTAAAATGATCTTTTAATTGCAGTAACCCTTTTATAGCGGCTCCCGCACTGTTACCAAGAAACATTCCTTCTTCTTTTGCCAACCGTTGTGTATATACAGCTGCATCTTTATCTGTTACCTTAGTAAATCCATCGATAATAGAAAAATCAACATTTTTTGGTAAAATATCCTCTCCGATACCTTCTGTGATATAGGAATATATTTCATTTTCATCAAATATACCTGTCTCATGATACTTTTTAAAAACAGATCCATATGTATCAATTCCCCAAACTTTTACATTAGGATTTTGCTCTTTTAAATATTTTCCAACACCTGAAATAGTTCCTCCAGTTCCAACTCCAACAATAAAATGAGTTACTTTACCATCCGTTTGTTCCCAAATTTCTGGTCCTGTACTTTCATAATGTGCTTTTGCATTCGAAGGATTATCATATTGATTAACATACCAAGAGTTCGGAGTTTCTTCTGCTAATCGTTTAGACACTGAATAGTAAGATCTTGGATCTTCTGGTTCTACGTTAGTAGGACAAACCATTACTTTAGCACCAACAGCTCTTAGAATGTCCATTTTTTCTTTGGACTGTTTATCTGCCATTACGCATACCAACTTATATCCTTTTACAATGGCAGCTAGGGCTAGTCCCATCCCTGTATTTCCTGATGTACCTTCTATGATGGTTCCTCCAGGTTTTAATCTTCCATCTGCTTCAGCGTCTTCTATCATTTTTAACGCCATTCGATCTTTTACAGAATTTCCTGGGTTAAACGTTTCATATTTAGCTAATACCAAAGCATCTACATCTTCAACTAAAGCATTCATTTTTACCATTGGAGTATTTCCAATAGTTTCTAAGATATTATTTGCGTACTTCACAAGCTTACTAATTTATATAGTCTTAATATATGTTTTTTATGCCGTGCAAAGATACGAATACAAAGCTATTTAGTAATGGTAAGATTTAGTATTTCATATTACTGAAAACGAATCGCTTTAGAAGGAGAGATCTTCGCAATTACATAAGAAGGTATCAGCAACATTAATAAACATAAAATCATAGTTCCGATATTAAGCAACAGTATATACCCAATGTTTATATAAACTGGAGCTGTACTAACATAATATGTTGCCGGATTAAGACCAATAATCCCATAATGCTTCTGCAAGAAAAGTAAGCCAATTCCTATGAGATTTCCCCAAAACAAACCAATTAGTATTAGATAACCAGCATTATATAAGAACACTTTTCTAATGGACCAATCATTAGAACCCAATGATTTAAGTATACCAATCATTGATGTTCTTTCTAGAATTAAAACCAATAATGCTGTGATCATATTAATTCCTGCAACTAGTATGATAATACTAATAATACCAATAATATTAAGATCAAATAACTTTAACCATTCAAAAATGCTTCCATATTTTAATGTGATCGTAACAGCTTCTAAATCGGAAGGTATATTTTCAAAAATCTGTAATCCTTTTCTATCAATTTGATTAAAATCGTCTATAAACACTTCGAAACCTCCAACTTCTCCATCTTTCCATTTATTCATTTTTTGGATGTGCCTAATATCTGCTAGAATAAACTTCTCATCAAATTCCTGAAAACCTGAATCATAAATACCTACAATTTCAAATGCTCTAATATTAGCAGGTATTTTAGAACTAGAGTTTTTCTTTAAAAAAACAGTATTTGCCTTATCGCCTATCCCTAAACCTAATCGGGAAGCAGTATATGCTGAAATCAGTATCTGATTATTTCTTGGATCTGTAAAATCTGGTAGGGTACCTTCTATAATATATTCCTTAAAGTAAGACCAATCATAATCTTCACCAACACCCTTAACTACTACTCCTTCAAAATCGTTCTCTGTCCTTATTAAACCACCTTTTGTAGCAAATACCTGAACATGCTTAATTCCTGTAACATCCGTGAAATTGGGATAAAAATGTTGCTCTTTCTTAATTGGTATCAAGGATTCCAAGCTATTGTTATTATCATAACTCGTAATAATCACATGTCCATTAAATGCGGCAACTTTTTCTCTAATTTTACGTTGTAATCCTATACCAGTGGCAACGGTAATTAACATCATGATCATTCCTATGGCAATCGCAAATATTGCAATTTTTATGATCGTAGATGAGATGCTACTTTTATGTTCCTTACCTTTGATAAGGCGTTTGGCAATAAAATATTCGAAATTCAATGTTACTTATGGTTTTAATAAGAAATACATTCAAAAATACGTTTTTATTCCTTTTTATTCTGTTTATTTCTTGTGGAAGCGGAACAAAACCTTCTTCTACTCCATCACAAGAGGATGAAAAATCGATCATAAATCAAAAAAGTGTAATTGCCGAAACTCGCATTCAAGATTCTCTAGATGTTCTTACACCAGTAATAGTAGGGGCAAATCAGACTGATTTATATATCCCATTATTACAAAACAAAAAGGTAGCTATCGTTGGGAATCAAACTTCTGTAATTTTTAAATACCCAAATTTAAAACCTCTGTTACAAACGGAGGAAGTTGCTCCGAACTCATTAAGCCAATACACACATTTGGTAGATTCTCTACTAGCACGAAAAATTGATATACAAAAGGTATTTGCCCCAGAACATGGGTTTAGAGGTAAGGCGGATGCTGGAGAATTGGTTGCAGATGAAAAAGATATCAAAACAGGGTTACCTATTATCTCTCTACATGGTAAAGACAAAAAACCATCAGCTTCGTCACTTAAAGATCTGGATATTGTAGTGTTTGATATCCAAGATGTAGGAGCTCGTTTTTATACCTATATTTCTACATTACATTACGTAATGCAAGCTTGTGCAGAGAATAATATTCCTTTGTTAATATTGGATCGCCCTAATCCTAATGGTCATTATATCGATGGTCCTACATTAAAACCAGAACATAGTAGTTTTTTAGGAGTTCATCCCATTCCATTAGTTCACGGAATGACTATAGGAGAATATGCTAAAATGGTCAATGGTGAAGGTTGGTTAGGAAGTGATCTAAAATGTAAATTAGATATTATCCCAGTTAAAAACTATACACATCAAACCTACTATAGTTTGGCCATAAGACCGTCTCCAAATTTACCAAACGATCGATCCATAAATCTATACCCAAGTCTAGGTTTTTTTGAAGGCACTACTATCAATGCAGGAAGAGGTACAGAAATGCAATTTCAGATTTTTGGATCACCAGATTTTCCAATAGAGCAATATGACTTTGCGTATACGCCACAACCCAATTTTGGTGCTAAATATCCTAAGCATAAAGGAGAGGTATGCTATGGAAAAGATCTTAGAGAAACAAAAAGATTATCCAGTATTCGATTACAATGGCTTATCGATGCTTATCGAAACTCTAAGAACAAAGAAGGCTTTTTTAATACCAAGTCATTCACCTCTCATGCTGGAACTAAAGACCTGCAAGAACAAATTATCCAAGGGTATACAGAACAGGAAATCAAAAAAACGTGGAGAAAAGATCTCGAAAGCTTTAAAAAAATCAGAGCGCAATATCTACTTTATAAATAACCCCGAATTAAGATGCTAAGACCCCTGTTTTCAGGGATATCGGAAACTTCCGAAATTAATACCTTTGAGTACTCTTGGGCTTACATTTTTAAAATCAAATCTTGGGTTATTTTTAGAGTAACAAATGAAACCTGTTCGCAATAACATACTAGTCTTTTTAAGAAGTACTATAGCAATTCTTCTGCTATTACTAAGCTTTTTAGCTCATAGTCAAATCGATACAAAACGAACTTTCCCGTATCCCAACAAAACTGAAAAAGCAATTGTCGATGAACTTAGAGTATTGGCAAATACTCCTGAAAAACGATCAGAAAGTTATGTAAGAGCTCATCAAGAATTCAAAAAACCTGGAGTCAAAAGCAACAGATTTAAAGCTGATCTAAGTTTAATTTTATGCTCTTATTTCAGAAGTATCTCCAAAATTGATTCCATCAAGTACTATGCTAATAAAATCTTAGAACTTAATGAATTTGAAAATGACACACTAAAGAACAATATTCATGGACTCGCATACTTCACACTTGGTCAAGCAAATAGTTACACAGGCTTAAACAAGAAAGGAAGGAAGTGGTTTTTGAAAGGGATTGAAATTTCTCAACAATATAATGACGAAAAAGTTTATTATGTAAATGCATTTGGCTTAGCAGGTTCCTTCTTGAGTTCTCATGAATATGATCAAGCGCTAGAACTTTACAAAAAATGTCAGCAATTCAAAAAGAATGAAGAAATGGTATTTGGTTCTATCGTTAATATTGCCAACATTTATGGATATAAAGAAGAATATGGTAAAACTATAGAATATCTAGAAAAAGGAAGAGAACTTTGTATAAAAGCAGATAGAAAGAGTTGTATTGGAACAATCTCTGTCAATCTTGGTATTACTTACAAAAAACTTGGTAATTACCAGAAATCTTTAGCCTCTTTTGATAATGCTTTAGCGATAGCAAAAGCAAACAACTTTGATAGAATGCAAATTTACGGTGGTGTAGAAAAGGGTCGTTTATTAAGTGAACTGAACAGAAATCAGGAAGCAGAGGATTTATTACTCAATACCTTGGAAATTGCAACAAGAATAGGTTTTCTAAATGAACAGGAACGAATATATTACAGATTAAGAGAAATAGCTGTTGCCCAAAATGATTTTAAAAAAGCATTAGATTATCATGAACAATATGATAAAATAAATGACTCTACAAGAGCTCTTGATAAAGATAAAGAGATAAGTGAATTGGAAGTAAAATACAAAACGCTTCAAAAAGAAAAAGAAATAAAGTTTTTACAAATTGAAAATACTAATAAGAAGCTCGAATTAGCCAATCGAGAAGAAGCTATTAGTAATCTTAAACTAAAACAAGAAATCGAGAAGAAAGAGAATGAGCTTCTTAGAAAAGAAAACGAAAACAAATTACTTTCCTTTCAAAATACTACAGAAAAAGCATTAAATGATAATATCATTCTTAAAAAAAATCAGGAACTAAAAGATGCTGAACTAAAAATTCAACAAGATGAAATTAGTAGACAAAAAACATTCAAAAACATCATTTTATATTCCTTTTTAATCTTACTTATTCCTGTAATTGGATTATTAATTACGTACTACCAAAAAATTAAGGTACAGAGTGAATTAAGTCAAAAACAAAAAGAAATAAACGAAGAAAAAATTTCATCACTATTAAAAGATCAAGAATTACAGGTAATAAAAGCCGCTGTAGAAGGACAGGATAAAGAGCGTAAACGTATCGCTCAAGAGTTACATGATAGTATTGGTGGAAATTTAGCTGCTATTAAGCTCCGCTTAAATAATTCTTATGATAATCATAATGGAGTACTAAAAGGAATCAACGCACAAATTGATGATACCTATGAATTGGTGCGTGACATTTCTCATGATCTCATTCCAAAAAAGTTTACTAAAAATAATTTTTGTGACGTATTAGAGGAGTATATTAGTAATATCGAAGGAGCAAGTAATTTAAAAACTTCGTTTCATGCATATCCCCGAAAAAACATAGATAGTCTGAACGAAAACTTGCAAGTAGAAGCTTTCAAGATAATACAGGAGTTAGTAACTAATAGTATCAAACATGCCAAGGGTTCTATTATCGAATTACAATTAAATCTAGTTAAAGACGAACTCAATATCCTTTTTGAAGACGATGGTGTCGGTTTTGATGTGGATAAAAAAGTAGAAGGTATTGGATTTAGAAATATAAAAAGTAGATTAAAAAAAATAAATGGTACCATTGATATCGATTCGCGATTAAAAAGAGGCACCATCATTAATATAGAAATAACCAACGTAAACAATACGATACATGAAATACAACCTAATTATAGCTGATGACCATAAAATGTTTTTAGATGGGTTATTAAGTATTCTAAATTCCGAGAATGATTACAATATTCTTTTAACTGCAAAAAATGGTAAACATATTGCAAAATATGTAGAGATCAATCCCGACGAAAAAATTGATTTGATTATTACCGATATTACAATGCCAGAAATGGATGGTATTGCGCTAAACAAAATTGTAAAAGAAAGAAATAGAAATATTAAAACTTTAGTTGTTAGTATGCACAATAATCCTGATATGATTGATACGCTTATCGAGCATGATGTAGATGGATATGTGCCTAAAAATGCAGAAAAAGAAGAGTTACTAAAAGCAATACAAACTATCCTTAATGGAGAAAAGTATTTTTCTAGAGAAATCAAGGATATTTATATGGAGAATAAGTTCTCTAAAAAGAAAGATGAAGAAGTAAAACTTACGCAAAGAGAAATTGATGTGATTACTTTAATTGCTCAGGAATTTACTACTCAAGAAATTGCGGACAAATTATTCTTAAGTAAACATACCATAGAAAGTTATCGAAAAAATTTAATCGCTAAATTAAATGTAAGAAACCTTGCTGGTCTTACTAAATATGCTTTAAAAATGAAATATATAGAGCATTAAGAGACCTCGGATTACCATATATCTTCCTATACATAGGACAAACAACAACTAATTAATTTTAGGAGATAAATTTTAGTAAAAGCGTGTTTTGTAAAGAATTTACAAAACACGCTTTTTTTTAAATCAATCGTATTTCTAGACGTATTCTCACTGTTTTCAGGGTACTCATTTTCACCAGAAAAGGTGTTTCTAAGGGTGTATTTAAGTGACATCTTTGTACTGTAGTTTTTGATAAACAACAAATCAAATTTTACCAAAATAAACTAATTACTAACCCTATAAAACCATAAGACATGATCTGGGGAATCTCATTAATTTTATTAAGTATTTTAGCAGTACCATCATTATTACTTTCCAAAAAACCAAATGCAAAGGAACTTTTAGAAAAAATTGAACCATATCAAGGATGGATTGGGTTTATATTCTGTTTCTGGGGAGTTTGGGGAATTATTTCAGCAATTTTAAATCTAGGTTGGCTGACTACCTATCCAATTTGGTGGGTAACATTATTAGCAGGAAATATAATCTCTGCTGCACTAGGGTTTATGTTAGGATTTGGACTTATCAATAAGTTCTTCTTATCAAAAAATGAAGCAGCAAAAGAAAAAGCAGACGAATTAAGAGCAAAGCTTGCTCCTAAACAAGGAAAATTAGGAGTATTTGGACTTATCGTTGGAGGATGGATGATAGTGGCATCATTCCTTTTCTTCACGTAATATGTTAGTTAGTTGAAGAATGGAGGGAGAAATGAACATTGAACCGTTGTATTCTCTCTCCCATTCTAATCAAAAAATCAATAAACAAAATACTCTATAACCACTAACATAAACCAAGAACGTCATGATTATATTCGGGACCAGTTCTTCTACAATAAATCCATCGAAATTAGATGGCGGCCATTGTCCTTTTTGCAAGACAGAAAATCAAATGTGGGTGCAAGGATACAGAAAATATTTCCATGTGTTTTGGATTCCTTTTTTTCCTCTTTGGAAGAAACTATATGTAGTCTGTAGTCATTGCAAAGGAGCCTTTGAAAAACAAGAGATCACTAGCGAAAAGCTTATCTCCAATTTTGAAGAATTCGAAAAAAACAAAGTCAAAATCCCGTGGTATCATTTCACAGGTATTATCATCTTTTTATTACTAATCACATCGATTTCAGTAATACCATTTTTAAACTAAATAAATTATCAAATCACACAAATTATTAAATTATGAAAACAAAAATTTTATTTCTTTTAGGCATTATTGTACTTGGAACTACGTCAACAATAGAAGCACAAAAGCTTAAGAAATTTGGAAGCTCTATTGAGAAAAAAGTTGGACCAAAAACAATTAAAGTTCCGTATACGGATGTTGTATCATACCTTGGATACGCTGCTCCAGGAAATGAAGATGAAGTAAAAGACGGAAAGAAATTTTATTACATATATGTTTGGGTTCCTGCTGTTGCTCCAGAACTAGGAGTAAGAATGATGTCTCCAGTAGGGAAAGCTAAAACAAAAAATCCTATAAAATCTGAAGCATATACAAAGAATGCTAAATCAAAGGATTATTTTGACACATATATTACGTTAGAAAGATCAGACATTATTAGCGCTGACAATATCAGCCAAGATGCTGTGGATAGTGCAAATTGGGTAGTACTAGAACGTAATGATGATAGCGGAGAAATGCCAAAACAACCAAGTGGTAGTTCTTACAACTCTCTGTTAAGATACAAAAGTGACATCAACGATCCTTTAAAAGCACTTACCGTTGGATTATACAGAATCGGTTTTACTACCTACAAAACTGGTGAAGTAAAGGGTACTTTCTTAGCAGAAGTTGCAGCACCTGTAAAACTTCCTGGTGTAGTAATGGCTAAAACGATCAAAGATCTAAAAGCAGGAATGAGCAAATAATTTTCTTTTAATAGAGATGAATGAGATAGTTATTCCTTAGGCTAATCAAATTATTGGAATAGCTATCTCTATCTCCATAATAGCAACTAGCTCTCTTTCTTGAAAACATCATAAACTATTTTACAAAATGACAGATAAAACCGATAAAGATGATAACAAAGAGAAAAGTCTGCTAGATGACATATTAGGCAATGCAATTTCTTCTACCAACAAATTTGACGAAGCTACTGCCGGACTTGAAACCAAAAAATGTAAAAGCTGTGGAGCAGCAAGGCCTAGCGATACTGATCTTCAATACTGCGATTTCTGTGGAAACCAGTTTTATTAAAAAATTATAACCTAAAAACTCTACCATGTCTTTTATTGCCACACAACAAAGATGGGACACATTCTTAGCCAAAATAAAAGGTCGTTTTTATGAGGTACTGAATAAAACAGAAGCAGCATTACCGCTACTATTTGAGGCTACGGACTTCGAAACTATTACTTTTCAAAATGCCTGGCAGGGGATATATTCGCAGGCTTCTGATCTGATTTATAAAATAGAAAACACTTGGTTTGATAAGGTAGAACAAACATTTTTAGATCTTGATATAGATTATGACACTTCTAGGTTTATTCAGGAACGTAACAAAGGATTTCAATTGCAGCATGAATTACAGCAAGAATTGAAATCTTATGAAGTACGAATTTTTGCGGATGCTGCAAAAAAATTAGTATCTCAGGCAAAAGAAACCTTATCCAAAGATTTTTGTTGTACACAATGTCAAGCCAAACTACCAATTAGAGATAATTTCTTTCGATCGTATTACACCACTTGTGATTATTGCCAGACAGTAAACACATTCGAACCAGGAACAAAAGCGAGAAATGTAGAACACTTTGCAATTAATGCATTGGGAGAAGAAGCTGCGTTAGAACATTATCTAAAATATGAACATCTAAAGTTCCAGAACTATCTATCAGATAGAGACATTTTTAGCAAAGATGAATTAATAATTCCATACCGCAAATACATAGAAACCTATCTAAAAAAACGTATCGAAGTAATTCCCGATTATGAGGAACGATATGAGAAGGATCTCAGTGCGAAAATGTCATTTATAATTGATTATTCATAATTCGAAAAAAAGGAAAACATATGTCAAATTCATTTAGAAATCAATTACGTTCGGTAATCGAATGGAACAATCCAAAACCAGATACTCTTTTTGAGAAATGGACTCAGGATGGAGATGAAATAAAAAATGCCTCCAAACTTATTGTAGGTCCGGGACAAGGATGCCTTTTTGTGTACGAGGGAAAAGTAGAAGGCTATTTTGAAGAAGAAGGGCTGTATGATCTTAAAACTGGAAACATTCCTTTTTGGACAACTATTAAGAATATCATGTATAAGTTTGAATCTGCTCATAAAGTAGGTATCTATTTTTATCGAAAAGCAGAAATGCAAAACATTAGATGGGGAACCCCATCACCTATTACCTATAAAGATCCAGTATATAATTTTCCTGTTGGCTTAGGCGCTTTTGGAAACTTTTCATTTAAAATCACTAAAGCAGTGGATTTTTTCTCTAATGTAATTGCTGGTGAGGATTATTATCCGGTAAGATCCATTCAAAAGGTAATTTTATCCAGAATCACTCAGCCAATTAGTGATTTTCTTGCCAAGGCTTCTTTTAGTTACATCGATATCGACAAACACCGAAATGAAATTGCTGAATTTTCCAGAAACTCCTGTGAATCTATTTTCAATGATTTAGGATTTCAACTACTTGATTTCAGAATCGAAGGAACCAATTTCGATGAAGATACCAAAACAAGAATCGGCAGAATAGCAGATATGAGTGCAGAAGCACAAGCAATGAGAGAGCTTGGAGTAAGTTATCAGGATTATCAACAGCTTGAAGCGCTAAAAAACATGGCAAAAAATGAAGGTGGAGGAAATTTAGGAATGCAAATGGGTGCTGGTTTAGGAATGGGGCAAATGATGGGTAATATGATGCACAACCAAAATCAACAACCTCAGCAATCACAGCAACCATATCAACCACAAAATAACCCTCCTGTATCTACTCCAAACCCAGATGATCCTATTCAAAAACTCGAAAAACTAAAAAAGATGTTCGAAGCAGGACTTATCGATGAGCAAGAGTACAAACAAAAAAAACAAGAGATCTTATCTCAATTTTAATTCACCACAAATTTAAAAACCAAATACAATGAGTAATTTACATAAATTCACAGATCACGATAAAACAGAACAAGGTCAAAAGGCTATTGCATTAGGAATAAAAAATAAGCAATCCTCAGCAGAGAATAGCTACGATTATACGGTACAAGAAGCTGCAGATTTTAGCTGGCCTGATATTGATCCTGATCAAATCGGGCATATAGAACCTTGGTTATGTTATAGTAAAAACAATGACGGAACTACAGGAGGATGGGTAGATCTAAATCAATATGCCAATGGTCAGGAAAGAAAATTAAATGCTTGTTTACAAACTCTTGGTTATCCCGAAGCTTTAAACACTACTACAGATAGAGCAAGAGAAATATTAGATGAAATCAATAACAATGACAACTTTGAAGAAATTGCCGCTCAATATGGTTTTAAAAGTAACGAGCATTTTTCTTTAGAAGATCATGTAGCGTCTTCGTTAATAAAAATTGAAAAAGCCGAAGGAAAAGCCTACGATGCTGCTGATGACTTCCTAAAAGAACAAAAAGCTAAGCTAGACGCGCAGATGGACGCTCATATCGAAGCTGCTGAGGCTGGAGGCTTATTAGATCCTATTAATGGAATTGATATGGAAACCTGGGCTGCAGCCAATGCCAAAATTGCAGGTGGAATGGATTTAGAAGAAGTACTGAAAGTTGTAGGAACTGAAAAGCCAATCTGGGATGAAGTTTCTGCAGAATGGACAGCAAGAATGTCCCAGGATACAACTTTTGCTATTTCAAAAGTTTATGGAGATGCTTTCATGAACTCTAACATTGGTAAATTTGCCGCTGCTGAAACTAATGAAGCATCGGATACTACAAGCTCAAGTAGTAGTAGTTCGTTAGATAATGTAATGGAAGATTTTGATTTATACATAAAAATTATGTGTCACCAAAATATGGGCGCTACTCAAGGAAAAGATGCGGTTTCTATTCTTAATGAATACGGGCTTAATGTGAACGATTGGAGTACTATAGGCGCACAATGGACTACCAAAATGGCTACAGATACAAGACTCGCCTTAAAAATGGGAGAGTTAATGGAAAAATATAACGCAGAATTTGCAACTGCAGGAGCAGGAGATGATATTGATTTTTAGGATTTTTCTTTTTAGATGAGGAATGACCCGATGGACATCAATAATTCCATGACATTAGATTTAGATAAGACAACGATGAAAATCGGGTCATTTATATAATTAAAAACCTATATCATAAAAACTGTTAATTCCAAAATGAAATCTCTCTTTCTATTTGCCTTATGTTGTGTCTCTATAATGCATTCTCAAATGAGTGAACCAAACAAAGATGTAAAAAAGCTGCTCAATAGTGGTAGGAATCATATAATAAGTTTGGCCATAAAAGAACTAAAAAGACAAGAACAGACAACAATAAGTAAAGAGGATTTCCATTTTATATCAGTAAAAGCTAGTAATCAAAGAGTACTAGTGCAATTCGGATACAATGTAATATACCTTCCAAAAAATACTGCTTATTATTCTGATATCATTGTAGAATTACCTTCAGGCATTATCACTAAAAACATCGAAAGTAATAATACGGCATATTCATCTTTCTATGTACCAACACATACAGATCTGAAAATTATAAATGAGATTTTGAATCCTGATAGCACTAATATTGATGTTTTCAAAAAAGGAATTGTCTATCCTTTAACCACAATCAAAGAAATGGAAAACAGCTATTTAGTAGTTTTTTCCTCGCGAGATCCCTACTTAGGTGGTGTGTTTAGCGAAGAAGAAATAGATAAAAAAACTGGAGAAGTAATCTCATCAATAAACGGTCATTATGAACCCGCTCCAATCCTACCAGATGATGATAAGCATAAAGAAGAGTTTATTGAAATAACCAATTAAAAATGAAAACCAAAAATATAGTCGCAATAAAGAGCAACCTAAAACTTACCTGCTTTTTTATATTCATTTTTAACACTTTGGTATTTCCCCAAAGCAACAATCATATTGATACATCTATGAATCAAGGAGAGATAGAAAAATTTTTGAGCATAGAAATATATGGTGAAAAAGGTAGTAATATTAAGGTTCGATTAAATGATATTCCAGTATGTGAGCTTTTGATTGAAAATAAAGAAGGGTACGGAAACGCTTTTACGCTAGCTAACTATTATGCAATTCCAAATATCAATACAGTTTCGGTATATCCATTATCGAAAAAAGGATCCGCGACTATTCGTTTAGCAACTTATAAGAAAGGTGAAATTACAGGAGAGAATAATGGTAAAACTTTACTAAAAATAAACATTAAAAATGATGATACGCCTGTTCATAAGCAAGTGACATTGCCTTCTAATTTAAAAAAGTGGTCATGGATGGATACAGATATAATCACAGATAAAAGCAGTAAAGAAGAAGCCATTGCTTTTGCAAAATCATTTTATAAAACTATGGAAGAAGGGAATATAAATGCAATGGTTACTGCCGCAGATCCCATTATAGGATATGAAGTCTTGTCTAAACCAGAAATTTCTAAGGAAGATCTCATTAACGAATGGATTAAAGGTTTAAAAATGGTTTTTACAGATCAAAACATATATGATAATATTGATTCCATATCTATCCGATTGACTCCTGTAGCCAATGGAAAACTATTAGAAGTTACGAGAGACGATGGAAGTTGGCTATTTAGAACATCAGAGAAGAACGAATTTCCGGTAGGCTTTAAGAGTATAATAGGGCGTAAAAACGGAGTTTGGAAATTCTATCATTAGTAATAATTACGTAAAACATAAATTCATATTCAATTAAATAATTCAAAACTATGTGGCAACATCTAATAGAAAAGCAAGATCCAATGTCAATTAAAGAACATCTAAGTTTTATGACTAAAAATAAAGAAGACGAAGAAATTCTTGATCTTATTATAGCGCAATTTTTAAAAGCTGAAATAAGTAATGATCAACTATTACTTACATTTCAGCATAAAGAATACGAGGATGAAGAAGTAATATTAGAATGTAATGCCCCATTTGAAACTGAAAAAGGTCCAAAATCTTGGATTGAAGTAGCGAAAATTCATAATGGAATATCCTGGGAATCATTAGGTGGAGGATATCTTGGGTTTAATGGTATTCAAGGAGGAGGATCTGCAATCGAACAAAGTTGGGAATATTACTTTTTGGAAGAAGCCGAAGAAGAAAATGAAGAATTCATTACATCACTAAAGGATAGTGGTTATGGTATTGAAGATACTGAAGGCGTTATCGATTATGGCCAAAACTGGGTTATTGCCCATCCAGGAAAAATGAACCAATTAGGAGAGCCAACTCTATATTTTGTATCACATGGAGATTGTGAAGCTGTACTTATTGAAGAAGCACAAAACTTAGAAATGGGACAAGTTTTGCTAAGAGTTATTGCAGAGTACATTTTGGATGCCGATTATTTTTCTGAAACGTATAATTAGAAATGAACACTCTAAAAAAAACATGTTTTCTAATTCATGTAATACTATTAGGGAGTTCTATATACGCACAAAAAATATCCTCTCATGAGAAATCACTAGAAATGAAATATGGAACCGTAATCGAAGTCAAAACGGATGAAACGATTATTTTCAAAGATAATTTATCCCTTACTTTGGAATCTTTTTCGCATAAAACTTCGCTTAAAGGTATTACAAAAGCATCTGCAAACATCACATTAAGGCGAAAACAAGAAGAGATATTACAATTCTTATCTGTATATAGTAATGATCATCTAAAATCTGAAGAAGAATTAAATTCGTTTGAATATACTAAAGTAATAGAGCAAAAAGATGGAACTTCGGTCTCGGTAACTTCCCATAATAATGCTCGATTTATCTTTTGGAAGGGTTACCAAATTCAATTAAAAGAGTTTGAATATGACCGATTTATTAAAATTATAATTACCAAAATCCAATAATAAATAACTATATTATTTTAATCTAAGCACGTCTATTACTTTTGTGCTCCAAAGGCATGATAGCTTTCATTTTTTCTACAATATTATAGGCTGCAGGGCAAATTGCCACATTTTGCATAGTTAAATTAGAAATCTGATAAAACTTTTTCCGATCCGTATGCGGAAACTCTTTACAAGCCTTAGGTCTTACATCATAAATCAAACAATAATTATCTGCCGCTAAAAAAGCACAAGGTGTTTGTTGTAGTACAAAATCTCCATCCTCATCCTTTCTAAGATATTGCTCCTCGAACTGATGTGATTTCATTTTTAAATGCTTCGCTATCCTATCCACATCAATATCAGTAAAAAGAGGACCTGTTGTCTTACAACAATTAGCACACTCTAAGCAATCTGTTTTTTGAAACTCTTCATCATGTAGATCTTGCATAAAACGATCTAAATGCTTTGGTGGTTTCTTTTTTAATTTGGCAAAATACTTTTTATTCTCGTTCTGCTTATCTTTGGCGAGTTCTGGTAATTGATCTATGAATTCTTGCATAGTGCAAAATTACAAATTATGAACAACGAATTTTGAATTCAGAACTACAATCATGAGTAAAGATATTTTTGGAGAAGCGATCAAAGACTTTTATCATAATGAATATAAAGAGGATATCGTAGTACAAGCTCCAGACTTCGATGATGATATCATTCCTATACCGTACTTATTCAGATCCTATGAGGAAATGCCGCTAATAGAACAAAAAGCATTAGACCTCGTTGATGGAGAAGTTCTTGATGTAGGTTGTGGTGCAGGAAGTCATAGCTTGTACCTTCAGGAACATAAAAAACTCAAGGTTCATGCGATTGACATTTCTGAAGGAGCTATAGAAATTTGCAAAAAAAGAGGGATTCAAACAGCAAGTGTTCAAGATGTTTTAAAGCTTCAAAAAAAACAATATGACACACTTTTGTTTTTAATGAACGGTAGTGGAATTATAGGAAAATTAAGTAATATTGATCGGTTTTTCACTCATCTCAAAACATTACTTAAACCAAATGGCCAGATTTTAATGGATTCCTCGGATATTTCTTATCTATTCGCAGAAGAAGATGGTAGTTTTTGGATAGATGCATCCAAAGGATATTATGGAGAAATGCAATACAAAATGAACTATAAAAACCATTCATCTGATTGGTTTGATTGGTTATATATAGATTACAATACCCTACAAAACGCTGCTAACTCTAATGGATTATTATGTGAACTGATACTAGAAGGAGAAAGTAATGATTATCTAGCAAAACTTACTATGGCAACTGATAGCCTTTAGATTTCAACTTCTTCACGGTTTCCTGATATAAGTCCCTACTCCATTGTTCACTAACCTCAGCAACCATAGTACGTAAAGAATTACTTTGATTTTGGACTTTTTGGCCAACTTCAGAAGTAAAGAAATCAGACAACTCAACTTTCTGACTATCGCTAAGTTTTGACCTGTCTTTTACCATTTGCTGACCCGTCTCCGATTCATAAAAACGTATTAATTGCTTGATATCTTCATGAGTGAAATTACTGCGATAGGCAGATACTAATAAAGATTTGATATTATTTAATGATTCTTTCTTATCTCCTCTTACTTCTTCCCAAACGGTATCTGGAACTTGCTGTGCGCTATACTGTTGTTTTAGTAATGTAAACATCTGATCAATTGCTATATCATATTGCTGCTCCGTTCCGTTTAAAGAAAAGTATCTCATAGCATCTTCGTGGTATGATCTTTGTGCAAAATTTGCAGTAACTGTTAAAAATAAAGTTAAAACAAAAACTAAATATCTCATAAATTCGTTTATTTACTAACTACCTCTAGAAAATCATATTTTATGCAAATTACAAAATTCTTAAGCATTCTTTTGTTTTTATCTTTTATAGTTGTCGGATGTTCTGACGATGATGAAAACACTTTTGTACCTAATGGAGAAACAAGTAATACTCGGCCTTTAGGAACCTCTGCGAACGATCTTCTAAGTGACACTAACTTTAGAGGATTAACGGTAGAAATTGTATCGGTAGAAGGATTTGCACCAACTTCTACTGCTGTAAATACTTTTAGAAATTTTTTAGAAGATAGATTATTTAAACCAGATGGTATTACCATCAATCAACGAACAGTAGCTTCTTCAGGGTTATCCCCTTTTAACATTGAAAAAATTAGAGAGATAGAAACAGCAGAAAGAACTGCTTTTAATGCAGGTGATGAAATTACAGTATATATTTATTTTGCAGATGGCACCAGTGATACCGATAATGGCAATAGAGTAACCTTAGGAGCTGCTTATTTAAACACCTCTATAGTAATCTACGAAAGTACGCTAAGAAACCTAAGCAGTAATCCAAATGCTCCTATGCTTTCCACCATAGAAGCTGCTACTCTTAATCACGAATTTGCACATTTATTAGGATTGGTAAATATTGGAACTCCTTTACAATCGCCCCATGAAAACACAGTATCAAGAGGACATTGTAATGTGGCAAGCTGTTTAATGGAAGCGGCCATAGAATTCGAAACAGGTATGATGGGACTAATAGGAAATAGTGTTCCTACTTTAGATCCTTTATGCATAGCAGATTTACAAGCCAATGGAGGAAGGTAATAACTAACCCTAGCTTCTACTTTCCCAATAAAACGAATCCATTTTTAATCAAAATATCTTTTGTTACACAATAATGAAATTTAAAAAATTAAAACTTTTCACTACACAATTATCTTCCGAATTAAAATTTTATACAGAAACTTTAGGTTTCGAATTGCTACATTCTAATCCAACATCGTTTACGGTTAAAATAGGCTGGAGTGAACTAACTTTCGAAAAATCAGAAACATCTTATACGTATCATTATTGTTTTCTCATTCCTGCGAATCATTTACTTACTGCATTGGAATGGATGGAAAAAAGAACAGAAGTTATTGATATTGAAAATGGTAGAAAAACGCAAAATTTCGAATCCTGGAACGCTGATTCCTTTTACTTCTATGATGCAAGTGGAAATATTGCTGAATTTATAGTTCGATATGATTTAAAAAATGATGATCAGTCTACTTTCGACATTTCTAAAGTTCTAGGCATTAATGAAATGGGAATGCCTACCAATAATGTAAGGAAAATAAATGAGCAATTAGAACGTGAGTTAAATACTGAATTTTGGAAAGGAGATATTGATAGATTTGGCACCAATGGTTCTCAGGAAGGAATCTTATTACTGCCAAACTATGAGGTGAAAGATATTTGGTTTCCTACGGATTTAAAAATAGAACCAAACCCATTTGAAGCTGTTATTCAACATGGGACTACAACTTCTCGATTATCTTATAAAAATGAGGAATTAAGCATAACACCTTTCTCATTATAGAAAAAGGTGTTACGTGTTTAACTTAATATACTTTTTCTCCGCCAACATATGTGGCTTGTACTTTGATATTGGGTATCCTGTCTTCTGCTACCTCCATGATATTCTCTTCTAGGATAACAAAGTCAGCAAATTTACCAGCGGTGATACTTCCTTTTTCATTTTCTTCAAAATTACTGTAAGCAGCCCAGATAGTCATTCCTTTTAAGGTTTCTTCTCTGGTTAACGCATCTTGTTTCTGAAATCCTCCTTCTGGATATTGCTTCAAATCTTTACGAGCTACGGCTGCGTAAAATGTATAAAAAGGACTTACATTTTCCACAGGATAATCGGTTCCTAATGCTAATTTACCTGTTTTATCCAATAACTGCTTATAGGCATATGCTCCTTTGATTCGCTCTTCTCCTAATCGTTCGTCTGCCCAATACATATCACTCGTAGCATGTGTAGGTTGTACACTCATTACCAAGTTATCATTTAAAATTTCAAACTCCTCAGGTGCTACCACTTGGGCATGTTCTACACGCCATCTTCTATCCTTTTTATCCTTTAGCACATCATAGTAAGTATTCATTACAACAGCATTTGCAGAATCACCGATCGCATGTGTATTCATCTGAAAAGGAGATGCTGCTAATCTTTTGGCAAGATTCTTAAATTCTTCATTTCCTATGACCATCGCTCCATGGTGATCATGCTTATCCGAATATGGTTTTTTAAGTACAGCTCCTCTAGATCCTAAAGCTCCATCTGCATATACCTTAAAAGATGATACATTAAGCTTTTCTGTTTTATATACTCCTTGTTTCAAATAGTAATCCACATATTCAGGAACATTACTTACCATAGTATACATTCTGATTTTTAATTGTTCGGCTTTCTGTAAACTATCAATTACTGAAATCACTTGTGGACTTAATCCTGCATCATCAACCGTGGTTAATCCATAACTAAAGTTAATTGCTTGCGCATCTTTTAATGCTGTTACTTGCTCTGCTACGGTTGGTTTAGGAAAGATAGCTTCTACCAATTCCATAGGGTTATCGATTAACACTCCTGTTAACGCTCCATCTTTCTTAATAATTTCTCCTCCAGAAACTTCAGTATCTATCGTTATTTTTGCCAGATCTAATGCAGCTTGGTTTGCTAACATTGCGTGACCATCAACACGTGTTAATGCCACAGGTGTTTTTGGAAAAAGACTATCTAATTTTTCTTTAGTAGGAAATTCTTGTACCTCCCAGTCGTTCTGATCCCAACCTCTACCTGTTATAAAGGGTACATTTTTCTTTTCCTGAAATTTTATGATACGCTTTATTACATCTTCATAACTGGTAGTCCCTACCAAATCTACTTTTTGCTGCTGCATTCCTAATCCATAGAAATGACAGTGCGCATCGATTAATCCTGGTAGCACAGTTTTACCTTTTGCATCAATAGAATCTGTAAAGGTATATGTTTTACTTAATGCTTCTAAAGTTCCAATGGCTTTAAATTTTCCATCTTTTACTATAAAGGCTTCTGCTTTAGGTTGTGCTTCATCGACTGTATAGACATTGGCATTAAAAACGAGTAAATCTGCTGCTTCTTTAGGTTCTTCACAAGAAATAAAAAGAACGACACAAAGTGTACTTAGAAGTAATTTTTTCATAATGTTGAGTTTGAAATGTGCGAAAGACCAAAAATAAATATAAAAATGATCTTGTAAAGGTTTTATCGTTTTCTTAACTTTTGTTAGAAGATAAATAAGTTAGTTGTTTTAATTTTTAATCAAACTATTTCTTTTCTTCCTCCTTTTAAAGCAATCTATTTTCTTCTTAATTTCCGTAGGTTCTCTTCTATTAATTTAACTTTCTTATTCCAGTATATTTGTGCTTTTTGAGAATCGTATTCGGGTTTATTTGGGGAACCAGTCTTTAATTCCTTTGGAATACGACTGAGAAAGCTCCAATTTTGATTTTGATCTTTAGCAATCTCACTTTGTTCATCTGGATCTTCTTGTCGTTGTGCCCAAAAGTGTTGATGTGCTAAATACTGTTTTTTAATTTCTTCAAAATAATTCACCAAAGCTTTAGAATCATTTGGAATGTAACCAGGTCCATTACAACCACAAGAATGAAATGTAATTCCTACTTCATACAGTGTACACATATGTTTCCAAGCTTTTACATCTGTTTTCTTTGGAGATTTAAAATCTAGCCCCATATTAGCCATTAAGTTACCACATTCGGGACATCTTGCCAACGATGCGTTCTCATCTTTCTGAGTGCCTTTTCTAATATCCCTCAAAAGTCTTCTTTTAAATGTTTTTCTACAGTTAAAACATGCATAATGAGGTTTATAATTTGCCATCGAATATCGACACATGCTATATTCTTATCTTTTATTTTATAAAATACTTCTTACTATATCCCTAAAGTCTTTATTATTGCTTTCTAAGGACAGCAATTTGTTTTCCAAAAATAGCAGCAATACCTGCTGCCAATCCTCCAATAATTCCAGTAAGTAGAATGAGTATATAAGGATTTCCTCCCATTTGCAATAATTGAGAGATTTTTTTGGCTAAGGTAAAATCATTAGCACTGCTAATCGTAAAACAATAGATAGACCAAAATACCAATATGGCTAAAAAAGGTATAAAAAACACCGCTGCCTTTTTTAACGGAATACTTATAGCTGTAATACCAGCTGCAATCATTATAGACCACCATGGCAGAAAAAGGGATAATACAAACGCTAATAAAATGGTTATAATAAAGTTGATATTATTCTTAGTCATGATGAGTTGGCTTTAAAGTTTGTGTTCCTATAATGGCATCCGTAGCTTCGTTAGATTGTAAAAAGTTAAGACTGTAATAGTCTCCAGCTGCCCAATCATCGATAAAATTATCATAATATTGACTGCCAGGATTCCCAGATTGACCACCTGGATATATCCCTAACGCAGTTGGTGGAGAGGTCATCTCTACAATCATTCTCCAAGAAGGTCCATGATCTTCGGAAGTAGCATTAACGATATTACGATCACCACCGATTGGAATATCAAATCTTGAAAAGGCTGGCAAGCTTTGTAACAAATGTCCCGCATAAGTGCCTTTATAGTTTACCCAAGTGTAATCTCCATCTCTTTCTTTTATTTCTTTTAAACGTTTGGCAGCTTCTTTAAAAGCTAATAGAAACAAATCTTTGGATGATTCTGTTCTATCTTTTGTTTCCACAATATCCATAAATTTATGATTTCCACAATTCTTTAATAAATAAATGGTCTGATAGGTGTATGGCGAAGTCAATGCCATATCCTCCACATCCAACTCGTCCCAAAGCATATTGTATAATTTCCCGTACCACTGTCTCCAAATACTCGGACCTACTTCGTCGATATCATTATTAAAATTCCAGGCTTTGATTTCTTCATAAATAGCTTTTTCATCCTCAGATAAAGATGAGGTTTCCATATGTTCTAACATATGTGGAACTAATTCGGCAGCTTTCAGATTATAATTATTGTTATGTAACTCTTTAAAATCCTGTACGCTAAACTTATCTTTAGAATTAAAAAAGTCATTAATCACTCGATTTCTGTAGGTTTCATATCCATCATTAAAAACATAATAAGGATAGTTTTCATCCACAGGATGTTGATTGGCAGAACTCACAAAACCACGTTCAGGGTTTTTGGTATGCGCATTGAATTGCTGTGGTATAAAGGATTGCCAGTCATTTTCCGGATTACTCCCATCCATCAAAAATTTCCCTTGTCCTTCCCATTTATTTGCAAACTTCCCTTGTATCCATAATGCAATATCGCCTTCTGTTGATGCAAATACAAAGTTCTGCGCCGGTGCATTCCAATATTGTAAAGCATTGACATAATCATCATAATTTTTTGCCTTATTAAGCTCAATAAAGGTTTTTTGATTATTACTTCCGTCATGTGCAATCCAACGCATCGCATATCCAGAACGCTGATTTTCTGACTTAAAGTTTTTATCATATACCACAGGACCATGATGCGTATAAAGCACTGTGTCTTTATAACTTTCTTTTCCTCTTATTTTAATCTCTTCTACACGTGTAATAACATCTTTCCATTGGTTATCATATTTATATTTCGAACGGTCTTCATTAAATGCTATTTTATACCAATCAATCACATCTCTCGTGGCATTTGTTTCTCCCCAAGCGATATATTGATTAAATCCAGAGATAACACCCAATGCTCCTGGAATGGTAGCTCCAAAAGCATTATGATCTGGTGTACTTAATTGCATTACAAACCATATGGATGGCAACTTAAGACCTAAATGCGGATCATTGGCCAGTATTGGATTACCCGTTACTGATCTTGCTCCAGAAACTGCCCAATTATTACTTCCGTTATCTGGATGAGGTTTTTCTATAGTTTCTGCAATTGTATCCAATACAGCTTTGCTAGCTGGCAAAGGGGTTTGTGGTACATCTATAAAACTCCAGTCTGTCTCTTTAGGAATTACTGGATCCGTGATATCGAAAAAGTCTGGAAATAATAACTCAAAGTTATCCTTTCCTACGAGTCGTAAAACATTAGTATATTCTAGATCATCATCATAACCTGCTAACATCTTAGTCATATACATTAAAAGCAATGCTGTTTTTTTAGGGTTCCATGCTTCAGGTTTGTAATCCAACAATTTATATTCTACCGGATATTGATCAGGATTAAGTTGATCGATATAAGCATTTATCCCATCTGAGTAATTCTGTATAAAGCCTAAGGTTGCTGGATCATATTTTTCTAGATACTCCATCACTTGTTCTGCTCCATAAACCATTCCACGCCTTCGCTCTGATCTATCGTAGTCCAAAGCTCTTTCTCCAAAGAGTTCTGATATTCGTCCTGCGGCTGCATGCGTTTGAAACTCTAATTGCCACAACCGATGTTTTGCAGTAATATAGCCTTGGGCTTTGTACAAATCTGCTTCGTTTTGAGCAAATACATGCGGAATCATCAATTCATCATAATGAACTGTTACTTCATCTTTTAATCCAGGAATAGAAATATCACCTATTATAGCTTCATTCGTTTCGTTTTGCCAAATTCCAGATACAGGATTTAAAAACTTGCCCAAAGGCGGAATGTTACCAAGTTGTGTATTTAAAACGTAAAAAATTCCAATGGTGAGACCAAAGGAAATGAGAAGTTTAAAGTATTTCATTAAGTGTATTGTTATGAGTACTTAAAAATACCAAATATTATTGTAACCTAATGAAATAGCTGGATCTCTTCAATATTTATTTGCTATTAATTCATTCTATATTTTTCTCTGTAGGCTGACGGACTCATACCTTCTTTCTTTTTAAATACTCTTGAAAAATATTGTGGATATTCGAATCCCAAATCATAGGCTACTTCAGAGATACTTTTATTCGGTTTCAATAAAATATTTTTCGCCTCATCAATAAGATATAATTGTAGATGTTCTGTAGTGGTTTTACCAGTTTCTTTTTTTAAGGTATCACTAAGGTAACGTTGAGAAATGGACAACTTTTCTGCTATTTGCTCGATACTTGGAATTCCTTCTTCCTGTAATCGTCCAGATTCAAAATATACCGTTAACTGATCATTAAATTGTTCCAATAGATTATTCGACAGCTCCTTTCTATGTATAAATTGTCGCTCATAGAAACGATTGGCATATTTTAAAAGGGTACTTAATTGCGAAATGATGATTTCTTTACTAAACTCATCCTGGTTATTATGATATTCGGTTTCTATATTCTCGACTATGGATTCTATGAGTTTTTCTTCTTTTGGAGAAAGGTGTAATGCTTCATTCACAGAATACGAAAAGAAACCATATTTTTTTATTTGCTGTACTAGTTCTGTTCCTTTGATAAAATCTTCATGAAAATTTATCGAAAAACCTTTTTGTTCGAAAACTACACTACTATCCCATTGCAAAACTTGTCTGGGCGCTAAGCAGATTAATGCTCCATTGGTGAAATCGTATTTTGTTCGTCCGTAGTTTAAATCGCCTTTTACAATTTTCTTTAAGCTTATAGTATAACATTCGTTTGTAATGGGAGCAGAACTTTTTCTAGGGCATGGGAGAAAACTTTCTTCATTGGCAAATAATACGCTCAGCATCGGATGTTCTGGACGTGGAAGTTCCATATACCCTAAATACGCCGCAAGTGTTTTAAAATGTTGCATCCCAGTTTTAATTTTTTAATTCTTTTTCGGCTTGTAATAATTGTTGGTGATACGCTTCAATTATGGCATTGGCGTTACTATCAATAAGCACCACCACAGCTAATAATGCGATGGTAACCATACTACCGACTCTCCAACCTGATTTATCTATAAAAATAATCAACAAAGCAGCAACAATACTCATTATTGGAATAACTTTGAAAACTATTAGTTGATACTCTTTCATGGTTTTCTCCGTTCTTGAAATTTCTGATTGTACAAAGGTAAAAGCGTCATTTTCATAGGCATCTGGAAAACTAGCAATCCTCGATTTATTGGAATATACGAGTCCAAATCCAATAATCAAAAGTAACGTACCAGCTATTAATGTTGGTATAATAAAAGCTTTTGAGAATTCGGTTTTTCCTAATTGCCAGAAACCAATGGTAGCACATAAAAATATCATTCCGAATAGAATAAAAAATACTGATGAAAAAACTTCAGCTTTTGCCCAATTTATCGCTGCTTTCAAAATTTCCATGTCTTTAAATTTAAAAATTCCACTTAAAATTAATTGCTTTTTCCGAGACTTCCCATAACTTTTTAGCCACCACTTTATCTTTTGCGTGAGGTTCTAGTTTACATGCTCCAACGGGACCTGTCCAGTAACCCCTTCCAGTAGGACCATAAAAACCTCTTTGATCTAAATCTGGTTCTGTAGCACACATCAATTGCGGATAGGCTCCTCTTTCTGCAGATTGTACAAATGGAGAAAGCTTCATCAATTGCCAAACAAATCGTGTCATGAGACCTCCGCTTGTTTTTATGAGTGAAGTTCTAGAAGCTCCTGGATGACAAGCATATGATTTAACATCTGTTTTTCCAGCTTCTTTTAGTCGATCTTGTAATTCGTACACACACATAATCTGCGCCAATTTACTCTGACTATATACGCTATTAGGACTGTAATTCTTATCCCAATTCATATCATCAAATTGTATGGTTTTAATACCCATATTGTATCCCATACTACCTACAACAACAATACGACCTTTCGATTCTTCTATTCTCGGGTATAATAGGGCTTGTAGCAAAAAGTTCCCATAATGATTCACTCCCAATTGGCTTTCGAAACCATCAACGGTCAACTTTTGTTGTGGTACTTGAGCAATGGCAGCATTACAAAGTAAAGCATCAATACGCGGAATTGTATTTAATACTTCTGCTGCTGCTTCCTTAACAGAAGCTTGTTCTGCCAAATCCATGCGGATATTTATTACATCTATATGACTTCCTAATGCTGTCTTTAATGTTGAAATGGTATCCTCTGACTTTTTAGGATTTCGATTAAGCATCACCACTTTCGCTCCTTTTGACAACAATATTTTCGCTGCTTCAAAACCAGTACCACTTGTAGTACCCGTGATGACATATGTTCGTCCGCTTACATCTTTAATCCTATTCGGAGTCCACCCTTTTTTACCAAACTCTTCTGTACTCATTTTTTTAATATTTTATTAAAAAGAATACTGCAAAGTTAAGTGTCACAAGATGTTACTTTCGTATACAAAATTTCGAATCTTGTATATTTTTTAGGCTTAGGAATAATTGAATTCTATAACAATATGAATAATATGTTACGTTTTCCATTATTTAAAGCAGATGAATAAATTCTTGTTATACAAAAAAAACCGAGATGTTTATGAACATCTCGGTTTTTATAAATATTTGTATTACTAATGATTTACTATTGATTAAGGTAATTCGCTACTTCTTCGTAACTATTAATATCAATACCTTTATCCCATAATTGTTGTACTTTCATCTCTCTAGTAGAAGCACTTCGCGCAGTCGCATCACTTGTTGGAATAATGAAATAACGAACTTTTGAAATACTAGCATTTAATGGACCCGTAGTGGAAAGAGCATAAATGGTAACCAAATCTGGTTCATAGGTATAGGTGATTACTTCTTCATTACCACTATCAAATGGAAATGCATACGTCATAGGATACCAAACATTATCACCAAAAAGTTGGAAATAAACTAAAACTAAAGCATCGTCAATAACTGCTTCTGTTAATGAGGTCTCTGTAATTTCTACAAAATTTGCTTCCTGACCTAAGTAAGATCCTGATGTCCATGAAGGAAAAGGATCTACTGTTACACCTGTTACATTTGCATTCCCATCTTGTCCAGGTTCTCCTTGTACTCCTTGTTCCCCGTTTAATCCGTCCATACCATCTTCTCCTTCACAAGAAACAAATAGTGATAAAGAGATTATAAACGAAAAATAAAATAGCTTTTTTAAAGTTTTCATAATTTAATATTTAAAAGTGTTTTCCTATTAATCTTTCCACTTTTAAAAAGGTTAACATAGAAAAGAATCTTTTTTTATAAATTATGATTTTAATACTCTTACAAGTGATTCCTTATTTCATTTATAATTTCCTTTTGCCCATTGAATTGTAGGGGCTATCCATTCTTGTAAAGGCTTGAATAAAAATCCATGCCCCATTCCTGTATTTAATTCTATTTCCTTAAAATTCTTGATCGTACAAGTGGAGTTTTCTTTTCGTTTACTTGCAGAAACACCAAAAGGATCCGACTTTTCGTAAATAGTTAAAATATTTCCGCAATAATTAATTTCAGGAATTTGCTCGATATCACTATCCCGAAAACTTGCTACAAATACAAAGTTCAGGTCTTGATTATTCGCTAGAGTAGACACATATTGTGCAATATAACCACCTTTGGAAGTACCAACAACCGTTATTTTATCAGGTGTGACTCCTTTTTTTAGTAAACTATCGATTTGATTCACGACTCCAATCGCGTACGTACGTGCATTTACATTTCCATTCCTTTGTTCGCTCATCACCTTGAACCCACTCTTTTTAAAAGCGTCTAAAATCTCTTTATACGCTACCTTTCCATATTGCGGATGAGATTCTTGTAATGTATGCTCTTCTAGAAAACGGTTATGTAAAAAGAATATAATACGATCATCTTTTTGTGCTTTACAAGCATAAAACATAACACAAAATAGTATTCCTAAGAATCGATTTGTTTTCATAAATTTCTATGTATAACTGAGCAAGTATTAACAATATTGAAACTCAATAAATACATTTTTTTATCTACTTTCTTAATTCCATATGAAGTATAGGATATGGTTTTCCAGTACCATCCAACTCAGAACGACCAATAACCTCAAACCCTTCATGCTTATAAAATCCAACAGCTTGCTCATTTTGTTCATTTACATCAACTTTAATTACTTCCATTTGATCAATGGAATATTCTAACAATGTTTTCCCTATCTTTTTACCGCGGTAATTAGGATCAATAAATAGCATTTCTAAATTTTGTTCTGCTACTCCTAGAAAACCAACTATTTTCTTATTCTCGTTTCGTATACATCTTAAGGTTACCGCATCCAAATATGTATTTAAGATCAGTGGTCTAAAATATATTATATCTTCCTCTTTCAAAAAGTGATGTGTTGCTCTTACTGATGATTCCCACACCTCGACTACTTCTTGATATTCGGATTTATCAATAGTATCTATATTATATTTCATTTTGTTCTATTTGAATATGAATTGATCCTTAATTTAGATCGACATATTAATCATACGTTTTTAACTACAAATATTTTTTAATTTCAGTTTCAAAGCCTGGTTTGCTCGGTCTTAAATCTGCATTACTTAAGATCTTACCTTCAGGAGATATGATCACATATTTAGGCAAACTTATCCCTACTACTTCCTCATCTTTCACGTTAAATTTTGAATAAATTAAATATGCGAAAGAATCTTTGTTAAATCTACCATACCAGTAGTTATTTCCTTCCCAATTATTTTCTGTAACATACTCTTTCCAATTGGAGAAATCACTATCAATGGATATAGAGATAAATGTTACATTCTCATCTTTATACTTCTTCGCGATCTGCTTGAACATTGGAGCTTCTTTTATACATGGAGAACACCAAGTCGCCCAAAAATCAATTACTAATAATTTGCCTCTAAATGTATCTGTTCCAATAAAGGTACTATCTATTGTGGTGATTGTGGCAATACCAACCTGCTTACCTTCCGCGGCCATCGCTAGTTTTTGCTCATCGCTTATAGAGGCTATTTCGCTTTGCTCTGTTTTGGTGTTCTTTGTTTCTATAGCCTTGTTGCAGCTAAAACATCCTAATACAACAACAAGTAAGAATGGTAGTATAGTTTTCATATCTATGGTTTGATTTAATATAGGTATCCCAGACGAGTAAAATGTTACCTTTATTTTTAATTTTTCAGCAACATTTTTGATTAGCTAGGAGGTGTTGGCAAACCTTTAAGCCAAGCGATCATATCGGCTGCAGCATTCTTCATTTGAGTCTCTAAATCACCACCTGCTGGAACATTTACGTTGCTTTCAATCCAATCTCCTTTATCATCTTCATTATAATCTATTCGATTATAGACGCCTCCTTTTGTATCCTTGCGAACATGAAAATGAGTAACATCAGGGCCACTTTTCCGAACAGTTATATGAATCCCATTACCAGGATTATAATTGTAAGTATTTCCTTTGTTGGGTCCAGTTAACCCGCCACCTCTTAATTGACTAACACTTACTCGTCTCATTTGTACTGTTTGAGAAGCCATTTTTTGAAGAGCTTTCAATTGCTTTACTTTTGGACTAGTATTAGCCATCTCTTGCAATTTCCGTTGTGCCGAAGCCTCTGGTTTGTTATCTAAAAACTGCAATGTAGATTCTCCACTGCTCTGTTCCTTAGCGCTAGAAGCTGTCACCGATGTATTTTCTTGTGTTTTATCAGCGTGAGTATTCATAGTATGCCCTTTTAGAATTTGATCAATTGCCTGTATAGTAAGTATATATCTCCCACCGAAAATATTCTTGCTCTATTTTATTCCCCATTGCAAGAATCATCAAACCTTCTTTAAAGTAACGCAAATTTCCCCAGATAAAAAAACTAGATGTGCTCTAATTGATCTCTATAAATGTTTGATTGCCCTCGAACTATTTCGTGTAATCTTTAGATTTATTTGAAATGGTATAATTCTACTACTTTTTGTACATCGGTTTTATTAGTAATCTCATAGAAGTAATGTAGTTGCCATTGTTGGGTTTTGATAGCTTGCTTGCTCTGTGGGTGATCCCAAATTGGATATACTCTAAAACCTCTTTTCCCATCTTTTGATTCAGTAGCTACTATTCGCTTATTAATCAACTCTTGTTTTGGAAAAACAAACTGTCCTAATCGGTTTTTGTTGGTAACTTGTATGATATAAAAATCAAAAGGATCGCTAGCTTCATAAGGTGCTGTGATCCCTTCATTATTTCGTTTCCAAAAGGTTACAAACTGCCCCACTTTTTTAGGAGTTATCTTTGCGCTTCTACTAATCACGTGCTTTCCGTTTAATAAAAAGGTACAAGCATCATATTCCGTTCCTTCAGATTCAATACTAAGATCAGAAATTTCTAAATCACAGTGATCGTAAACCCTATTTTGTATAGCAAGTAAATTTTTATTGAGTTTTGTGTTTCGTGAATTAACTCCCAAATCTGGTCATGGTTATAAAAATTAGTAGCAACGTTAAGATACCAATGATCGTAGTAAAAAGGCCTACTTTTTTGGATTTAGTCCAACCAGATAAGGCGATCATAGTGGTAAGAGAAAAAAGTCCTATAATAAAGGTGATCATCCCTACTATCCTAGCAACTTGAAAATCGTTTAATGACACATCCTTAATATAGCCTCCTGGTGTGGTTGTCATCACAATATTGACCATAGCAAATACACTCACTAAAAAACATCCAGCTGCCAGTGTTGCAGATTTTAAAATACGATTGGTGAGTTTATCATTTTTATCAGCAACTAATAGGTTTGCTACCACAGTAATCGAAAAACCACTTAACAACGAAGTAATTAAAAGCGTTTGTTTTCCTAATTCATTCCAATATTCTAATGTCATTTCCATCTAATAAAGCCAATTCTAATGATTGTATCTGTATCTGAACACTCACTTTTATCTTATGATCATCTTGAAAGTTCTTTTAAAGAAACACAAATTCCTACAAATAAAAAAACCAGTATGAATATCTACCGGTTTTAAATTAGGAGGGTTGTATGTATCTACACTTCCAAAGACACTATCCTTATCTTATGGAAGGGCTTAATTGTTGTTCAAAAAGTTGGATTTTCTCCCTTAATTCTTCTTTTAATTCGTGATCAGTGATTTCATTTTCCAAAAAATTATCATAGAAACTAGGCAATGAAAAATCCGCAGCAATATGAGCTCCCAGATATGGGAAATACATCTTTGCAGATTGCAAAACGGTTATACCTCCTCGATCGCCAGGCGAAGTAGCCATTAGCAACATGGGCTTTTCTCTCCACACTTTCATATGTACTCGAGACAACCAATCGAGCACATTTTTAAATACTGCTGCATAAGCTCCATTGTGTTCTGCAAGAGAAATGATAAAACCATCTGCCTGATTGATCAGTTCATCGAGTCTCTTAACCGCTGTAGGTATTCCATTTTCCGCTTCGTAATCTACACCATATATGGGTAGGACGTAATCGTTTAAATCAATAGAAATAAATTCTACTTCTTCTAAGAAACTGGTGGTATAGGACAGTAAACTCTTGTTGATAGATTTTTGACTATTGGTTCCTGCAATTGTGATTATTTTTTTCATGATTCTTATTTTTTAGAGATTAGATGATCTACGGACCATTTTCCGCTACCGTTTATTACAATGCTTAGTGCCAGACCAATGATTAGAAGCGAATACTCATACCCTTCACCGGCTTGATTGCCAAACCAATTCATAAAAAACCCGTGTTCTAGTTGTGTAGTGACAATAATACCCGTAAACATTCCTGCTAGTGCTAATGCCCAAAATCTACTGCAGATTCCCAGTAGTAATGAGATAGATCCAAAAAACTCAATTATGATTACAGCACCAGCCACAATACTGGGCAACCCCATTTGGGTAGTTAAGGATTCCATAGTTGCTGAATATCCATAACCGCCAAAAAGTCCTAATAATTTTTGTGCACCATGCGGAAATATAACTACCCCTAATGTTAACCGTGCGATACTAAATCCAATATTGGGATCTGTTGTTAAAAGTTTGTTTACTAAATTTTTCATACTGTTTAAGATTTAAAAATGTTTATAAAGTTTTTCGATAATACACACCAAAAGATGTTACTTCTATAGGTTTTGGTCCATACTGATCAAAGTCGAAACCGATACCAAACTGATGTCCTTTCCGTGATACTCCAGCTCGTAATTGCTGATAGCTTCTGGAGTGTGTTTTAAATTTGTCCCAGATCGTTACAAACTGTCCGTTTAACCAAAAAGAGAAATTGTCATTTATAGGTATATTGTATTGGAACTGTAGAAATGCTTCGGTATAGCAAGCATCTTTTTCCTCGGAATAGGCAATGGTAGGAATCGCTACGAATAAAAACCGCGAATTCTTGAACGTAATATATGCTGATAAACGTTCTGAAAACCCAGCAAAGCTGTTGTAATATATCGATGGACCAATGCCTACATTCTTATGGACATTCCAGAATAGTGTGGGCTGCACACCGATCTCCTCAAAATCCTGGTTTTCTTGGTTATGAAACTTCTGGAAAAAGGCAAGTGTATTAATCCTTAGCGTTTTGCTGTCATTAATCGTATAACTGGAGTATATGGTAAAGTCTGTTTTATCTAATCCAGAAAACAGTTCGATTTGTGCGAATTGTGCTTGCAAATCATTTGAAAGCCAAACTATTAGAAACGAAGTAATGATGCTTATTTTTTTCATGTTTCAAAATTCCGACAGGAATGCATGAAAAAAAATGAACTAGTTTAAGACTTTTACATTCGATTGACTTTCGAAATAATTTTACTCATAAATTCTGGAGTAATGCCAATATACGCTGCCAAGTCTTTTTGGGTAATTCTATTAATGATTTGTGGATATTTCTTTTTGAACTCAATATATCGTTCTTCGGCAGTTAAAGAGATACCATGATTAGAACGTCTTATATAACTTACTAGCGATCTTTGGTATAGCATACGATAAAACTTCTCGAACTTTGGAATTTCCTGAAATAACAATTCATAATTAGCTTTAGAAATCCCTAATAATTCCGAATGCTCGGTAGCCTCAATAAAATAACGCGTCGGTTCTTTAGTCATAAAACTAGCCATATCACCTGTCCAAAAATCCTTTACGGCAAACATAGATATGTGAGGCACTCCATCTTCATCTAATGTATACACTTTTAAGCATCCTTTGGTGATGAAATACTCGTAGGTCGTGATATCACCCGCCTGCATCAAAAACTCTTTCTTTTTTACTTCTATTTCTGTGAGTAAAGAGAGGTATTTTTGCTTTTCCAGCTCAGTTAAATCAATAAACCTGGCTATATTATTAAGTATAAGTGTATGTGATTCTTTATATATCAAAGTGTGTTAAGTTTGAATGACTTCAATGTAAAGAATAAATTGATATATAGCAAAGCTCAAAAAGCACCCATAACGCACTCACTATGCACAAGGATCATAAAAAGTTATAGGTGCTATTCCTTTGTATTTTTTTAGAATAAACCAAAGTAAACACAAATTAAGGCTATGGTATCAAAAAAACCGTGTACTGCAACAAGGAACCACAAATCGTATTTACGTAAGTAGAATATCGTCGCTAAAATTGCTCCAACAATCCCTGTAACAAGCTGTCCTGTGATTCCTTGATAGCTATGCATGAATCCGAAAAAACAAGCCAGAAGCAATATATTAAGTAGTATACTCATTTTACTTTCGCCAAAGAATTTCACCAACTGTCGCATAAAATAACCACGAAAGATAATTTCTTCTCCAAATCCTGCTGATGCCCATACGATCAATAAAGCCACCAAACAAGCTGGAAGGTTTCCTTTTAATTCATTAAAACTCGAATAGTCTATCGGAGCTCCTGTGAGTTTTGTAATTCCGGGAACTAATAAAAACACATAAAAAACAAAAAGACCTAGTGCTACCAATGGAGCAAGTACGAATATACTTTTGGTTGTAAATTTTTCTCGTTGAAACCCAAGTGCCAAATATGGTTTTCCTTGGTATTCTATATAATTAGCAATAATGATTAATATCGAAATAACGATGTTTTCTACATAACTAAGGGTAATCGGTCCGAACCATAAAAAGAAGATAATTGCAGTAGTAACTAATGGAATTCCTATTTGTCTTAAGCTCATTTTGTTCATTGTTTTTGATTTTAAATTCTAAACGAAATAATGAACAAAATCTCTGAAAACCCCTTTAAATACTTATGTTTTTACTGAATGGTCGTAAATTACAACTGAATAGTCGATAATTTCTAGCCATCTTTTATAGAAACCAATCCATGAATGCTTTTCGTTTGTAACGACTGATAGTGATTTCAGCGATTGCATCGTTTTTAATAAAGGGTTTTAATAGAATACGTAACTTGCCGTTTTCAATCTTTTCAACTTGATCTATGGTATCTTTATGAACGATCATTTGCCTATTGGCTCTAAAAAACAACTGATCATTTATTTTTTCTTCGAGCTCGTTTAAGGTAAAATCTGTATTCATGGTTGTCCCATCATTCTTAACGGTATATACAATTTTGTTTTCGCTGTAAAAACAAGCAATATTTTCATAACTCAGCTTTGTCATTTTTATACCATTATCAATCGTAATTTCAGCATCTTTTAGAGACAATTTATATAATTCGTAGAGATCCTGAGCATACCATAAGCCTATCAAAATAAAACATATTAGTAAGGTAATTAGTAAACCAATTATGATATAATAGATATGTATATCTCCATCTGCAAGCGCTTCTATAATAACATTTGTGGGAATATAAATTATTGTAATATATCCCAAAGTTGAGGCCATAAACCTTACTATTTTGGCGATCTCTACTTTTATGGAAAAATACTTTTTCTTATAAAACTTAAAATTGAAATGTGCTATTATGGCTACTAGTGTAGAAAAAATAATAGTGAACAGAAAACCTTCTATAGGAAATCTATATGTCGTATCATCCTGAAAATTATCGCTTGCTGCTATATGATTTACGACTAATGAGAAGAGGATTAACACCATGGCTTTCTGTAACCAACGCCATGCTGAACTGCTCAGAAATTTTTGCCATACTGTTCCTTTTTTATGTTTGTTTACTTGTTTAATAGACACGTATGAAAACCTTTTTGTACAGGCCTAAAAGTAAGGAATAATATCAATTGCTGTCATTTCTTTATTTTTTATTCTTGGTCGTACTATGCGATCAGTAAGGTAGGTATGGAATATTAATAATGAGCTTTTTTATTCAGAAATGTAATTTCATCCCTTCATGGGTAGCTTTAAATCCTAAACTTTCATAAAATCTGATGGCATTAGGTCTTCTTTTGTCACTGGTAAGTTGCAATACGTGTGCTTTTCGCTCTTTTGCTCGCTCAATTGCCCATTCAAACATAGCTTTTCCGATTCCAAGTCCTCTTTGATCTTTTTTAATTCTTACTGCTTCTATTTGTGCTCTAATTCCTCCACGATATGTCAAATACTGAATAAATGACAATTGCAGCGTTCCTATGATTTCTGCATTTTCATTTTCTACAACAATTAATTCCTGGTTTTGATCCGCATCTATATTTTGGAATGCACGTAGATATTCATTGGGTAATGGTATTTGGTACTGTTCTCTACTTTTTCCGAGCTCATCATCCGCAATCATTTCTACGATTTTGGCGACATCATTTATTGTAGCTTTTCTAAATATCATTGGTATCTATGCTCATTTATAAACCTTCTCCTAAAGAAACACAAATTCCCTTAGATAAAAAAACCAGCATATATGAGTTCCTGATTATGTATTGCTACGAAATTGTACACTTTTCAGCACAGATCTATTATGCATTATTGGTATGTATTTAGGCAAAACTCTTACAGGTACCTGTAACTAAAAGAACATATTTGTATATAGAACATAGAAAGAAAAAAGGCGTTGTCCTTTCGGAATAATGTAAGGTCGGATGTATGTTTTTAGTGTTTTTTAGCGTCATTAAACTGCCACAACACATTTACCAATTGCCATTTGCCATTGAGTTTTACAATGTGCATATAGTCAATCCAATCATCTGCAATGAGTTTTACAGAAGCTACTTTGTCATAAATATCCAAAATAACAACTTCCTTTTTAGGATTTTCGGGGAACTTATCTTTATCCTGATTATAGGTTTCTGCCAGTAGGATCATGGCATCAGTGAAAGTTTCTCTTAAATATTCCTTTCCCGTTTTTTTATTCGTCCAAAAAGTTCTTTTTACCATTCTCGGATGCGCAGCTTGTTCGAATTGCTCAGGTTTTACATTATGCTGAGCTTCAATATAATCTAATGCCACTTGCTTGATTTCTAGAGAATCCTTTTTGTTTTGTCCGTAAAAAGAAATACTCATTAGGCAGAATAGGAAACTGAAAGTAACTATGCTTTTTTTCATCATTTTATTTTTTTGTGCAATGCGCTATAAGGTTGAGTATATACCAAGCTATCGTTTTATTCTTACTGTATTATATTGTAAGTCTACTTACACATTAAAGAAACACAAATTCCCCTACATACAAAAAACCAGCAGTTGTTAGTTGCTAGTTTTTGCTAAAAATTAACGTTCATTTATTTTTTTAGTTAAAAGTTTGCTGTAGTTGGTACGATAGCCTTTGTTTACATTTTTCTAATTGCAGTTTTTAAGAAACTATGAAGTTGCAAACTTCGTAGCGCTGCAGTAATTAACCTGCATTCGACGTAAAAAAATTTACGTCAGTCAGCGTGTCCGCCGAAGGCGAGATGTATCGAAGACAACTAAATTTTAGGTAAAAGCCTAATTTCGATACTATTTTTCTTCATTTTATTGCGAAAAACCACTCAATTTGACGGCTTTTAAGAATTTAAAAATCACATCAAACTCACTTTAATTAAACATGCAACTTCTTACCTATCGACATGTTTATTGCCCTTTCTGCTTGCTTCATATGCCTTTGATTATGATATATAACTACTCTAAACGTATCTCCTAATCTTAATTTGATGAATCGTGAAATTGAAATTGCAGTTTTCGTTTTGTCGAGATTTACATCTTTGGACTGATCTAAAAGTGCTAGTATCTGATGTTGTTGATCTATAAACTTGTCTATGGTTTGAAAATCTAATTCTGAGTGTAACGGATTCATAGATGTAAAGGTTTTCATTTTCTTTACATTCTCATTATAAGAAACGGACTTGCTAAAATATCTACCCAGCCAATTACTTTTAAAAATTTCAGAAGGCTTGTGTGTAGAAGTTTGTATTTTGGCTGTGATTTCTGGAATATAAAAATCTCCATACCTATTTAAATGTTCAATACATTCTAAAGCACTCCAACTTTCTGAAGCTGGTTTCCAATTTAGCGCAGTGATAGATTCCTTTTTTAATTGTTCTGCACTGTTTAAGTTCTCTCGTGTAATTTCTAATAAGTCTTGTAATAATTTTTTAGTTGCTATTGCCATTACCTTTATTTTATTACAAATATCAACAGAGATTTTTAAAAAAAAATTGATTGAAATTAAGATTTTTTAATTCTAGAAAGTGTTTCTGGTGTCATTCTTAAATACGAAGCAATATATTTATTCGGTATCTCTTGAAACAGTTGTGGACTTCGTTTTAAAACTCTCTTATAACGCTCCACAGGAGATGATGTTAGAATATCTCTTTCTCTTTCCATTTGCTGTAATACAAAATTTTCTAAAACGGAAAGCCATAGTTCTTTATTCTCGGGTGATGATTCGATAAAGGATGTATACTTTTTTTTACTGATGACATTAACATTCGTCTTTTTTAATGCTTGTATATAGAAATCTGAAGGTTGTTCATTTAGGAAAGAATCTAAAGATGCTATTAAGTTATTTTTATACCCAAATCTTATGGTATGTTCTTCATATTCATCGATTACAAATATTCGTAAACTTCCACTTTTTATCAAATAAATATTGGTATCAATAGTCCCCTTTACCTTTAGATATTCATTGCGTTCTAATACTATTTCTCTATCCCAAAGCTTTTGGTTATTTATTTTATCAATTAAGTTTGAAATAGGATTCATATTAGCTCGCAGGTACCATAGCATGATATCAATCTATGGATATATGGGTATGATAATTTGTTTCGTTTGTACTTATTTTACATATGCTCTCTAAAGAAACGTAAATTCTTCTATTTAACGTGAATACGACCTAAGAAAATTTATATCAGCCAGAGTGTCCGCCGAAGGCGAGATGTATCGAAGAGTAAATTTTAGGTAACAGCCTAATTTCGATACTATTTTTCTTTATTTTATTGCGAAAAATCACACAATTTGACGGCTTTTAAGAATTCAAAAATTACATCAAACTCACGTTATTAAAAAAACCCGCATTGATGAGTTGTTGGTTTTTGGGCTATGAAGTTGTAAACTTCGCAGAGCTTATTTATTTTCAAAGTTCAGTAAAATATAGCATTCGCATTCCAACAGTTTTAGTTTTCATTAAACTTCCAGGAGCGAATCCAGAAAATGCGTTTTCAGCATACTTATTGTATTTTTTGTTTTTGAATTTAAATTTACAATTCTGCCATAAATTCTCATTAAATACAATATTTTTTAACTCATCATTTATTGGCACTACTTTATAGGAACACCAAAACATATCGGTAAGTTTCCAATCAACAAGTTCACCAACAATTTTACCTTCGTATTCAATATACCATCCATAATCTCTTCCGAAATTAGATTTTTTCAGTTCTTTTTTATTTTTATACTTTTTAAAATATTTTGAAAAGAAACTCACTTACTACAATTAAAATTGTTCTTTTTGGATGATATACCAAATAGGTATATCTACAAACCTTCTCCTAAAGAAACGCAAATTCCACTACATAAAAAAACCAGCAATGATGAGTTACTGGTTATTTGAAGTTATTGATGACAGTTTATATTCTTTTAGTCATCAATTTTCTATCGTTGGAACGATAGCCTTTGCTTAGGTACAATTTGTTTGCATGTACATTATGAGGTTCTACTTCTAGATGTAGCGCTTTTACCTCTAGTTTTTTGGATTCTGAAGCTATAAAATCTAATGTTAAGTCGCCAATTCCTTTATTTCTATATGCTGGTTTTATATAGAACTCATCTATAAACGCATCTCTACCTTTGTACTCAAAACTAAATCCAAATGCCAGTACTAGATATCCAATGGTTTGTTGTTGGAGTTTGATCAAGTATAATCTTCCCAAAGATCCGTTTGAAGTAAATTCTAATAGGTTCTTTTCTCTATTTATTGAATCAAAAGCATAGCCCTCCATCTTGTTAAATGCAGCCATCATTTCCAAAACCTCAGCTTTATCCTTGACTGTATAGGTTGTAAACGATATTTCCATTTTATTGATTGTAGTTAACATTTAACATTAAGGAGCAAATTGCAGAATTTGGCACATGTAATACACAAATTATTCCAAGCAGTTTTATTTGGCTTTTATGTAAAGTATTTTCCTGTCGAATTTATCTTCAAATAAATATAGATAATCTAATTCACCTTGAATTTCATTGTATTTCTTCCAAGGAGTCAATTCTTCAGGTGAGTCCAAAAACAATTTGATTCTCTTTAAAAGAACCTCATGAAGTTCATCAGATATTGTTCCCTTAAAATGGTCAATTCTATAATATTCTTCATGGTTTATCAAAACGTTATAAAACTCAAGGAGTTGATTTCTGAAATTATTTTTAACGTATAATTCGATACAAAATTCAATATCACTTAAAGCTTCATTTATCGACATTTCAAATATTGGTGTAATTTCAATATAAGGCTCACCCCAAGCGAATTTTTTCTCTTCAATCTGACATTTAGGAATAGTTGAACTATCAATTTTCATTTTAATGGCAATCCTTGATATTATTTAAATTAATTTACAACGGCAATTATAACAAACGTTGCTCTCGCGAAGGGCAACTATGTTTTGTTATATATTGTTGCGTGCAATTGGTTTTAATTCTTTAAAATCGGTTTTGAATGATATAAATGAATTATCTGAAATATAAGCTTCCAATATTTTAGGTTGTCGCCCCCAACTATCAGAGACACTTAATTTTTCTTCTGCTTTATACCATTCAATTTTATCAAACCTATCGTCATATTCGATCCACTCATGAATCATATCGATTCTATTGATTATTTTAACTCTTTCGCATATTAATGATTTAATGTCCTTATTTGAATTAAGACGTCCAAAATATCTAGGACCTCCTGCGGTTCCAAAAATTTCGATTGTACCGTAATTTTCAGATTTAAAAAATAATGACGGTTCATATTCGTCATAAAATTCAATGAATTCGTGTACGCCTACATATTTTAGAATTTGTTGTCTTTCCCAATCTTCCTTTTTCGGAAACTTCTTATTTAACTCTTCATCAAGAATTAGTTTTTTTGGAGCATATGGGTTTCTACCTTTATTAAATTCATAATCAAATTTGAGTAATTCTTGAATAAGCTTTTCATATTCTTCTTCAGAAATACTCATGCCATTCCAAGTGCATCCAGGAGACATTCCTCCACTATCTCCTCCACTTTCCAAAAGTTCATTTATAACCTCAATAGGAGGAATCAGTCGAATGTCTTTTTCTTGATTAGCATATGGAAAAGAGTATGGGTAATCCAATAGCAGTGAACTCAAATCTCCATTAACCTTTTCTGGTTCGCTCATTGACCAGTGCCTAGTATATTCCATACTTGTTTAAAATTGTTCATAACGGTCTTGTGTATGATTTTGTTGCGTGTTTAAGCACTAAATTTAGCAAATAAATCACAGATAGAAAGTCCGCGAGGGCTTTCGTAAGTAGGCTATAACTAGCAATGAATTATACACGTTGTTGGCAAATCGTTTTTTAGAAGTAATCTTTTTCTTCATATTTCACATCCCCAATTATAACTTTTCTGTCTTCTATTAATTGAGCACTTTCTCTAGAATTAATTTCAAAAATTGTTGAATTCAAACTATCAACATAGCTAGCTTTTATCGCCAATTGATGTTCATAAAACCATTTTGGTATAAATCGTTTAATCTCTTTTTCTGAATATAATCCAGCATCTTTTAAGTTCTTTGTGTAACCACCTGATAAAGGCGACCACCAGACAATATGTTTAGAACTATACTCATCTATTTTTCTTTTGGCGACAAAATAATATGCATCTTTATAGTCAAAAACATCTAAAGAATCTATGTTGTCTTTTCCAATCGATTGATATGTCTTTTTCTCAAGTTCGTTTGATGATAGATAAGATTTAAATCGAACCGATAAACTAATTTCTCCTAATCTAATTACAGAAATGTTTCCAAAAAGATTGTTTAAATATTCTATAACCTTCGCAGGTTTATATTTTTCTTTAACTAATCTGCAAGTGAAAATTATATCATTTTGATTTAGATTGTCTTTACCAATATATTTGATAATTGTATCAAAATTTGAATCAATGAATTGGTCGTCTTTCAAAACGATATTATTCATATCACATACAACTTTGAGAAAATCAAGTAATTCATTTTCTACTTTGTTAAATATATTTATTTCTTCTAGCAAAGGAATTGATTTTTCTGAATCCAGTTCTTTTTGAATTTCCCTTAGCTCGCTTATTTTTTCAGTCCAAAATTTTTGTATAGTTACTTGATATTTTATATTGAAAATTTCACTTGATTTTATAACCGGAATTATCTTGTCTTTGAATTTTTGTTCTTTAACAAATTCTAAAACCTCATACATACAATTTTTAGATTTTAGATAATCCTCGGATATTATCATAATTACGAAGTCAGCATTTCTTATTGACTTCATAAATTCCTTAATACTTTGCTTGTATTTTAAATCTCTTACATCTCTTTTTAACTTGATGTTGTTTTCGGAAAACCATTCGTCAATTTGGTCAGCAATATCTTTGTTTTCCCAATTATATGATAAGAATATATTCAATTTCTAGTTTTTTTTAAATGTTCACCAATGCTCTGGCCTATAAGTAGTTGCGTGGATTATCACGATACTTTGCAAGTACACACCAAGCTAAAAATCCACGTGGATTTTCAGAAGTTGCCGAGAACAAGCAATTACTCACAGTAATTGTTGGCATTAGTTATTTAATAGTTCAATCTCCAAATTTGTTTCGCTAATTTAGCTTGTTTTGATTGTCTATGTTTTAATTTATTTGGATTCCAGATATCATAATCAAATTCATTGGTCAATGAATATTTTGATTTAGAATATTTTATTTTTTTCTCTTCAATTAGTTTATTTTCACACTCTTTATTTAATTTACCTTCTAAAATTGTAAAATTCCCAATTCTATAAATAAATTCAATTTGAGTGTCTTTTACAAAACTGTTATTCCAATCATCACTTGGGTTTTCGGGAAGAATATGTTCTAATGTTCCACTGTCTTGTTCAAAATCAAATGTACTCCTATTAGAGTTTTTGTTTTCTAGATTATAGATAATATATCTAGCAAGTCTATTTTTTGATTTTGTATTTATTGTTTTCAATGTAAATTGATTAGTAAATATCTCGTCAGAAACATATAGTTGGCTTAAATCACTAAATACTTGCGAAGCATTTGTGCTAATCCCCTTAATAATATTATTTGCAGCTTTACTATATACTTGTTCTAATATGTTAGTTTTTAAACCAGAAATAACTGTGTATCTAAAGGCAACAACAGAACAGATCTTAACAACTTTTGTAAATGTTATAATGTCAAATTTTTCATAGGCGGATAGTAATAAAGGAAAAGGTTGTTTAATTCCAAAAATTTGTAATTCGGTTAAATGATAAATTAAATCTGACTGTCCTTTCCATAAATCATCTTTTGGGTCTGATAACGCATTAAATACTTCAGCGTGAACTTCTAAATTTGTTATTATATCAATAACGTCTTTTTGGTCTGAAACAGTTCTTTTAATAGCTTTAAATAATTCTTTTTCGGTTATTAATCTATTACGTGAAATCCAATAATACCTTAAGAAGTTTGAAAAGTCTCTGTGCCTTACGTAGCTTAGAATATTATCCCATTTGTTTTTAATGTGTTCTTGGTCATCTTCTGCTACTTTAGAAAAAAGGTAGTTCTTAAATAAGTCAGTTACGGTTAATGGAATTCCTCTATCATTTAAAGTTTCAAATACCAAATAAGCGTTAAGTTCATCGACAACTGTTATCTGAATGAATTGTAAGTTATCTCCAATGAACTCAATAAAATCTATTAGATTGTCTGTGTCATTATCTTTAAAAACTTCTTGTTTAAGTTTTTTATAGAAATATTCATATGCTTCAAGTAATGCTTTATTAGATTTAGCAAGTTTACTTTTGTTTGGAACATTGTGAAATTGAATTAAATAAGAGGAGTAGGTAGGATTATTTAGCTTATTTAATTTCAATTTTGGTGAAAACATTAATGATTTTGCAGATTTAAAACCTACAAATTTTCTCATCAAAATATCTTTTCGTTGTTCGTTATCACTTTTATTCTCATTGTTTTGAATTAGCTCTTCTATTATTCTAATACAGCTTAAGGCTAATAAACTCAATGTTGTTAATCTTTGTTGACCATCAATGATTTCAAGTTGCTTTTTTTCTTTCTTTATCAAAACAATTGAGCCCATATAATGCCTGGTATTACTCTCCAAAGCATTGTTAATATCTAACCATAAATCATCCCAATTTTCTTCTTTCCAAGAATAATCTCTTTGAAAAAGAGGAACTTGATAAGTGTTATCTCCTGAAATAATATCACTAAAAGATATTGTATTTGCATTCAGTAAATTTTCGTTTCTATTCATATGGTTGTTCTAATTAATGCCAAAGTAGGTGTATATCTACCTATCGTTGTAATCTTACTATATTTTAATCTATTTGTACGTATTTACAAACCCCACTAAAGAAACGTAAATTTCCCCGAATAAAAAAACCAACTTGTATGAGTTGCTGGTTTTGTTGTATGACTGGTTGTGCTTCGAGGGCCTCAGCATACCATACTTCGACACTTCGACAAGATCAGTGTGACATCTCAGTGTCCGGTTTTGCTTTTTCGCTTTGGGAACACTTCGACAGGCTACCATTGCCGTGTTTTATAAAACATTGTTTTTCATATCGATACCATGAATTTAAATTTTATCTAATTCACTTTGATGGAGCTTCTTTTCTTTTTTTCATTGCCAATCCTTCAACAGGCGCTGTCCTGAGCTTGTCGAAGTGCTCAGTGTGACAAAACAAAAAAGTCTAGGCTTACAAAAAGAACTTAAGAAAATGCTACGCCACCTTCAGCCACGGATGAAAAAAACTCGCTATCGCTCAAACAGTTTTTCACCCCCAAGCCCTCGCTGCTGCCTTGATTTTTAAAGTTCTTTTTGATAGGCCATTTCAAGCTCATTACGTTAAATACCTATACTGAATAAAACTTTTATTGGATGTCTAAGTGTGACACCTCAGCACGACGCTTCATTTTTGTTATTCAAAATTTACTTGTCTTCGATACAATCCGCCCAAAGCGGATCACTCTGACTGACGTAAATTTTGTGTCAGCTCAGTGTTACACCTCAGTGATCGATTGGTGGTTGGAGTTAGAATTGATAGCCGATAAAAAACCAAAAGTTGTTTACGAAGCGATGTGCGTTGATCGTAGCGCCTTCCCACTGTGTTTCTGGGATGTTATTAAAATAGTACCGAAAAGGGATAGAGATATTGGTATATAAATGTTTGATGCCAAATATATTTTCTTTTCGGTATCCAATCGCAACTCCTACCGTGGCAGTTTCATTTACCAAGCGATTGGTAGAGATCAGATGGTTATACTCATCTTTTACATAGGCAACACTGCCACTGTAATAAAAGTTCTTGCGCTTTCCAAAATACCGATCATAGTACAATTCGTAAATCCGAAAATAGCCTTCTACATTGTCGCCATCCACCGCTGCAGATTCCCATTTACTAGATAAATGCCTTTCGGTTAGATTCACCTCTCCGATCATCAATCGGATTTGGTGTTTTTCATTAAAACGATAGCCTACTTCTCCGGCAAAATTCTGGAACTTGTTCATCGTCATTTCAAAGGTTTCGTATCCCACAAAAAATGAGGAACGATCTTGTTGTTGTGCATTCATTGCTATCATCCATAGCAGTAATGCGATTACTAATAGTTTCTTTATATGTATCATATGATTGTTTTTTGTTTGTGTTGATTACATTTCTTCGCGCTTCGAGAGCACTTTGACAGCACTTCGACAAGCTCAGTGTGACACCTTGAGTTTTAAAGTTCTTTTTGATAGGCCATTTCCAGCTCAGTGCTCCGATTCATTGTTTGTTTTTCAAAATTTACTTGTCTTCGATACAATCCGCCCGAAGCGGATCACTCTGACTGACATAAATCTTGTGGCATTAAACTCCTATTAAGTTTATCATAACAACTCGTTATTTGGTTTTGAGAGTGGATTGGATAGTTTCCAGGAAACTCTGATGATTACGAGTAGCAGTATATTTTCGATCACTACAAAAAAGATATCATCCATATCTGCGTTAGGTAATGTGCTTAGAAAACCCAGTGATGTGATAACCGCTGCAACAGTATTGTACCACGTATTGGCTTTGTCTTTTAATATTCTGGATAATAAGATCATTAAAATGGGAATCTGAGATACGAAACCATATACCAACATATTCACTTCTGGTATCTGAAGTGTCATCATATGCTCGATATATCCTTCACGCAAAAATTCGTGTAGATCTCTTACGATCATATTAAATAGAATGACAATCCACAAGGTGGATAATAATATTCTTGGGTCTATAGTGTTTGTTTTCATCTGTTTGTATTTTTTAAATGGATTAAAATGTTAGTGTATGGCTGAGATGCGATGATTCGTTATAAATTTGAGATCATCTAATACGGCATTAGATTGCCCCCAATAAAAACTATCATCGCTACCGGATATTAATTGAATCGCAATGGTGACATAGGCATTCTTGTGGATCTCGTCGATCTCCAAATAGAACCTATCGAATTGTGCATTGGGCGTGGTGATATCCAAAATATGAGCATCTTCCAAATCTTTATCTGAGATCGTGTGGATCATCTTTTCCGAAGAAATAACAATGATTCGCAATACATCTTCTGCCTCATCGATATCCGATCCTGAAAATTTATAGCGTCCAGTCAATTGTAGGTATTCAAAATTTTCAGTAACAAAAAAACTAGTCATAATTTCATTGGTCTGTGCTAGATATTCTCTATGCAATGCCAAAGCAGTTCTATTAGCATCTGGTAATTCATATTTGTAGGCAAAACCTTCGTTATACGTTTGTCTCCAACGCTCATTTTTAGGATGCTCTTTCCATCCTACTGGCAGTTCATATTCCTGATCTTGACAATGGATCATTTCGAACTGATTAAAATCTCCGTTTGGAATTGATACCTGCGCTGCCAACTCGGATACTGTGGCGATGATGAATAACACTAATTTGATTCGTAAAGTTCTCATTACTTCATTTTTTAATGGATTACACAATTAATACTGAAGCAAATATCTAGTGAAGTGAATGGTTATAAAACTTTACTATGCAAGACGGAGATATGTCTCTGCAAAAGCGGATTTTCTATCTGCAAAAGGTTTTGGGATTTATGACAATTATCGTTGAGAATAAAAGCTATTCTCGATACAATTTTTCTTCACTCCATTACGAAAAATCACTCGAATTGACGCTTTTATGAATTAGTTATTAAACATTTGGAATTCGTTTTAAATTCAACCTCTTGTCATTTCTTTTGCGATGCATTCCTCTCGTTACCTCGTCGGATGCAATAAAGAAACGAAACAAATCTTACACTGATGAAAAAAAATTCAAAGCGCTGCTTTGGAACGTCAAATCCCAACGCTGAAAAGGGTTTTTATCTCTAGCCTTAAATTGATATGAATTCTAATCACCACAACCTTACCATTTACTGGTACTGATTTGCTGAAAAAAGGAAGCTTTATAGGTTTCGGAAATGGGAATGAGTTGCTCACCGATTCGTATTCGGTTTCGTTCGATGGAATCAATTTTACTAATAGAAACCATATAGGATTTATGAACCCTACAAACCAAACTAGCAGGAATGATCTGCTCAAATTCTTTAAAATTTTGCAGTGTCATAATTCTTTTATCTGGCATATGTATTCGGCGATAATCTCGCATTCCTTCGATATATAAAATATCTGCAAGATTGATTTTTTCTAATCGGTTTTCGGTCTTTACAAAAATGAAATCCGGTTGTTGCTTTTGGGTTTTATTTTCTAGATTTTCCTGCGCTTTATTCACCGCTTGTAAAAATCTATTGAAGGTAAAAGGTTTTAATAGGTAGTCCGTAACATTAAGCTCAAAGCTTTTTAAGGCATATTCCTGATAGGCAGTAGTCATAATTACTTCACTCGCAATCTTTGAGCTTTCTAACAGTTCTATCCCCGATAATTCATCCATATTGATATCCAGGAAGATCACATCTACAGTATTTGCTTTTAAAAAAGCGAGACCATCTAATGCATTATCAAAAGTAGCTGCAACGTTGAGAAAAGGGATTTTCTCTGCAAATTCTTTAGTTCTTTCGAGTGCTAAAGGTTCGTCTTCGATAATAATGCATGAATATGGTGTCATTCGTGATTCAATTCTTTAAAATGTTACTCGATAATTGAGTTTTACATGCTACTCAATAGTTTACTCGTTGATTATCAAACGTACTTTATATTCTTCTTTTTCTTTTACGATAGCTAAAATGTGTTTTTCGGGATACAGCAGTGCTAATCTTTTTTCGATCAGTGCATTTCCTAATCCATGATTCATATGAGTTACTTTCCTATTAGGATTGAACTTGTTTGCGCATTCAAACCGAATGCTTCCTTCTTCTATAAAGATATGAATCGTAATGGCATTGTCTATTTTTTTATTAGAAGTATGCTTAAAAGCATTTTCAATAAAAGGAAGAAACACCATCGGAGCAATTTCTTTACCCTTTGGTGAACCTGTTATCTGATAATTGATATAGCGCTCATTGGCTGTTCTTATCTTTTGTAGTGCCAAGTACTTTTCGATATACTCTAGTTCTTTGTTGAGAAGTATTTTATCCGTTTTTGTCTCAAAGAGCATAAAACGCATGATATCCGATAATTTATTTAAATACTTGGAAGCTTCTTCTGCATTTTTAAGAATCAGAATATCAATATTATTAAGGGTATTAAATAAAAAATGGGGATCCAGCTGTGATTTTACCAAAGCCATTTCCATTTCATGGTTTTTTTGCTTCAGCTCTTCTTTCACTTTTAATTCTTCATACCAAGTAATAAATCCTTTGGTCACTAATCCGATCACTCCAACGATAAAACTGACAAAAGAAATAAACACGATACCTACGGTAACCGATTCCTGAGCTCCTGTTAAACTCTCTTTTCCTAAGAATACATAGATCAATACATTTCCGATGAAGGCTGCGCCAATCGAAAAGGCAATGGCATATATGATCGACAGCAGTATTCTTTTTTCTCGAATTTTGGGGAATACCAAAAAATAAAATGAGTAATAAGAAATAACGGATGGAATGATCGAAAAATAAAAAGATCGCACCATCATTTGCTCCACGATTTCATTGCCCTCACTTGCTACTGAGAGATACACCAAGATAACGGTTAATACCAAATAGCATAACCAAAATCCAATTTGTAATCCAATAATGATTGACTTCTTCACGATGAATAGCTAAAAGTTTACTCGATAATCCAGATCTAAATGTTCCAGGCTTGCCTACACCTCTACATCTTTTTTTCAATTCAACTCTACTTGGTTTTACCACTGAGGTGATTTACTACTACAAAAATCATCTTTTAATTTATAACTATACATAATATTCTGCAAAGTGGCATTATTTGTCTGCAAAACTGGAAATAAGAGTTTGTATGACTATTCTAAAGTATATTCTTTGGTATTATCATCGATTAGTTTTTTAAGCGCTGCTAAGTTTTTATCTTCTTGTGCTTTCATACCACTTTTCATCAAAGCGATCATGGATTTAGCCATCAGACTGTTTCCTTTTACCATTGATTTAGAAGTTATGGTAGTTTTACCATTATCCTCATCAAAAGACATTTCATACTCCATATCCATAAAATCCATTGAAAAAACCATGGCCATAAGTTCATTTGGTTTCATAGCGGTAATGGTTTCTGTCATCATCATTTCTTCTCCACCTTCATCGATATATACATTAGAAACCGCAGCTACTGTATTAGGTGTGCCACTAACATGTTCTGTTCTTAGAAAACCTTCGATCCATTTGGGTAGATTAGATTCATCAGACATTACGGCCCAAGATTCGTTTGCCGGTTTATTGACAACAATTTCATTCTCGTAAGAAACGGAAGAAGTAAAAAGTCCTATTCCAAAAAAGATCAATACGATGGCTACTACAGCAATCAGTAGATATTTTAAATACTTCATAATGTTATGTATTGGTTAGTGGTGGTGTTATGTATAAGAAAGATTCTCTTTATAAATATACTGATTTTCTGAAGGTTGAAGAAATGAGGTCCAAAAGTAAATGAATGTTATATGTTGATATTTAATAAGGCACTTAAACATCCGAACAATGACAAACATGCTCGACAAACATTAGTTAGAATAATCACAGTCATCAGGAATATAGATGTACTTATTTGTGATCTTTCTCATTTCGGTAAACTTATACACAAACGCTTTTTCCTTTCCTTTTTTAAGACTATACTCCTCTTTTATAACATCGAAATTAAATTTTTCTTTATTTATTATCTGTTGCCATATTAAGTATACTTTATGGTTTCCTATAAAAGGTTTTTCAAACTTTTCGGTCTTATGAGTAATGTAGTGTATCTCCCAATTTTTCTTCCGTTTTTTAGGATTTCTTCTCTTCAGAACAATGTGGTTATATGCTGTATCCCGAATTACAGTATCCTTTTGTATTTCGAAAAAGTATTTTTTGGCAAATTTAGTATTGTACTATAGGTGTACCAATTCTTTTGACCAAGTCACAATCTAAATTAATTCTATTGGCATTTAGAAAAGAAGATTTTTCCAAAGAAAAAAAAGTTTCAAACTTTCTTTCGTGATCTACAAAATTAAATTCAAAATCAGGATTTCCGTCGTTTTGCAAAATTAAATGGTACCTATTATCTTTAGAATTAATAAATACCGCTTGTACTTTAATCGGACCTTCTAAAGATTCCTGATATGTATACGCCATCATATAATCAAAATTATAGGCACGTTGCGATATTATTGATTGGCTAATAAACGCTACTAATAACGCAAGGATAAATTTATTCATAGATATTCACTAACTAATATGCTTTGCGATAGGTTTTTCTTTCTTGTAATTGGGTAAGTTCTTTTCCATTCCCGATCAGAAATTTTGTAGGTAAGGTTTCTCGATCATTAAACCGTTGCAGAAAAACAATAAAATGTAGATGCGGACCTGTAGACCAACCTACGTTACCGCTAAAACCGATATGTTGTCCTTTTTCTATGAGATCTCCAGAAGCTACGATAGCGCCATTTTTTTTGATATGTGTATATTCTGCGAATGTACCATCGGAGTGATATACCAAAATATAATTATTAAATCTGGCGCAATCTTCTCCTGTACATGTCTTGTTAAAACTCTGCTCTACCAAAACAACTTTACCTTCTCTGGCAGCATAAATAGGAGTTCCTATGGGCATTCTAAAATCTAATGCATTCTCATTATGATGCGAAATGGTACCGTTATACCCTTGTGTAACCATATGCTCCGTTCCCTTCTTAAAAGGAAGATGATACGCATAATCAGTATCATAGTCTTCTTGTAAGTGATTTCCATGATTATAGCGTACACTAAATCCTAAGCGTAACGCCTTTTTTCTATCTACCACCGTAAGATCTGCAATATAAAATTGTGTAGTTTGTTCTGGAACCTCTATAATTTTAATATCGCCAATACTAGAAGTAAGATTTTCAATCTCAAAATCAATCTCTACAGAAACCGGACAAAACTCACCATTATCAGCAAGAATTTTATATCCATCATCTGTTTCCTGATAATACACTCTAAAATTTTCCTGTGAAAAAACTACTATCGAATAAAACGATAGCACCCAACAAATTACATTCTTCCTATTCATTTCTTTTCCAATTACCAGAATAAAATACTGCTTTTATTTGGGAATTGCTAATAAAGAATCTTGATTTTGTAGAACGATTATATTAATAATTAAACTTATAGGTAATTCCTCCTAATACCTGGATTCCTTGCACTGGGAAGTTTGCCCAACGTTCATAGTTCTGACCTGCCAGGTTATTACCTTTTACAAAAACTGATAGTTTCTCATTAAATCGATAGCCCAAATTTACATTGGCATCAAAATAACTATCTAAAGTTACTGTTGCTTCTGGTGTTGGTGGTACAAAGGCAACCGCAGTATTAATATCTTTTCGCTCACCAACATAAAACAGTTGTGCTCCTGCAAACCACTGATCTGTGATCTGATAATCCAATAATGCAGACGCTTTTAATTCTGGTAAATTCCAAGCTTCTTGTTCATCATCTGTATTATAGCTATAGTACTCTCCGGTAATCCCTAGTTTAAATTTCTTATTGATATTAAAATTTAATTCTCCATATCCACTTAAGGTTAGGATATCATCGTATCTGTATGAAAAAGAATTGCCAAAATCGAACCCTTCTAATTGTACTACTTCTGGTCTGTTGTTTACAAATAAAGGTTTATCATTTTCAGAAGCATAACCACCTCTAAAATTATAGCTTACTACATCAGATAGTTTTCCTTTGAAACCTACATAGGCATCGAATTGATTGTGTGTGGTAGTTAAAAATAGCGTTGGTGACACATAAGGATTTGCTTGCACCGCATCTCTATAGGTGTTTTGTTGTAGCCCTCCTTCTAAACCTCCATAAGCAATAACCGTCTCATCTAGTAATCTATACGATGCTGTAACTTTTGGATAAATAAAGAAATCATTATCATTATTCTGGCTATCGATACTAAAAAATACTGCCGCACCCAGATTTAAAGTTAAATTATCTCGTAATACGACCAAACTTGGTTGAACTCCTAAATTTAGAATACTAAAGTCATTTGGTGTTTGTAATGCTAAGTTTAAAGGTCTATCAAATCCACCTCCTAAATAGTCAATAATAAAATCTGTAGTTACTAATTCGTCTACGATTTCAAACTCGAATGTAGGTTTAAAAATGGCATGATGCTCTACAGTACTGGTAGCGTCTCCAAAATAGCGATAGTTTAGAGAGGCTCTCTTAAAATACAGGTCATCGAATTGCAATTTACCCCCCAACTTGGCCCCAAAATAATTCTGTTGAGGGTCAATTGCATCAATTTGTTCTTGGGTTAATACAGGAATATCTGGCAACCCATACCAATTATATAATTGGTGCTCCGCTCCTACTTCTATTCCGTATGTAAAATCTTTGGTACGTGATGTATAATTAAGATCTAAAAACGTATTGTAAAATTTATCATCCAATACGACATCTTCTATTCCTCCTTGCGAAGAATTATGATGTAAATACAAACCGATATTGTCTGTTCTATTTAACTGAAAATTACTATAAAACTCCGCCAATACCGATGTGAAATTTCCAAAACCTAAGGTTGCATAGTTATCATATAATGGTATTTTTTTAGGCTTATCGATATTAGCAGCTCTTCCTTTTGCAGGTGAAAAGGTAGATGCAACAGGAACCGAAAAAATACTATATCGTAATTGCTTTTTCTTTTGTGTAACAGAATCGTCTAAAATTGGCGTAGATTTTACCTTAAACGCATCACTAATCGTTGGCGTGTATGTTTTTACGATTACTACTCGTTCTGTTTCTATAGTCTCTTCTTCTTCTTCCTGTGCAAATAATGATGAAATACTGCAAGCGATTACGCAGGTAAAAGAAAATAATTTCTTAATATATCTAGACATAAATGGAAAATCGTTTATAACTGATTATTATTGTTCGGTTTTGATAGATGAATTTGTTTTTGCCTCCTCAGCTTTGATCTTTTTGAGTTCTGATCGTGCCTCGGAAATCACATCAGGATAGTCTACAAAGTTTTTGATCACACTTTCTAAAATATAGGTTGCCTGATAGGCATCTTCTAATCCGTAGAAATTCTTAGCCATTAAGACCAAACCTTTGGCTCCGTATAATTTGTATCCCGAAAAATCTTTTGCTAATTTTTGTACTGTTTCATTAGAACCTTTGTAATCTCCTTCTTTATTTTTAAAATAAGCATCATAGTATAGTGCTTCTGCTGCTAATTCTCCAGTTGCTATTTTTCTAACTTCGGCATAGGCTCTTTTGGCTCTGGCATCATCAGCAGTTTGTAGCGCAGCTCTGGCAATAAAAATCTGCGCATCACTTTTTACATCATTCTGAATTTTAGGATTTTCTAATACCTTTTCTGCATAAGCAATCGTTTCCTGATAATGCACTAACTGATAATGTGATTTCATAAGATTTGACTGTGCAAAAATGATATTCTGCGGAAAATCGGCATCTTTTTCTAATCTTTCTAAGACAGGAATAGCTTTTTCGTAGCTTCGGTTTTCTAAATGTATCTGAGATAATCGTGCCAATGCTTGCTCCGTAAATTCTGTTCGTTCTTTTTGCAATACATATTCATAATGCGGAATGGTTGCTTGCTTATCTCCTTTTTTGTAAAATAATTGTGCCAGATAAAAATGACTTTTTAACGCATGAATCCCATTTGGAAACTCATCCAAATATTTTTGAAATCCTGCAATCGCAGCATTGTCATTATTCTCTAAATACTGCTTTTCGGCAGCTTCATATGAGGTATTATCCAAATCTGCATCGGTTACATCTACAAAACTCAAGCCTTTTACCCAACTAGAATACTCATCTGTTCTCCCCAAATCCACATAAATTAATCTAGCCGTATTCACTGCCTGAATCGCTTCTTCGGTTCCTGGGTAGTCTGCTACTACTCTTTTAAATTTATACAGCGCTTTATTACCTTGGTCTCCATTATAATAGATCAACCCTTGTTTTAGCAATGCTTTAGGCACATAAGAACTTCTTGGAATCTCTCTAATCAATTTATCGTATGCATCAATACCTCTTTGAGTTTTGTTTTCCGCCACATACGTATTCCCAAGAGCAAACATAGCATCATCGCGATATGTTGATCTGGTATACTTTTTTAGAAACATTTCTAAATCGCTGATTTTCTTATCATTCTTTTTCACAAATCCATAGCTAATCGCCTTCTGATAATGTGCATAATCAGCATCTGCCCCTCCTTTTTTGATGGCTTTGTTATAAGCTTCCATTGCAGGCCAATATTTACTAGAAATAAAATGACTATCTCCTAATCGTAAGTAAGTATCAGTCAATCGAACTTCGTCTATTCCGCTATTTTTAGCATAGCTATCAAAAGAATTTGCCGCTTGTGGGTATTGTTTTAGTTTAAAATAAGTATATCCTATATTATAATCTATATCATTATTTTCATTCGTACCAACGCTACCTTCTTGTCCTTTGAACTGTTTAAACCCGATGAGTGCTTCTTCAAAATTACCTTGTAAATAATCACATTCAGACTTCCAATAGATAGCTTTGGCAGTATATTTAGGATCGGTCTGTTGTGCTAAAGACTTATCGAAATACTTTTTTGCTTCGGCATAATTGGCTTCATTATACAATTCTACTCCTCTTAAAAAGGCAACTTTTTGGTATACTACTTTATCCTCAAAATTACGACTACCTTCTAATAGATCCATCGCTTCTTTATAATTTTTAGAAGTGATGTAAGAACTGATTAATAATTCTTGAATCTCATCTTGGAACTCTGAATTTGGGTATGCTTCGGCATATGACAAAAGTACTTTAGAAGGACTCTCATAAGAGTTTCCGATTTCATAACTCAACTTGGCATAATTATACAATGCATCTTCTTTAATTTTTGCTTCGAAATCCATTTCTGAAGCATTTTTGAATGCATTTAATGCCTGCTGCTTTTGATCTGACTTTAGATACGATTCTGCCAAATGATAATATGCGTTCTGTGCGGTTGCATTACGCCCATCGACAATCTTATTAAATTCTGAAATCGCATTTTGATAATCGCCTCCTTTATAATAAGCGTACCCTAACTGGTAATAATCTGTATTATTCCATTTTCCTTTTCTTCCTTTATAGGCTTTTAGGTGTGGGATGGCTTTATCGTATTCTCCAAGATTAAAATAACTCTCTCCTATAATTTTGTGAAGTTCTGATTTTTCGGAAGGTTTCGATCTAGGTAATTGGCTTAACCCGTCATTAATCGCCTCTTGAAATTTTCCAGATTTAAAATTCATATCACTCTGGAAATACGACAAGTTTTTATTGTATTTATCTAAGTCCTTTACCTCATCAAAAAGCTTGTCTGCTTCCTGATAATTATCTCCTTCGTAAGCAATAAAACCTAAGTAATATTTTGCCTGTGCTCCATACTCATCTGTTTCTTCTACCTGAGTCAAGAATTTTTTGGCTTCATTAAAACGTTGAATTTTAAAATAAGCGTACCCATTATTAAAATTGAACTTTTCTTTTTCAGAACGGCTCATATTACCCTGATCCACTTTATCGTACCATTTACGTGCATAGGCATATTTTCCGTTATCAAAATAATAATTAGCAACATCTAAATAGGCTGCGTTACGTTTGATACTGGTTGGATATTGCACCACAAACTCCTCCATGAGATCATCTGCTCCTTTTTGATTTAACCAAACAGCACAGTTGGCAATGTAGTACGTACATTCTGCATCGATATTTTCATCATCTACAGCATCTCTTACCTTATCAAACAAATTTTGAGCAGCCAAAAATTGTTTGTTATTATACAATTCTAGTGCTTGATTATAAAGCACTAATTCATTAGTGTAAATTGCTGATTGCTGAGCAGAAATCTTTGAAGATAGGATTGCCACAAAAAGCATCAAAGTGATGTATTTGTTCATGTAATTATTTCTTTTAACGTTTAGAACCTGGCAACTACCAGCGCTCATGTTTAATAGAAATTTCAAGGTTTGCCTTGACCAAATTTTCTTAAAGTAAATATCGTTTCCCGCGAATAAATTTTGTGTTAAAGATACCCTAATCTTCATACTAATAACGAAATATTTTAAAGATAATTACATCAACGATCATTTTTTGATGTAGATATTAATTGATTTATGATTTGGGTGTATTTTTTTGCTCCTTTATGGTTTAAATGATCAGGGTCGTAAAAATCTGAATCTTCTATCCTGTAGTCTTGGCGTAGGTTAATGTATCGAACATTTTCATTGTCCTTCTCTAGTACTTTACATGAATTGGTAACCTTTTCTAATTTATCTGGATTCAAATACGATACGTATCCATGATATACCGGCATATCTACGATATATACATTACAATTTTTCTTTTTACAAGCATCAATGATTGCTTGTAGCCTACCTATATTTTCACTAAAATCGAATAAAAAATCTTCATGTCGCTTTGCAGCTCCCCAACTTTCGACATCTAATGATTGTCCGTTGGTACTATCATAATAATCACCCCAACCCTTAGCATCACATCCTATGATCGTACCTTCATCGAGATATGCATGCACTAAAGAAATGGATTTATTGAGTCGTCTGGTTAATGCTAAACTATATTGTTTCACATCCCAAGGAGAGATGATAGGTATTTCTAAATCCATTTGATTTTGGTAAAAATATTTACGCCATATCTCTCCTTTTGTATTTTTTAATTTACTTAAACTATAGTACCCAACAGTAATGATTACATTTTGAAGATTGGGCAAACTGTCTTTGTGTTTTTCAAAAAGTAATTGATCCATATACAGACTCTGACTAATATTAGCCAGATTCAATGTTTCTGTATCTATATAAGAAGGATTAACACCGAAAAAAGCATGGGAATCTCCCAAAATCAACGTCTCAATTTCGTTGTATCGTTCCTTTATGATCTTATGCTTATAGGTGTAATTAGAAGGTACCGTTCTATAGAACCATTCTAGGGCTCCCCAAACGATTATAATAGGAATAAAAAAAACGAGTATTTTTCTTAGAAAAACCTTCATCATTAAAATTGAAAATAAATAAAGGTTTGTAGATTACCTCCAAAATACAGCACTAAAAACACTACAGCATAATAAATAGAATACCGAATTGATTTCGAAAATATATGCCGAATATCTAACAGGTGTTCTCTTCTTTTCTGGAGCCATTCTATTAGCATATATCCTATTAAGAACAACAAAAACCATTTATTTCCCTGAGGTAAAGAAAATAATGAAGTAGAAAAGATTCCTTGTAGGTATTGAAAAGCTTCCGTTATTGTTTCGGCTCTAAAAAACACCCAAGCCATGGTTACAATAAAAAATGTAATTCCTATGCCTAGTATATCAAACAAGACAGATTTCTGAGTCTGCAAAAAAGCTTTAATTCTCGAATGTTTTAGCAAAAATATCGTAAGGATTAAGAATATTCCATGTATCAACCCCCACGCTAAAAACGTAAGATTAGCACCATGCCATAAACCACTTACCACAAAAACGATCAAAATATTACCAATTAATCTAACATTAGAAACTCGATTTCCTCCTAAAGGAATATATACATAGTCTCTAAACCAAGAGGATAGTGAGATGTGCCATCTTCTCCAAAACTCTATCAAATTCTTTGACAGATAGGGAAAATTGAAGTTCTTCATTAAATCAAACCCTAAAAGTCTTGCTGTTCCTATAGCGATATCAGAATAACCCGAGAAATCTCCATAAATCTGAAAACCAAAAAATATAGCTCCACAAAACAGTGTACTACCAGAATACTCTGTATAATTTTCGAACAGATTATTCACGATTAACGCACAATTATCTGCAATTACCATTTTTTTAAATAACCCGCCTAAAATGAGTTGCAATCCATCTACACTTTTTTCTATATTGAATATTCTTCGCTTTTTAAATTGTGGAAGAAGATTAGAAGCCCGTTCGATAGGACCAGCAACAAGCTGAGGAAAAAAGGAAACAAAGGCAAAAAAAGAGACCACATCATCTGTTGGCTCTATTCGTTTTCGATACACATCGATTGTATAACTTAATGTTTGGAACGTATAAAAGCTAATTCCCACAGGAAGTACTAATTGTAGAGATGTATAAGAAATTGGTTTTCCGAATAACAAAAAGGCATCCACAAACGTTTCTAAAAAGAAATCAAAATATTTAAAAACGAATAATACTCCCAGATTACAAAAAACACTAATCCCAAAAAGTATTTTTCTTCGAATTCCAATACTATTTTTAAGTTTTCTGGCAACTAAAAAATCAATAATAGAGCTTAAAAAAATTAAGGATAAAAAACGCCAATCCCAGAAAGCATAAAAAATATAGCTGGTAATAAGAAGAAATACATTTTGAATCTTAATACTGCTATTAAACACAAACCAATACAATGTAAAAACGATTGGAAAGAATAACGCAAAATCGACCGTGTTAAATTGCAAAATGTATACGCATATAAATTCTTTGGGAAAATTAGTCAAAATCAACGTGGATAAAAAAACATTTTTAATAAATACAATATTCCATAAACTTTATACTTTTACTAAATATTACTAAACTAAGAATTTCATCATATGTCTAATCCTGTTTTAAGTCTTAAAAACGCTTCTATCTATCAACGAGAAAATCTCATCTTATCTGATGTAAATGTAGAAGTGAACAAAGGTGATTTTGTATATCTCATCGGAAAAACTGGAACTGGAAAAAGTAGTTTTATGAAAACGCTTTATGGAGACATTCCTCTTGTTGAAGGTGAAGGTAGTATCGTTGATTTTGATTTAAGTACCTTAAAAGAAAGTCAAATACCTTTTTTAAGAAGAAAACTAGGGATTGTCTTTCAGGATTTTAAATTACTAAATGATAGAACTGTAAAAGAGAATCTATTATTTGTGCTCAAAGCAACTGGATGGAATGACCAAAAAGCAATGGATAGTAAAATTGATGATGTATTAGATAAAGTAGGGATGAAAACAAAAGATTTTAAGTTCCCATATCAATTATCTGGAGGAGAACAGCAACGTATTGCTATTGCTCGTGCATTATTGAATGATCCTGAATTAATTTTGGCAGATGAGCCTACTGGTAATCTGGATCCTCAAACTTCTGTAGAAGTTATGGAAGTTTTGCAGGATATCAATAAAAACGGTAATACCATATTAATGGCTACACACGATTACGCATTGCTATTAAAATATCCTTCGAAAACCCTAAAATGTGAAGGCAATAAGGTTTTTGAAGTAGTGCAACGAAAGGGATAGTATATGTATGAACGTGTTAAAGAAGTTCTCAAAAAAATCATCCCCAAAGATCTTTTATTTCGGTATGAAGAAATAATTCGATTCCCTTTCGCAATACAATATTATGGTAGAAACCATGTGTGTAATATTTGCAATGCCCATCTCAGAAAATTTATTGTTTTAGATACTGGAGAAAAAATATGCCCTTACTGCGGTAGTTTATCCAGAACCAGAAGGCTTTATAAAATATTACTAGACAAATTTGATTTAAAAGGAAATGTATTACACTTCTCTCCTTCCAGATCATTATATAGAAGACTGAAAAAGAATAAAAGTATATCTTATTTTAGTACAGATTTCGAAAATGAGTTTATCGCAGATTTTCAATATGATATCACTGCTATTTCTGTAGAAGACAATCTCTTTGATTTTATCATCTGTTATCACATTTTAGAGCATATAGAAAATGATAAAAAAGCAATGAGTGAGTTGTATCGTGTTCTAAAACCGAACGGAATATTATTAATTCAAACCCCTTTTAAAGATGGTGAGATCTATGAAGATCCGAGCATCAAAGATCCTAATGAACGATTGCATCATTTTGGACAAGAAGATCATGTACGCGTATATTCTGTAGAAGGATTAAAAAATAGATTAAAAGAAAGTAATTTTACAAACATCCAATCGTTAGAATTTACTAGTGATCATACTGATCCATCCACGAACGGTTTACTTACAGAAGAAATCATATTAGAAGTCACCAAATAATGCGTTTAATTACTCTCGATGATATTATAGAAACCTATACCAAGTTTAGACAACGTGGCCTACCATTTATAATGTCTAAACTAAATCTAAATGCCATCAAAAGAACAAAAAGTGCGTTTAACGAATTAGATATCTCTTCGGCAAATTGGTGGATTATTCCTAAAGTACAAAAACGCTGGAATCTCCTAATCACTGGAGATCCTAATTTAGAATATGAGGATTTCGTGATGCAAAATTATTTAAGTGATCACAAAGATTTAAAAATGCTTTCGCTAGGAAGCGGTATTTGTAGTCATGAACTTACGTTTGCTGGTTATGATAATTTTAAAGAAATCTTATGTTTAGATATTAATGAAGTCCTATTCGATCAAGCTCGAAAAATAGCTAATGAAAAAGGATTAAAGTCTATTCATTTTCAGATTCAGGATCTATACAGATATGAATTCCCAGAAAATTATTTCGACATAGTTCTTTTTCATGCTTCTTTACATCATTTTAAGGATATTGAAAACCTTGTAGGCAAGAAGATAAAGAAGACTTTAAAAAGTGATGGAAAATTAATTATCAATGAATTTGTTGGTGCTGATCGATTACAATTTCCAAAACATCAAATAACAGCAACAAACACTGCATTACAATCGATTCCCAGATCGTATAGAAAGAGGTTTAAGCTAAATATTTATAAAAATAAATTTTATGGTTCTGGTATGATACGGATGATTTTGGCAGATCCGTCTGAATGTGTAGATTCTTCTCAAATCATGCCTTCTATTCATAAACATTATAAGACTATTTATGAAGCCTCATATGGAGGCAACCTATTGCCTAATGTACTGAAGGATATTGCACATCATTTTGTGACATTAAATAAAGAAAAAGAGGATATATTAGATCAACTTTTTGAATATGAGGATACTTACATAAAAAACCATTCTAGTGATTTTGTCTTTGGTATTTATCAGAATACTTAGAATATTTCTTCTTATTAAGAATCTTCTTTTTTATATACATGCGGATTTTCTCGAATTCCTTTTTTAAATATTTTACGAACTCCCATTCGTATAGAAGAATCTAGCTTTAATATTTTATCTCTAAAAAACTGTCCTGGTCTACCCCGAAAGGTAGTTACATGAAAATCTCCTTTAGAACCTACAGGAGAGGTCGAAAAATAATAATTAGAAATACAACAACGAACATGATCTGCAGTAACTTTACTTACAGAATGCCAAGAAGTTTTATGCGTAGTCATAATGACCAATCTATTAAAACTAGAATTTACAGTAATAGGAGCTTCTTTGAGTCCATCGGGCCATAACTCTAAATTTCCACCATTATCCATCTCCCAATTTGGTGTTACATAATACAGCAAATTAAGTACACGCCATAATTCCACATCTTTATCATGGGAGTTATCTAGATGTGGATTGAGATAGTTTCCTTTACCCATCATGGAGATACCACCAGCATACAAGTTTTCATCTGGTACTACATTGACATATCCACAAATTTCAGCAATAAAATCAACAATTTTTTGATCCTGAAAAGCATAGATTACTTCTTCCAATAGCGGATCATATTTATTCATCTGAGCTGCTACATACTTGTACTCTCTAATACTTCGTTTGACTTGTACATCTTTCGTTAAAGGGAACTTTTCAAAAATTTCTTTTGCGATATCATCAGGAAGTAAATTATCTATATAGAAATACCCTATTTTCTGACTTGTTTGGTCAAAATGTGTTTTTAAAACTTCTTCATTATCTTTGAGCTTTAAAAGAATTAATTCGGCAATTTTATCTCTGGTAAGGTAATTCATTAATCCCAATTACAAATTTGTCCTAAAAATAATTATAAACTTCTAGTAAAGCATCCATAATGTTGTCAATTTTGATTCCCGTTTATAATTATAATGCGTTTACCCTCGTTCAAGAACTATATAAACAGGTTTCTGATTGTAATATTGCTTTTGAAATAATTGTACTAGATGATCATTCGAATGTTTCCTTTGAGGAAAACAATACCATTAATAAATTAGCTGGATGCACTTATCAAATATTACCCAAAAATATAGGACGTAGTGCTATTCGAAACTTACTAGCTTCAAAAGCTACTTTTGATCATCTTTTATTTATTGATGCAGGTACTTTTCCCTCTCATCATAACTTTATTAAAAAATATTTAAAGAATATCCATCATAAAGTAGTAACAGGAGGAATGACATATCTACCTAAACCTCCTGAAAAACCTTATAAACTTCGATGGGTCTATACAAAAAAACGAGAAGCTGTAATTAAAAAACAAAATGATAAAAGACCTATCGTATGTTCTTCAAATTTTCTAATTCAAAAAGAGGTATTTAATAAGGTTCTGTTTGATGAAACTCTTACAAAATATGGGTGTGAAGATGTTGTGTTTTTTGATACAATTATTCAAAAAGGTTTCACCATCAACTATATTGAAAACCCTGTGATTCATGATGCCAACGATGATGCTGACACCTTTATTACTAAAACAGAATACGCTATCGAAAATTTAATCCAATTAATCAATAAGAATAAACTTACTCCTGATCGATATAAAGTATCTAGATTGTACTATTTACTTCGCAAAATACATTTGGATAAATTAGTCAAATGGGTATTTCTTACTTTTAGGGGCAGTCTTACAAGGAACTTAAAATCATCTAATCCCTCTATTTTATGTTATGATTTTTATCGTTTAGGTTATTTTTGCTTTATCAAAAACAAAAAATAGTGTCGTTTTTCTCGATCATCGTTCCTCTCTATAATAAAGCAGATAGTATCTCTGCCACATTAGATTCTGTCTTTCATCAGACATACGATGATTATGAACTTATTATCATTAATGACGGATCCACTGATCATAGTGAAAAGATTGTACAGCAATATGCTGACAAACGGATAAAATATTATGCAACTCCTAATCAAGGAGTTTCCAAAGCACGAAATTTAGGAATAGAAAAAGCATCAGGTACCCTTATCGCTTTTTTAGATGCTGATGATTTTTGGTACCCAAATCATCTCGAAATACTTTCGAAACTATATCAAACCTATCCTGAGGCCGGAATATTTGCTACTTCTTATGAAAAAAGATATAGTCCCACTGCTATTTTTCCTGCTAATTTTAAAAATATAGATTCAACAGGTCAAACTTTCCAACTGGTAGAAGATTTTTTTCATTCTAATATCATCGATGCAATTATATGGACTTCGGCATGCGCTATTCCCAGAAAAGTATTGGATGATATAGGTGTTTTTGACACTACGATCACGCATGGAGCAGGAGAAGATACTGATCTTTGGATTAGGATCGCTTTAGCACATGAAGTTGCTCTTGCTACCTTTATCACAGCTACATATCACCTAGATGCTACCAATAGAATTTCTAAAACAAATACATTAAAAAGAAAATTTTTAGATTTCGAAAAATTTAAACAAGAAGAAATAAACAACATAAGTCTTAAGAAATATTTAGACCAAAACAGGTATGCTATATCCTTACTATATAAAGCTGCTGGAGATCACAAAACTGCTAGAAAATATAAGGATGGTATTGATCTTCGAAATTTAAGTGCAAAGCAGAAAATGTTATTGTACAGTCCGAAGAATCTTTATCTTTTAATAAGGTCAATTAAAAACAAAATACTTCTAAATACAGGTATTAAATTATCTGCTTTTGAATAATTTAAATTTTTCAAAATCCCTTATATAATCATCTTCCTTAAAAATTTCTGAAGCAATAACCAAACAAACAGCACCCGAAGAAAAGTTTTCTAATTCTCTCCATATCCCAGGTTTGATCAATAAACCTTTATTTGGTTTATTAAGAGTAACCTTTTTGGGGATTGTTCCATCATGTAAAATCACATCAAAACTACCACTGATGGCGATAAGAAATTGATATAACTCTTTATGAGCATGACCTCCTCTAGTTGCATCACTTGGCACATCATACAAATAATACACCCTTTTAGCATCAAAAGGAATTACTTCTTTTTCTATCACTGCAATAGTACCTCTGGGATCCTTAATATTGGGGATTTCCATAATCAAACAGTCATTAACCATATTGGTTACTTTTATATTTTCGGAGGAAGTATTGCTTGCCATTGCGGTGCGATATTTTCAATTTTAAACTTTGTTACACTCTTTTTTGTTCCTTCTACACACTGATTATAGAACTCTTCATCCTCTATCATTTTGTTCAGAGCATTCTTGTACGATTCTTGATCTTTAAGCGGCACTAATATACCATTATCCCCTGTAACCACGATTTCAGAAGGTCCCGACTTACAGTCTACAGATACAACAGGCGTTCCCATGGCTAAAGACTCTACTAAAACCATTGGAAAACCTTCATAGTTACTAGTTAAAGTCGTAAAAAGCGCTTTTTTAATATAAGGAAATGGGTTATCAGAAAAACCCAAAAAGATGATATTTTCTTCCATCTTACACGAACGTACAAGATTTTGTATCATCTCTTTATCTGGACCATCACCCATAATGTAGAGTTTTACTCCTTTTTGTGGTAATCGAGAAGTTGTATAGGATTGGATTAAGAATTTATAATTTTTTGATTCATCAGTAATTCTCCCATAAGATAATATATAGGGCTCAGATGGAACCTTTACCTCTTCATCTGCTAAGTTATTCCAGTATTCTTCATCAAAAGCATTATAGATACATCTCCCCTTTTGAAGTTGATACTTCTTTTTAAAATGGAGTACTGATTCTTTGGACACGCCCACCAATTCATATGAATTCTGGTATAGCTTTTTTCCTAAAAAAGAACTATTAGGAAAATAACTACTAAGGTTATAATTATGTACTACGAAGATCGTATCCGTTTTCTGATACACAAATGTATTTATGAACCATTGCCTAAACCAGCTTGGTCTAGGAGCAGCATCGATAATATAATCAAACTTGTTTTTACTGATCAATTTTCTACTAATCACAAATTTATCCCATCTTTTGCGCAATCCTTTCCGTATAGCTGTAAGTTTCTCTAGATTAACTAAATCACCTTTATAGTTATATACAACATGATCTAAAATACTCACGATTGTAATATCGTAACCAACATCTGATAACATTCTGGAGAGTATAGCACTGGACCGCTCTGCTCCACCAATTCCAAGAGAAGAAACCATAATACATATCCTTATTTTACGTTCTTTCTCCATTTCTATATCAAATACTTCTATCGGGTCCAAAAAATGATTTTCTAAAAACTAGTATCAATAACAGAAAATAGAAAATATAATTGCAACAGTGCGCTATCGAAGCTCCTACAAAACCATATTTATTAATTAAAAATACACTAACTACATATAAAAACGTAAGTGAAATAATTTCTGTAATGATGTAATACCAAAACATTCGCTTTGCCAGAAACTGGTACGCAATCACTAAAGAAGCTATTTTAAAAATATCACCCAATAGCTGCCAAAGGAATAATGGTTCCATCACTTCAAATTCCTGAGAAAACAAAATTTTAATAATTACATTTCTTAAAATATAAATTACTAAAAAAATAGCTACAAAAACTGGCAATATTATTTTATAAAAGCTGATCACTTCTGTCCTAAAACCTTTACTCCTTTTTATCTCCGTCAATTTTGGCAATAAATAAATCGTAAGTAAAGTGGTAATAAACAACATGTATTGTGCACTTATGTTCTGTATTGCTTCCCAATATCCCGCTTCTGCCACACCTTCATTATAGATAATATGGTTTCGAATTTTAATTAAAATCGCAGGTAATGCCGTTGTTGAGATTAAGGCCATAATAGCATAAGAACTCAACTTTATCGTATATTTTGTAGACGGTTTATCGAAGCTAACAAAATCCAAAAGCTCTTTCCGATATAAAATCATTGTAATAATTAATGCAACTGCCGGATTTATAATGATTGCCCAAAAAGCACCTTCTAACCTATATTTCCATACCATAAAAACAGTAATCAACAATCCAATAATACTAGCGATAATATTAATCACTATGTACACTTTATATTTGGAATTGCCATTAATGATGGCGAGACATAGCATATTAACCGTATAAAAAGGTAATGCGATAGCCACTCCTTTGAATACAAATTCATATGAATATTTGGTGCCAAAAACCAGATTATTCCAAAAAAACGGATCTATATATAACCAGACAGAAAGAAAAATGGTAACCAAGAAACATAATACAAAAGAAGTAGACAACACCATCTTCAATTCTTCCTTATCATCCTTAAAATCCGCAACGTATTTTACAATTCCATTATATAAGCCTACAGTTCCGGCTGATTGAATAGAAGTAAGTACATTCCTCAAATTCCCCATTAACGCTAACCCTTCTGGTCCTAAAATAACGGCAACAATTTTTAAACTTATCATACCCGTAATCATCTTTACGGCCACACCGATAGCATTAAAAGAACTAACTTTAATTAACACATTGTTTTTAAGCTTATGAAAATAGGAGTTCACGCTATTGGTATTGATTTAATACTTGTATGATATAATCAATTTCATGGGTTTCTAAGCTTACATTAAGAGGAATACTCACTACTTCATTATGAATTCTTTCCGTAATGGGTAAAGAAAGCCCAGAAAACTCCTGTAGTGCCAGTTGTTTATGAGGCGGAATTGGGTAATGGATATGATAACCTACTCCTGATTCTTCTAAATAGTTGAAGAAGTCCTTTCGGTTCTCTACTCGCACCACAAAAAGATGAAAAACATGGTTATTAGACTGATCCCAGAATGGAAGCTTAATTTTTTCATTTTTTATTTCGGAAAGGTAACGTTTAGCAATCGATCTTCTGCATGTATTATCCTCTTCAAGATATGCCAGCTTTTCCAATAAAAAGGCTGCCTGCAATTCGTCTAATCTAGAATTTACTCCAGCGTATTCATTTCGATATTTTTCTGAAGAACCATAATTACCTAGACATCTTGTAATATGAGCTAAATCCCCATCGTTTGTAGTTATTGCACCTGCATCACCCAACGCTCCAAGGTTTTTTGCAGGATAAAAACTAAAAGCAGATGCATGAAATAAACTACCAGCTACTTTTGTATCATTATGTTGAGCGCCATGAGCCTGGGCAGCGTCATCAATTACCAATAAATCATGTTGCTCTGCTATTCTTTTAATTGCTTCTATATTTGCTAACTGACCATATAAATGAGTTGGGATAATAACCTTGGTCTTATGAGTTATATGCTTTTCTAGTTGGTTTACATCTAAATTAAAGGTATACTCATCTGGTTCCACTAATACTGGAGTCAGCCCAGCATATTTAACCGACAATATCGTTGCTATAAAAGTATTAGCCGCTATAATTACCTCATCACCAATGCGCAATTTACCCAATTCGATATACGCCTTTAGTATAATAGTTAGTGCATCTAACCCATTACCAACTCCTATACAATAATCTACTCCACAGGATGTGGCAAAAGACTTTTCGAACATCTCTACATAGTTGCCTTTTATATAAATACCAGTATCTAGGAAATTCGCAAAAACACTTTTAAATTTTTCATGATAACGCTTATTGATCTTAGGTAAATCTATAAACGGAATTGATAGTTTAGCGTTTGTCATTATCTAAAAAGTATGAAACCAATTTTATTACTTCTTAGCAAAATAATTTGGTAGGCTTTCTGTTTTTTTATTAAAGTATTAAAAATACCTTTACAGCAAAGATATTTGTTTTTATGTAAGCCCATAAAAATGGAGTATATTTTTTAATACCTTCTTTTACAGAATGAACTCGATATAAATGAAAATATTGCTAGTTGGAGAATATAGTCGATTACACAATTCGCTAAAAGAAGGGTTGTTAAAAAATGGTCATAAAGTTACAATTATAGGTCATGGAGATTTCTTTAAAAAATACCCTATTGATATTAATATTGATGGAACTTTTATCAAGAATAATTTCTTCTTAAACAAGCTTAGACATTTACTCTTTTTAATTTTTAAAATTGATCTAGCATCTTTAGAAACACTTATTAAGTTTAATAGAAATAAAGGGATCCTAAAGAATTATGACTATGTTCAATTAATTAATGAAACTCCATTTAACATTGGAAACTATTTTGAAAAGAAGTTATTAAAATTTCTTTTTGAGAATAATAATCATGTATACTTATTAGCTTGTGGTGATGACTATCGCTATATTTCTTATTCTCTGGCAGGAAAGTTTCCTTATAGCACATTAAGCCCCTTACTAAAAAACCCAGGACTCAAAAAAGAATATCGATATACACTTAGAGCAATATCTAAAGAGCAAAAAAAAATACACGATTATGTATTTAAGTATATAAAAGGAGTTATTCCAGTAAGTGTAGAATACGACATGGCCTACCGAAATACTAACAAGGCATTACCCATGATTCCGAATCCAGTAAATAGTGATTTGATTAAAATGCAAGAACCAAACCTTGATAGCATCAAAATATTACATGGCATAAACAGCACTAACTACTTAAAAAAAGGAAATCGTTATTTTGAAGAAGCACTAGAAATTATTTTGAAAAAATATAATCACAAAGTAGAAATCATCACTACAAAAGATCTACCTTATAATGAATATATCAAACATTTCTTATCTGCTCATATTATCTTAGACCAGGCACAAGCACATGATCAAGGGTATAATGCACTAGAAGCTATGGCAATGGGAAAAGTTGTTTTTACTGGTGCTGGAGAAGATTTTAGAAAGCACTACGATTTAAAAAACAAAATCGTAGCTATCGACACATCTCCAGACAGTGCTAAAATTGTTAAAAACCTTGAAGAACTAATCCTTAATCCAGAAAAAATTATTGAAATAGGTAAAAACGCAAGGAAATTTATTGAAGAAGAGCATCATTATAAGGAGATAGCGAAGAGATATGCTGATGTTTGGAAAGAATATAGCAGTTAATATCAATACATCTATAGACAAACAAAAGCTACTTCTAGAGTAAGTTATATTTAAAGACTAAGTCGATAAAAATCTTGCGTATAAATTTCGCAACCTAACTCTTCTTTTTGCTTTAATAATCCGTAGTTATTATCAGTTACAGTACCCATATCAAAAAAGCGATAGCCTTCATTTTTATACTTTTCTATCAATGAAATAAAAAGAAAATCTAAAGCTCTATGTGTCTCTCCTTTATCCGTAACTGCTCCGTACTGAGATTTCACCACTTCTTTGGTTTTAAAAATGGTTATTCCTGCTAATACTTCATTATCTAAAAGAATGACAAATTGCTGTATAGCTTTTGGAAAATTATGTTTAAGCAAATGAATCTCTTCTATGGTATGAACAGGTTTCGTACCATGCTTTTCTTTCAATCTTGGTTTTAACACCTGATTCCAAAAAACAGAAAAATCGTCTTCTTCTCTTATTTCAAAACCTAATTCAGCTCTTTTCTTATAGTTCTTTAATTTACTTTTATGTATGGCGAAAGGTCTCTGATAATCTATCGCAAGATTTAAATCTCGCCTACAGCGTTTAGCTCCTAATTCTGAAAGAAAGAAAAGAAATTCATTAGATGGTTGTTGATGATAAAATACAGGAATCGATTTCACATATAGATCTGTTATATCATGTAATCGTAAAAAATCTATGATCTGATGAACCATATTCTTTACTCTTTCTCCTCCTATTCTTTTTTTCAAAATTAGACCTCCATATGTCAGCCCCAAATGAGAATATACTTCTGTATCTTTTACATTTGCAGGAAATACTCCTATCAACTTGTCCTGATCAAAAACCAGTAAAGAAAAATCCTGAAACCGATCCGAATGATACTCCATAAAATCTCTTTTAAAAAGAAATGTACCATTCTTAGCAGTATCAATAAAACTATTCCAGATTGAATAATGGTCTTTATGATATCTCTTAATTACGTAGGTAGACAAATTGTATATTTTGAAAGTTGAAACGAATATTAAGCGTTTTACAAATCACTTCCCACTATTGAGCATAGGATTCAAAAAATCTTCATAATAAAACGAAGCAATCATAAATGTTCTCAATTTTAAAACTTATTTATGATAAAATAACAACTAAAACGTTAAAATGTGAAAATAGTTAATTTGTTTGAGTATCCGGAATATTAGTTTTACTTTTAGCTTAAGTGATCGTGAGTTACGATTCTTTTCTTATAAAAAGGTAATACATATTTATACCAGCTATCGCCGTATTGGTTATGATAATAGGCAAAGACCAGTTGAGTAAGACCCCATAAATTACAAAAGCCACACACCCCACAGTATTTATAAGACGGAGTTTTCTGATATTTCGCATTAAAAATGATATCAATACCATAAATGATGCAAAATACCCAATAAGTTCAATGATAAAATTTTGATCTGAAATCATAGTTAAATGTATTTATTCACAAAACCTGTTGCACCTTTTTCTAAAGGCTTTTTACAAGTTTTTAATCCATAGCAGTATATACTTTTGTTGACCGACAAAAATGACTTAAACCAATTCATCTCCCTATAAATTGAATTGATCCCAAAACCACGATTATCCCAATTTTCGACAAAAAATCCCGAGGCAACTCGGGATTTTTTATTATTTATAACAAAGATAAATACCTATCTATACGATCTTATTTCTTTTACGTTCTACTTCTGTTAAGAAGATTTTTCTAAGACGTAAATGATTAGGAGTTACCTCTACATACTCGTCTTTTTGAATATATTCTAAAGCTTCTTCCAAAGAAAACTTAATAGCAGGAACAATCTTTGCTTTATCGTCTGCTCCAGCAGAACGAACGTTAGATAACTTTTTAGTTTTCGTAACATTTACGGTCATATCATCTCCTCTAGAGTTTTCTCCGATTACCTGTCCTTCGTAAATATCTTCTCCCGGATCGATAAAGAACTTTCCTCTTTCCTGTAACTTATCTATTGAATATGGTATTGCAGTTCCTTTTTCCATAGAAACTAAGGATCCATTAATACGTCCTGGAATGTCACCTTTTAAAGGTTGATATTCTTTAAAACGATGTGCCATAATTGCTTCTCCAGCAGTAGCAGTAAGCAATTGATTACGTAATCCTATGATTCCACGAGAAGGGATTAAGAATTCACAAATCATACGTTCTCCTTTGGCTTCCATGCTTAACATTTCACCTTTTCTTAAGGTTACCATCTCTACTGCCTTTCCTGATACCGTTTCAGGCAAGTCGATAGTTAACTCTTCTATAGGCTCACATTTTACACCATCAATTTCTTTGATGATAACTTGCGGTTGTCCGATTTGTAATTCGTAACCTTCGCGACGCATCGTTTCTATCAAAACTGATAAATGCAGTACTCCTCTACCAAAAACCATAAACTTATCTGCACTATCTGTTTCATTTACTCTAAGTGCTAAGTTTTTCTCTAGTTCCTTTTCTAATCTTTCTTTGATATGTCTAGAAGTAACAAACTTACCATCTTTACCAAAGAATGGAGAATCATTTATGGTAAACAACATACTCATTGTTGGCTCATCGATGGCAATAGTTTCTAATCCTTCAGGATTTTCTATATCCGCAACGGTATCACCAATCTCAAAACCTTCTAATCCTACTAAGGCACAAATATCACCAGCTTCTACCTTCTCCACCTTTCTTCTTCCTAATCCTTCGAACGTATGAAGCTCTTTAATTTTTGACTTTTTAATGGTTCCATCTCTTTTTACCAATGAAACCTGCATTCCTTCAGTAAGTGTTCCTCTTTGTAATCTACCGATAGCAATACGACCAGTAAAAGATGAGAAATCCAAAGATGTAATTAACATCTGTAGCGTTCCTTCTTGTACTTTTGGTGAAGGAATATGCTCCATAACCATATCTAACAATGGTTCTATATTTTCAGTTTCCTTCTGCCAATCATCACTCATCCAGTTGTTCTTAGCAGAACCGTATACCGTTGGAAAATCTAACTGCCATTCTTCTGCTCCTAATTCGAACATAAGGTCAAAAACCTTTTCATGAACCTCATCAGGAGTACAGTTTTCTTTATCTACTTTATTTACAACCACACAAGGCTTCAATCCTAGATCAATTGCTTTTTGTAAAACAAAACGTGTTTGTGGCATTGGTCCTTCAAAAGCATCCACCAATAATAGCACACCATCTGCCATGTTTAATACACGCTCCACTTCTCCACCAAAATCGGCGTGACCTGGAGTATCAATGATATTGATTTTTGTTCCTTTATAGGTTACAGATACATTCTTTGAAGTAATTGTAATTCCTCTTTCACGTTCTAGATCGTTATTATCCAAAATTAAATCCCCTGTGTTCTCGTTTTCACGAAATAATTGACAGTGATACATAATCTTGTCTACCAAGGTAGTTTTACCGTGATCAACGTGTGCAATTATTGCAATGTTTTTTATAGCAGTCATATACGCCTGATTTTAAGCGTGCAAATTTACATTATATTTTAATAGTTTGTATATTAATTTTAAAATATTAAAAACACCTAAAAATCAGATACTTAAAACCTTTACCAAAGACAGGACATATTTTACAGTATTAGGAATTATAATCAGAATTTGATATTAAAATTCTTATGTTTATAACAATCCTTTAGAGATTTAATATTTCATTATTTTTCTTAATCTGTTACTTCTATTTCTTTCTCTGAGTTTCTATAATAAAGCTATTCACATAAAAGTAACAATATGAACTAAAAGATATATCTTTGCGGTTCTAAATTACAAACATGGAACTTTCTAAAATCAAAAACCTAAAAAACCTGGATGCAAATAATTTTTTCCTTCTTGCTGGGCCTTGTGCTATTGAAGGAGAAGAAATGGCGTTGCGCATTGCTGAAAAAGTAGTTGAGATTACTTCGAAGCTAAAAATACCATATGTTTTTAAGGGTTCTTTTAAGAAAGCTAATCGCAGTAGAATTGATAGTTTTACCGGAATTGGGAATGAAAAAGCATTGAAAATTTTACGCAAAGTAGGCGAGACTTTCGAAGTTCCAACGATAACAGATATTCATGAAAATGATGATGCTGCAATGGCTGCAGAGTATGTAGATATTTTGCAAATTCCAGCATTTTTAGTTAGACAGACAGATTTAGTGGTAGCAGCCGCGAAGACTGGGAAGACGGTAAACTTGAAAAAAGGACAATTTATGAGTCCTGAAGCCATGCAACACGCTGTGAAAAAAGTAAAAGATAGCGATAGTGATTTAGTGATGGTTACGGATAGAGGAACCATGTTCGGATATCAAGACATGATTGTAGATTTTAGAGGTATTCCTACGATGAAGCAATATGCAACTACAGTTTTAGATGTTACCCATTCTTTACAACAACCAAATCAATCGAGTGGAGTTACTGGTGGTAGACCAGATATGATAGAAACAATCGCTCGTGCAGGAGTTGTTACTGGTGTAGATGGATTATTTATGGAAACACATTATGACCCGGCAAATGCTAAAAGTGATGGAGCTAATATGTTAGATTTACAATACTTAGAAAAATTACTAAGCAATCTAGTCGCAATCAGACAAACGGTTAACTCGTTATAATTTTCTTATTTCTATGTTGGTATGCTTGCTCGAGTAATTCGATCAATATATCATTTTCTATCTCATCTGGATTTCTATAGCGTAAGGACTTGACATACTTTCTCTTGTCACTTTGTAATTTATCCAAATGATCAGTAAAATATTGTGCAGCCCAAAAACCAATATCCAAGTATCCTTTCGTTACGTTTAAATAACAAATGGGTGCCTTTTCAACATAGTAAAAAGGAACTCTCCATTTAAATAATAATTCGGCTTCAGGAAGAGTAGACTCTACAATCACCTGAACTTGAAGTAGCATCGTTTTAAATGGTTCAGGTTGATTTAAGATATATTGCTCCGCTGGTTTCAATAAAAAATAGTATTTTAGAAAGACTGTTGCATATTAGTAACCCCAAGATATCTAATCACTTTGAAACCTCAAAACATTACTCTTTTATTTGTATTTATTATCCTGTTGTTAGGGTTTGGATCCTCCAGTTCTTTCGCACAACAAAAGAAACAAGAAACTATTACAATTGAAGCTACCGTATTAGATAAGGAAACGAAAGATCCTTTGCCTTTTACAAATGTACTACTAGAAAATACTTCTATAGGAACTATTACGAATGAAGATGGGAAATTCGAATTGACTTTTAGTAAAAAGTATGCTTCCTCTTCAGTCATTTTTTCATTCGTTGGTTATGAGAATAACAGTATCCCAGTAAAAAAGCTAAAATCTCCTACTCAGAAGATTTTTTTAAAATCAATCTCTACCTCATTAGATGAAATTGTGGTTACTGCGAAAAACAAATACAAGGAAATGATCAATGAAGCAATCTCTCTTATCCCCAAAAACTATGCGCAACAACCTGTCACGCTAGAAACATATTATAGAGAGCTAACCAAAATAAATGATAATTATACCAAGTTTGCTGATGCAGCAACGGAAATTTACTATTCTGCATATGACAATAATTTTGATTACTTATTATCCAACACCAATTATAAGCAATTCAATCGTTTAGAATTTAATATAAATCAAGTTCCATTTCCAGAACCCAAGGAGTTTGTGGCTGATATGAGGGATAAAACTAAAATAATTGCCTTAAGAAAGAGCGATAACCTTCAGGATTACAAGATTATGGAACGATCAGAAGATCTAAAATCCATTGATACTACCAATTTAAAATGGTTAGAAAATAATGAGATAGGCGGAGGTCCACTGAGACTTACGGGAGCTGACAAAGTAAAACGGCAAGCAGATTTTTTTAATCCTAAGATAAATCACAAATATAAATTTACTTTATACGGAAAGAGTACTTACAACGATAAACTGGTATACATAATTTCGTTTAAGCCCAAAGATTCTAATGATATTGAGGCTCCCTATATTGGTGAAATAACATTAGAAGAAGAAAGTAAAGGTATCATTTCCTATAATTATCAACTTACAAAAAAAGCAAAGAAGAAATTAAACGAACGCTTTGCAGCACAATTAAGAACACCTAAAACTGTAGAAAAAAAATCTAAAAAGACATTTATTACACGTATTACTAGTTTAAAGGATTATAAAGTGTATGTAAATTTCTCGGTATATAAAGATAAGTGGTACTTAAAAAGAATTAAAGCCACTAATTCTTATGACAACAAAGGTGACTTATTCGAAAGTTATGAAGCCACCACAGAATCAGAATTAGTGGTAAACTCTATTAAAACTGAAAAGCTATCATCACCTGAAAATGAAAATATATTTAAAAATAATTTCTCTAATTCTTTGTTTACCTATCCTCTCCCCTATGATCCAAGTTTCTGGAAAGATTACAATGCTTTAATCCCCACTGCTCTCCTTGGTAAAGCATTAGAAGATCTAGAAGCCAAGGAAAGTTTAGAATCACAGTTTCAGAATAAAAATTGATTTAATCTCGAAAAAAAATTTGTGAGTATCATTTATTTAATCTTACTTTGTATTTCAAAGTACTTTTAAAATGAGCACAGAAGATTATTTAAAAGACATCACTGAGATTAAAAATATGATGAATAAATCATCACGATTTTTCTCTTTAAGTGGTTTATCAGGAATATTAGCAGGAATATATGCGATTATAGGGGCCGCCATTGCATATTATCTAGTAAGCAATAGCGGTAGAGATTATCTTATTTTGCATAGTAAAATCTTCAACTACATTTTAATTGATCTAGCGGCGATAGCTATATTGAGTATTGTTACTGCTGCTATTTTAAGTAATAGAAAAGCAAGAAAAAATAACGAAACATTATGGAATGGTACTTCTAGAAGATTACTAGCAGCCTTTTTAATTCCGCTAGTGACTGGTGGCATTTACATTCTGATAAAAATCTATAGCAACCACTATGGGCATACAGGATCATTAATGCTCATTTTTTATGGTTTAGCCTTGGTGAATGCCTCTAAATATACAATTGGTAATGTAAAATATTTGGGATATGTCGAAATTATATTAGGTTTGGCATGTGCCATATATCCTGGTTTTGGATTCTGGTTTTGGGTACTTGGATTTGGGGTAATGCACATTATTTACGGAAGTATGATTTATTTTCAACATGATTATTCTAATTAGTAAATAATGACATTATGATACTTGACCTAAAACAAATAACGATCAACAAACCTTATAAACTAAGAGAATCTTTTGTTGAAAATTTGAAAATATCAATAGCCATTAAACCTTTGCAATACCTATTTCAATCTAAAAGTAAAATACAACTAAAAGAATTAGCTTTACTGCCTGAAGGAACAATCGGAAATGATGTTTTTAAAATGTTGAACAGCCTTAATCTTAAGATCATACCAAAATTCGAAGAGCACGATATGAAACACATCATACTGGGATACAGCATGTCTCCAATTGATGAAATAAGAATGCAAGCTTATTTATTTGGAAATGGTAATTATAGCATATTTTGTCTTTTGTTTTTAGCATCAGGCATATTATTCCCTGAGCATTGGAAAACTTTTTATATAGATTACAAGAAAGGTAAAAAAACAGTATCCATATCAGATTTATCCTTGGAAAAGTGTAAGATGCTATTATCAAAAGATTTGAAGACTATTTATAGAAGAGAAAAAGGACTATCTGAAACATTAGTCCTTACGAAACGAGTATAAAATCCTAAAGAGCACTTGGGATACGAAATGAAAAACATAATTGGTAATATAAATAAAGCATTTGATCATCGAATTCGATTGGGTATCATGTCTATCCTAATCGTTAACGAATATGCTGACTTTAAAATGCTAAAAGAGTTATTGGGGGCTACAGATGGAAATCTAGCAAGTCACACCAAGGCACTAGAAAAAGAAGCATATATACTAGTCGAAAAATCCTTTATCGGACGTAAACCAAATACCAGATATAGTGCTACCAAAAAAGGGAGAGAAGCTTTTAAAAAACATGTTGAAGCTATTGAAAAATTATTAAAACAGTAGCTATATTTTTTTATTCATTTACTTTGAAATTCAAAGTACTTTTAAAAAAACAAAAAATGAGAGCAATTTTATTGGAAACTTTATACGAATGGAGCAAGATTCCATACCAAAAATGGTTTAAAAGTGAAGAACCTTGGGATATCTCTGTCTCACAATTACTACAATACCCCAAGGAAACTCTTGGTTTTTATTTAGGCGCATTTTTATTGAAACATGATTTTTCACCTCAATCTAAACTTGAGAATCATGATGTATTCCACGTACTTACAGCTACTGGAATTACTGTGCCAGACGAAATTGCAATGCAGTACTATCTGCTGGGTAATGGAAAAAAAAGCGCCTATCTATTTATGGTAATACTTATTGGAACTATACTCTATCCAGACAAATTCAATTTATTTCGAAATGCTTTCAAAAAAGGTAAAAGTGCGTATTCTTTTTACCAGTTGGATTTCCGGAAATTACTAGACACTCCTTTAAAAACAATACAAACCACATTTTTAATCTCTAAATCATGAAAATAACACAATCTATCAATCGGAATGCACTTATGATTGCTAGCTGCAGTTTCTTATTAGGTACAATCATTTTACTTATGCATATGATCATTCCTTGGGATCAAATTATAGTAATCGGTCTTTTTTATGTCATAATCGCTATTGTATTAAACGGAATTACATTGATTGGTTTAATCGCTAATTCTATTATAAATTATCACAATTCAAAAGAGAATCTAACCACTATTGGGATCTTTTTACTAAACATTCCTATTACTATAGGATACTTCCTGATCGTAGCTAATAATCCATTTCCAAAAACCTTTCTAGCATGAAGTATTTACAAAAACAATTACCATTCATAAAAGGATATAGTATAGCTGTTATCTTCAGCCTAAGTTTATTGTTTATTAGAGTTTCAAAATTAGATTCTATTTTTTTCCTATTCCTCATCTGGAATCTATTTTTAGCCTGCATACCGTATGCAATTACAACATTACTTAGCTTTCGTGAGCTATATAAAAATAGATTCCTGCTCGCTATTGGATTCATAAGTTGGCTTGCTTTTTTACCTAATGCTCCTTATATCCTTACAGACTTACAGCATATCCGCTTGAGCACATTACATTCCGTTTGGTTCGATGTCTTGCTTATACTATCCTTTGCCATCAATGGATTGATCATAGGATTTGCTTCGTTAAGATCGATGCAAAAATTCCTTAGCTATCATTTTTCAAAAAAGACTGTCTCCTTCATTATCCATACTACGCTATTACTATGTGGATTTGGAATTTATATGGGAAGAATACTTCGTTGGAACAGCTGGGATCTATTACAAAATCCAATGCATATACTCGGTGATATATTTAGAAGAATTATTTCTCCTATTGAACATATCAATACCTGGGCTTTTACAATAGGTTTTGGAGGTTTTTTAATTATTACCTATCACCTAATCCGCCATTATCAAAAAGAAACTATTTAAAAACATCATCATTATAAACAAGAAAACTATGGAAACTCAAAAGCAAAAAAAGTCCTTTGGACAATGGATAAAAACTTCTGTAACCATCCGTATGCTTATGGTAGGAATTCTCATTTTGGTATTACTTATTCCACTTTCCTACATTAAACTTCTAATTCAGGAACGTGCTGAACGACAACAAGAAGTAATCCGTGAAATCAATCAAAAATGGGGAAATGAAGTTATTTTATATGGTCCCATTCTAAAGATTCCTTATCAAATCCATAATCCACAAAAGCTATGGAATGAAGAAACAAAAAGTTATATAGTAGAAGATAAAATAACTATCAAAAATGCTTATATTCTTCCTAATACTTTGAATATTGATTCGGATGTAGATGTGGATTCGGAAAACTTAAAAAGGGGGATCTATAAATCCGCTGTATTCACTGCTGATATGGATATCCAAGGAGCTTTTACAACCCCTGACTTCGAAACTAAGGATATTGATCAAGAAGATATATTATGGAATAAAGCGACAATAGTTTTAAACTCAACCAATCTAAAAGGAATTAAAAGTAATCTTCAAGTCCAATTAGGCTTAGAAACTTATTCATTACGCTCACGTTATTCTCAAAACAACCACACTAACACTTTAGAAACCAAATTTTTAAAAGAAACCTCACTCCCAAAAGAAAAAACTATAAATTTTACCATCAATCTAAAGATTAATGGTAGTGAAAACTTACAGTTTATACCCGTAGGTAGAGAAACCAATGTAGTTATGAAGTCGAATTGGTGTTCTCCCAGTTTTAACGGAGCACATCTACCTGATTCCAAAACCAGGACACTTGGGCCTGATGGTTTTAAAGTAAACTGGAATGTAATGGAAACAAACAGAGAATTCGAGCAAGAGTTTTATGGAGAACTACCGCAACTAAGCTCAGCTGCTTTTGGAGTAGAACTTCTTATTCCTGTAGATGATTATCAAAAAAGTGAACGAACTGCAAAATATGGATATCTCGTAATAGCTTTAACCTTCTTAGTATTTTTCTTGATACAAACGATTAGTAAAATAAATATTCATCCTTTTCAGTATCTAATGATCGGATTAGCATTGACGATGTTTTACACTTTGCTTATTTCTATATCAGAACACTCCAGTTTTTTATACGCTTATCTTATAGCAGGAACCTCGGTTATACTTCTTATTTCTGTATATTCGAAAGCCATCTTGCGAAGTCTAAAATTTATGGGTTTAATATCTACTTCATTAATCGCTCTATACGCTTTTATTTTTGTAATAATTCAGCTAGAAGATTATGCATTATTGGTAGGAAGTATAGGGTTATTCTTAATTCTAGGAACTATCATGATGGTCTCCAGAAAAATTGAATGGGGTTCATAAAATCACAACTAAAAACAGTAAAATGAATATCTCTAAAAATAGCTACTATTATATATTTGGAACAGTTCTTTTCGTGCTACTAAAATTTGGATTTAAGCAGTCGAATTTAGAAGATCTGACTTTTTTACTTAAACCCACAGATCTTCTTTTGAGTGCTATGGTAGGTTCTTCTTCGGAATATATTGATAATATAGGATACTATCATCAAAAACTTGATGTTGTTATTGACAAATCCTGTGCGGGATTTAATCTTTGGACAATTCTGTTCTTAATGCTATTGTATCTATTCCTTGAGCATTCCAAAACACACTTTATAAAAATGATTGTATTCCCTCTAATTTTATTGTTTTCTTTAGTGATTACTATCTTTGTGAATACTGCTAGAATATTTGTTTCAATTATTTCGCAAAACACTCTTAGTGAACTATTACACCTTCAAACTCATGTGATCCATGAAGGTTTAGGTATTCTCGTTAATCTATCATTTTTGATAGTCACTTATCTAATCACCGACACATTAATTAAAAAATATACGCACCATGCACAACTTACGTAATCCTAAATGGTTGCTAATCATAAATACACTTCCAATTGTTTTGGTATTCTTCCTTTTCTGGGGCCAGTTTAACATTGTTAAAAGTCTTCTAGAAGATTCTCATATTGCATACTGGAAAATATTTGGAAGTATACTGTTTATATTAGGACTCTTGAACTTTGCATACACACTATTCTTGATAGTACGAAAAAGACAAGTATCTGCCATTTATGGATGGATCGCTTTATTAGTGTATATTCCCTTTATCTATCTATACGGCGAATATGCTGATCAAATTATTCCATTTTCAATACCAAGATGGATGATATCAGGGAATATTGTTCTATATCTGGGTACTTTTTTAATGCCTACCCTTTTTTATTCTTTATTGATTGTCGTTCTTCAGTTTACTCCTAAAGAAAAAAAGCATAATGCATTGATAAATTTTGCGGCAGCCATTGCTATTCCAATCTGTTGGTATATTTTCTCACAAGTTATTATTCCTCTTTGGCAGCCATTCGATCATCAGTTTGGGTTCCATATTTTATTGATATTTATCATAATTGGAACCTTATTATTTCTATTCTTTATAGTACGAGGAATTTATATTCTAGCTATTAAAAAAGGAGCTGTCTGGAAAAAATATGATCTTATATGGAAAATACCCATAACAATTGTATTCCCACTTTTAGGACTTGCTATCAACAATGGTATATTATTTAATTCATATAGTATTAATGAATCAGGGATTTTTGGAAATTTCACTAATGTTTGGTTTTATATTTTAGCTATTATCAATGGAATTTTAGTATGCTTACCTACTATCAAAAATAAAACATATCAACTTTTAATATTTATAGGAAGAAGCATTACATTTTCTTACACTTTATATTTCTTTATGGTATTTCTCCCTTTCCTTCCATTATCTGTTATTGCAATAGTAATTGTTGGCACTGGATTTTTAATGCTCTCGCCATTGCTTCTTTTTGTTATTCATGTTCAGGAACTTGTTAAAAACTTCAATACGTTAAAAAATCAAATATCCATTAAGTTATTAAGAAGTATTTCTATTCTAAGTTTTTTAGTACTTCCAACGTGCATAACGATCACTTATAAAATGGATCGATATACTTTAGAAGAAACCTTAGACTATGTATATTCTCCAGACTATACCAAAACATATTTTATCGATACGACATCCTTAAAAAAAACAATACAAACTATCAAGAAACATAAAGATGATAGAAATGGAGCTTTTCTTGAGACTCATCAAACTCCATACTTATCTTCATTTTATAATTGGATTGTTTTGGATAATCTGCTCTTATCCAATCCAAAAATAGACGCAATCGAACATATCTTTTTTGGAGCACCACAAGATGAACCATGGCACGATCAACTACGAAACGATCAAGTTGCCATTTCTAACATACAAAGTAAAAGCATCTATGACAAGACTCAAAATGTATGGAAAAGCTGGGTTCATCTCGAAATAAAAAATGATAGTTCTGATCGATTTAAAGAATATGCCACCACTATAAACTTACCGAACGGTTGTTGGATCAGTGATTATTATTTGTATGTTGGAGACAGAAAAGAGATGGGAATATTAGCAGAAAAGAAATCTGCTATGTGGGTGTTTTCTCAGATAAGAAATGAAAACAAAGATCCTGGAATTTTATATTACTTAACCGGAAATAAAGTTGCTTTTAGAGTTTTTCCTTTCGCTAAAAATGAAACTCGAAAAACTGGGATAGAATTTATACATAAAGAACCAGTTACCTTACAAATTGATGGGCATATTACCACTTTAGGAAGTGAAGTACAGGAAAAAGTATATAGCACCATGGACCTCGGTAATTTGATTTACATTTCATCTAAGAGCAAAAAGAATTTGGCATCTGTAAAAAGGAAACCGTATTTTCATTTTCTTGTAGATGTTTCTGCACATAAAGAGAGGTACTTAAATAACTATAGTAATCGAATTCAAAAGTTAATTAACGAATATCCTCAAATTAGTACTCGGCTTAAAATTAGTTTTGTGAATACCTATACTTCTTCATCCGTAGGTATAGAAAACTGGAAAAAAGAGTTTTCCCAACAATCATTTGAAGGTGGGTACTATTTAGATAGAGCTATCAAAAAAACATTGTTTGATTCGTATCAAAATCCATCAGATTCTTATCCTGTTTTTGTGGCAATTACGGATTCAATCGAGAAAGCAGTGCTAAACAAAGATTTTTCAGATTTTAAAATTGCATTTCCAGACCATAACAGATTCTATAATCTTTCTAACAATGGGATTCTCGAACCGCATTCTCTTTTAGAAAATCCAAAGAAAAAAATAGTTGATTCTGTTCCTATAACATTTGATCAAAATGTTCTTATCTACAAACATAAAGACCTTTCTGTCACCTATTTATCTGAGGATGAAACACCAAGTATTATTCTTAAAAATGGTCCTTATAATATGAGCAAAGAACCAATTTCTGAAAAAAAATGGCTCGACGGATTAGCCATGCAAGGCATGTGGTTATCCCAAACATTATTTCCTGCACAAGAAAAAAAAGATTGGTTGCAATTGGTACGAAACAGTTTTATGTCTAAAATAATGACTCCTGTTACCTCCTATATTGTCGTAGAAAATGAAGCTCAAAAAGCCATTCTTAAAAAGAAACAAGAACAAGTACTATCAGGTAATAAAAATCTAGATATTGGAGATGATACTGCTAGAATGAGCGAACCTCATCTTCTTATCTTACTTATACTATTAGGAATGTTCATTTGGTATCGAAAACATCGTAAGTCTCATACTTATATGCACTAATTAATAGTAAACTACTTTCAGAGGATTTAAATCTTGATTTCCAAATAAAAGTCGTGCTTCGAATTTTTGAAGTGCGACTTTTTTGTCTACTTTTATCTCATAAAGTTAGACTGATGCGAAAGAATATTTTAATACTCTGCATAGCCCTAAGTGCTGTAACCATTTTTTCTTGTAAAAAAGAGAATGATAAAAAGATCATTACTGAAGAGATAACATTTAAAAAAGAAGGAGAACTCTCCATCTATAACATACAAGATTCTATTCCAAAATCTATAGTAAACTTAGATATCGAAATTGCAGATAACGATTATGAACGCGAAACAGGTTTAATGTATCGCAAAACCATGGAAGAAAAACGAGGAATGCTATTTATTATGGAAACCTTAAGGCCACAGAGTTTTTACATGAAAAATACAGAGATCTCTTTGGATATTATTTATATCGATGAGCAATTTAAAATCGTGAGTTTCCAGAAAAATGCAAAACCATTGGATCCAACCTCGTTACCCTCTGGAAAACCTGCTAGATATGTTTTAGAAATTAATGCAGGGTTATCTGATCAATGGAATCTAAAAGAAGGTGATTCTATTAGTTTTAAGAAAAGTTAGATTGCCCAAAAAAGAAAAACCTCTTGGAAAACAAGTGTTCCAAGAGGTCTTATCTAGGTAGTACAAAAAAAGGATAGCCGCTACTTAATTATTTTTACAACCTTATTGATGTTTTTATTACTGAATTTTATAAAGTATATTCCTTTTGAAACATTCAGTGGAATTGATATCGTTCCGTTTTTACTCGTCACTCTATCCGAATAATACAGAGCACCCTTAACATCTCTAACAGTAATATTTACAGCTTCTGTTTCTCCAGATACATTGAAATTAACGGTATCTTCAAATGGATTTGGATATGGTGCAGAAATATTGATTTCATCTTTTTCTGGACCTTTATTTAATGGTGCACTTACCCAACCATTATCATACCAACCTTCTCCACAAATTTCTAAGTCCTCTGTTTGCTGACTTCCGTTAGTACTAAAAATTACTTTGGCACAAGTAACACCTGTTAATGTATATTCATACCAGCCATCATTATCATCGTCTGTCATCTGAACTCCTGGCCATGAAGTACTCAAAGCAGCAGCAGATGTCTCCCAATAATACAAACTAACGGTATTCCAATTTGTATTGTTATTGTTGTAATAGATTGTTAAACTATCATCAGTGACATCACCTGGACATGCCACTGGGCAATCTGGATACCAAAGATTTGTCGATGGATCATACCAACCATCTATAGTTCTATTGAGATCATCAGATTGACTTCCGTTATTGTTGTTATTAAAAACCATACCTATATTTCCTGATTCCTGAATCGCAAAGGAATACCATTGAGAACTATCCATTCTAGACATAGGCTGTCCTGGCCAGCTCCATCCTGGTAATGGCTGGTTAGTATCTTGATTAAACAAATACACATAAACATCGGACCAATTCTGAGTATTCCTGTAATGAACTGTATAGGACTGAGGTTGATTGATAATATATTCCTCGGATAGTACACTAGAAGCACCTGTATCATTATAGGCAATCGCAGATAGCGTAGTGGTTTCTGTTAATATAAGCGAATTCGAATACAAAGAACTTGAATCTGATGGTGCGGTCCCGTCTAACGTATAATAAATGACAGCTTGATTCGTAGCAGTTAAATTAACTGTTACGCTACCCTCATAAGTTCCTCCTTGAGGAGTTACAGATAATACGGGTAACTCTAATTCTCCAGGGCAATCAGAAGGACATTGATCGTACCAAACATTTTCTGATAATACGTACCATCCTTCTACATTTCTAAACTGATCATCTGATTGTTGTCCGCTTCCATTCGTAAATACCAATCCTACTTCAACTGATTCTGCAACTTCGTAGCTAAACCAAGGAGAATTTGGTGTTGGAGCCATCAATCTTCCTGGCCAATTCCATCCAGGTAATGGTGTATTATTGTTCTTGTCAAATGCGTACACATACACATCATTCCAATTGGAAGTATTCTTAAAGTACACTTTATAAGAAGGGATGTCTCCGAATGTATAATAGCGTGTTATTACGTCAGAAACATTTCCATCTGCGTCATACGCCACAACTTTTAGCTGGATTGGATCACTATCCTCATTTCCTAAATCAAATGGATTAGAGTAAACCAGACTATTTGTTGTAGGCTCTGATCCATCTATCGTATAATAAATTGTCACATCATCATTATCAGAAGTTGTTGATGCTTCTAAAACTACTTCAATAGTATCGTCATAATTTCCAGAATTAGGTTCCACAGTGAGTGTGACCTCATCACTACTGTTAAAATCACCAACATACACATGTTGAATTGGAGTCTTAAATACATTCCCTTGAGTGTCTGTAGCTTCAACATAGTAATCTACTAATACATTAGACAAACCACGAATTTCTGCATAGCATAGATCTGCTATTGCAGTAGGCTCTATAAAAAGATCTATTTCTGGATCCTGAGTGACATTATCTTTTGGAAATTCCTTTTGTGTCATCGAAATGGTATTCCAGGAACTTACTCCTTCTCCTCCAGCATAGGTGTCGTTTACATTATCCGCAATAGGATTTATACCGTCATTATCAGTTCTATATTTTAAAACTACTGAAGCCAATCCACTTACATCATGAGCAAATGTCCATACATGAAAATCAGAAGAATTTTGAACTTCCTGATACGCATATATTGGGCCAAAACCTTTACCACCAGGATTGTAAGGAAATCTTTGAGGAATAAAAACAGAAGGCGGCGTATTATCTTGATTGATAGATCCTCCTAGCGCATCTAAAGCATGTTCAATAGCAATATTACCAGCTAAGGTTTGCTTTACCTCCATATCGATTGCTTTACCATAGTACATATAACCACTGGTCAGCGATGGTAAAAAGAAATGCCATGCTTTTTCTGCACTGGAAGCGCCAAATGATGGATCAATTATTTTTGCTATATCTACTCCATTACTATTATCTTCTGCCATTAATACATAATTTTCTGCAGCAGTAATCACCGCCCAGTTTCTAGCATCTTCTGTCCATCCATCAGGATTAAATCGATAATTAGTAGTATCATATAAAGGCCATAACCAGTTAATAAATTGTGGATGCCCCCAATCATTGGCTGCATTTACCCAAGAACCATCTTCTACTTTTACGATATCATTTTCAGGAACTGGGTAAGAATTTAAAAATTGCTGAATGGTAGTTGGGTCATACCCTTTAGACGCTGCCTCATTAGCGAAACCTGGAACAGATTCCTGATAATAACTATCTCCACCACCCCAAGCATTATCACCATCATGTGCTAATAAAACAATGGAGGGTTGACTCGCATTACTAAATGGTGCAATATTAGCATCAATCTCTCCTGTACCCATAGAACTAAATCCATTCTGATAACTAAGTAAATCAGCCATAGGAACTACGTCCATCTTATAAGTTTGTCCTGTTTCTGGATCTATGTATTGCGCTTTATGTGCCTGATAACAATATGGAGCAGCAAAGGTACCACCTCTACCATCTATTTGTCCTTTCCACCAGTTATTACCATTCGTAGCTACCTTATCCGCAGCATTTGGCGGATCAATATTAACTCCAGAAGTACCATAATCTAATGGATAATCATTTAGCGTTCTTGATAGATGGCTATTTGCGATAACCGACCATTGGAAACCTTCTTCTACCAATACTTTGATTATTCTTTCAGAAAAAGAACACTCAGCTGGCCAAAATCCTTTAGAATATTCACCTCCAAAAGTTTGATCGGTGATATATCGATGTGTTTTCAATTCCATTCTCAGGGCTCTTTCGCTAATTAAAGGAGCCAAAGCATGATGAAATGTAAAACCAGTTAGATCCATTCTGGGTTGTCCCCCAGAAGTTTTCCAGCTTTTTGCTTCGATAAAATCATTTTGCCAGCCTTGATTATATCCCCAAACTCCTGCATTTGCCAAACTATTTACATTTTCTATCAAACAACCAGAATAATTTACTTGTGCACCTCCATTCGGTAACCCTAATAAGGTTTGAACAGAATTCTTAGGTCCGTATTGGTAGGCTTTTACTCGATCATACTTCCCAAAAATTTCTTCTAAATCGTTTAGTGGATGACTAATCCCATCCGCATATATATTCCAAGAATCACCTGATATTTTTAAATTATGTGATTCTAAAACCGTTTGATACCGATTAGGGTTTTCTTTACTTTTCTCTGCCCAATAAATGGGTTGTTGCATGTGCCATAAATAAGAAGTGTGGACTTGCTGTGCTATCATTCCAGAATAAAAGAATAATAACAACAAAAATAGATTAGTGTTTTTCATGAATCTTGTGTGTGTGTGTGTGTGTTATACAATTAAAAAATGCTGTAAAAACAGCTTACGTATATTCCAAAACTATCTTCCCAAACAATAGTTTTCCAAGATTCTATACTCATAATAAACATTCATAAAAAGGATATTTATTATGATCCCATCAAACGAAAATTGTAGTAAACAAACAGTCCCATTTGATCCATGTCTATAACAGCAACAACACTTCTCAACAAGACTGTTAAATACTCAATTTTTTAATAGTTATTTGATGATATTTTCAAAAGTAGGTAATAAAAAAAGCAAACTCTATAATTAGAATTCACTCAAACGATATAGTGTTAATAAAAAACTAAAAAATCCCCGAAATCTTCATTAATCAGATTTACTTCATTCCATAAAAAAAGCTGCATTAAAAAAAATGCAGCTTTTTTGATATTCTAGAAATAGACTTTTCTATGATTCTTCTTCAGTCTTTTTCTTTTCTTTTAAACCTACTTTACTTACAGTATCGAACATTACTGGAGTAGCAATGAACAAAGAAGAGTAGGTTCCTACTAGTACACCTATGATTAATGAGAACATAAATCCTCGTAAAGGCTCTGCAAAAATAAAGATCGCTATTAATACTAATAAGGTTGTTAACGAAGTATTTAATGTACGACTTAACGTACTGTTTAACGCTCCATTAATATTCTTATTTAACGGCCATGTAGTGTGCTCCGCGAAATATTCACGGATTCTATCAAATACAACCACGGTATCATTCAGCGAGTATCCAATTACAGTTAGAATAGCTGCAATAAACGCTTGGTCGATTTCCATATTAAATGGCATAAACTTCCAAGTAAGTGAGAATACACCTAACACTACCAATACATCGTGGAAAACTGCCGCTACCGCACCTAAACTAAACTGCCATCTTCTAAATCTAAATAAGATATATAAGAAAACTACAATTAAAGATCCTATAACAGAAACAAAGGCTGCTTGTTGAATATCATCCGCTATCGTAGGTCCAACCTTCATCGAACGCATAATACCTACTTGCTTATCTTCATCTCCATTAGAAAATTCTTCGTAGCTCATATTATCAGGCAAGTGAGATTTTAAAGACTTAAATAACAAATCAGAAATTTCTGAATCTACAGCTTCTCCCGATTCGTTAATCTTATATTTTGTAGTAATTTTTAACTGATTTTTTGCACCAAGTGTTTTTGCTTGTGCACTTCCGAATACGGCTACTAAATCCTTTTCTACATCTGTAGGGACTACATCCTTAGCAAAACGAACAGTATATGTTCTACCTCCTACGAAATCAACACCTTTATCTAAACCTTGTCCTGGTGTTAATAAAGAAACAAGTCCTGCAACTACGATAATACCAGAAATAATATAAGCTACTTTTCTCTTCTTTAAGAAATCAATATTTACATTTTTAAATAAATTCTTAGTAGCTGCTGTAGAGAATGCCAATTCTTTACCATTTCTACCATATCCATCGATGAACAATCTAGTGATGAAAATCGCAGTAAATAAAGATGTAAGAATACCAATTAATAAAGTAGTTGCGAATCCTTTAATAGGTCCTGTACCAAAGAATAAAAGAATTAAACCAGTTAAACCTGTAGTAATGTTTGCATCTAAAATCGAAGATAACGCATTGCTAAAACCATCTTTAATCGCATCTACTTGTGATTTACCTTTGGCTAGCTCTTCTTTAATTCTTTCGAAGATCAGTACGTTCGCATCCACAGACATACCTATGGTTAATACGATACCTGCAATACCTGGTAATGTTAACACAGCTTTTAATCCAGCTAATACTCCAAATATGAATAGAATATTTACTACCAAAGCAACATCCGCGAAAGCACCTGCTTTTCCATAATAAAAAATCATCCAGATTAAAATCAATACCAATGCAATTCCGAAAGACATGATACCACTATCGATTGCTTCTTGCCCTAATGACGGCCCTATAACTTCACTCTGAATAATATCCGCTGATGCTGGTAATTTACCTGCTCTTAATACATTTGCCAAATCTTGTCCTTCTTCTACCGTAAAATCTCCAGAGATCTCACTTCTTCCTCCTGTAATAGCTCCTTTAGAAACACCAGGCGCAGAGTATACAATATCATCTAATACAATCGCAATCTGACCTCTTGTTTGAGAAGCTCTTCCGGTCATTTCTGCCCATTTCTTAGCTCCTTTACCATCCATCTGCATCGTCACCACTACATTATTAAGTTGGTCATAGGTCTGTGCAGCGTCGGTAATAACACCTCCACTTAATTCTGGAGTATTATCACGATTTCCTTTAAGAGCATATAAATCTACCCTATCTTCCTCTTTTGCTTGTTTACTCCAAGCAAACTTTACAAATCTTAATGATTGTGGTAATAAAGCTCTAATATCTTTTCTATCTAGATACGAGTTAAACTGCTTCACATCATTTACCGCTACAGAAACTAGCGCGCCAGGAACAGAAGGAGGACCAATTAAATCATTAATAGGATTTACCTGCGCTTCAACATCTGTAGAATCTTCAGAATCCGCTAATAATTTTTCGATTTCTGCATCTGCATCTGTCTGTGTACTATCTGACTGAGCAATATTTACTTCGGTACTATCAGTTTTTACTGTATCTGCAACTTTTTCAGATACTACTTCTTCTTTCTCAGTAGTTTTATTTTCTTTTGCTTCTAATTCTTTCTTAAGCTTATCATTCATTCTTCCTAAGAAGATTCCTAATTCTTGAGAGTTTTCAACATCCCAGAATTCTAATTGAGCTGTACTCTGTAAAAGTTTCTTTACACGATCAACATCTTTAGCTCCTGGAAGTTCTACCAAAATACGACCAGACTCTCCTAAACGCTGAATATTTGGTTGTGTAACCCCAAACTTATCAATACGCTTACGTAATACTTCGAATGCTGATGTTACCGATTCGTCGATTTTTGTTCTTAATATAGGCTTTACTAGATCATTAGACATATCAAAAGTGATATCATCACTTAAGTTTTTATTCGCAAAAATATCTGGAGATGCTAACTGAGCATCAGGAATATTTTCAAACTCTGTAAAAAAGTCATCTACATAGGTATTCTGACTATCTTTCTGAGTTTCATCAGTAGCATCTAATGCCTGAATGAATGCTGGGTTTTTAGATTTATTTGCTAATCCTTCTAAAATATCTCTTACTGATATTTGAAGAATTACATTGATTCCTCCTTTAAGATCAAGACCTTTATTTAATTCTTTTGTTTTTGCTTCGTTATAACTAAAATTCGCAAAAATCGGATCCTTTCCGATTGAATCTAAATACTCTTTTTGAGCTGTTTCTCTAAGTTTAGAGTAATTCTCTACTGTTTCTGGATACTTATTTATCGCAAAAACTTCAGCTTCTTTTTCTTTTGTGTATGTTAAATATGTAAACGATAACTGGTAAAGACATACCAATCCAAATATAATCGCAAACACTCTAACAAGTCCTTTATTTTGCATTGTGGTTTATTTTGGTCAACCCACCAAATGTTTCGAACATTCTTCTGAGATTGACAATTGTTAGTATATTAAAAAGGTAATTCAACTAGGTCTGAATATGACGTAGTTATTAGGTTTTAGCTACTAATGTAGTATCAAAATCTACTATTTAGCTATTTTTTATATTTTTAGAAATTTGGTAAACAGTGCATTTCTAAACTAAGAAATAGGTCCTGCTCTTACCTCTGGAATTTTATAAGAAGTATTATCTATTGCGATAGCAATCGCACTATGTACTTTCTGTGCTAATTGTATAAATCGGTTGATCGCCTCATCAGCGTTTTCATTCACAAAACTATAAGAAACACCTGAAGCTCTATCTTGCTTTTGTTCTAATTCTAAAACGTGAATCCCACTAAAACCTGAATCGTTATCGGTACTTTTCTGAATTTTATAAACAGCTACATGATAGTCTGAAGATTCTTTATCAAAAGGAATTTTAGAATCATTAGAACCGTTTTTATCAAATAGAATATGATTCCAAGAAATATGATTCTCGACGAGTATTTGCTGTATGCTTTCTACATCGGCATCGCTGTAATAAGAAATTCTTAGTTTACCGTTATGAAGTTCATTGGATATTCTGGTGTTTTTTACACCAATAGATGCTAACTGTTTTTTTACAGTTTTTACTGCATTTTCAGCTTCTTGTGACGATACAGTAACATTTCTAAAGTCAAGAACAATCTCTTGATTAGGCACGACAGTTTGCCCTTGCATTACTACTAGTAACGCAAAAGCTGAAATCAACAATCCGAAGTACCATTCTTTCTTCATGGTCGCAAATATAGAAAAATTAAAACTTCATTTCTAAAGTCCTAAAAAAATATCTTAAAACAAACAAAATAATATAAAGTTCCAATGTTTATTTTATCTCTTCAACATTAAAACTCAAAACTTTCAACTTTGGAATTTCTCCTGACATTAAGATATTAGCAAAATCTTGAGTTTGCTCAACAGTAAAATCACCCGATATTTCAGATCGACCGCCTTGTATTGGACCTGAAATAACTCCAGGAGCACTATACACTTGATCATTTAAAACAATTGCAATATTAGATCTCTGCTGAAAAGCTCTTTCCGTTAAATCTGCCCATTTCTCACTACCTTCTTCGTTCATTTGCATCGAAATTACAGGTATATTTAATTCATTATATCTGGTAAAAGCATTTACCACAACATCTCCATGTAAAGCCGCCTGATTTTGATTATTCTGTCTAAGAGCATACAAAGGAAAATAACCAGTACCCTTTTCTTGGATACCCCACAAGAACTTTACATATCGTCTTTTCACTGGTAGTTTAGATTCTGCAGCTTTAATAGAAAGAAATTTGTTTATTCTAGTAGTATCTTTTGCTACCACTGATAGCAAATTAGGCATTGCTGGATTTGTTCCTCCTTTAATTAGTTCAAACAAGGGCTCTATCGCTGAATCATCATTTTTAGCTAATTCATTCACTTCCATAAGAAAAGGCACTATATCCTTTTTCTTATATACTTCATAAAACTCTAACTTCCCGGGATTTAAAATATACTTTTTAAACCTATCAGATTCGTAATGAGTAGCCGCAGTAATTTGAATCTTTGTAGTATTTAAACTTACTACTTCATACTGACTTGTAATTTTCTGCAATCTTCTCTTAAAAGTTTCTACGGTTTCATGTATCTGTTGCTCTTTTAAACTCTTATCCTGAAGTTCAATTATTAACTCTACAGTTTTATCTGGTTTTGGACCAAAATTACAAGCAGACAAGATTAAAAAAAACAGGATTATTTTAATAAATTTCATGGAAGTTTGAATTATGATATAGAAAACATAAAGACTTTTAAAAAGAAAGAGCTACTATTTAAGACAGTAGCTCTTTCCTAATATATTCGATTAAAACAGATTATAACTCTAACAATCCATTTGTCTTTTTAACTCCTTCTGCACTTTCTGCAAGTTTTGCTTTTTCAGCATCATTAAGCTCGATCTCTACGATTTTTTCGATTCCATTTCTACCCAATACTACAGGTGCACCGATACAAAGATCATTTAATCCATATTCTCCTTCTAACAATGCTGAACAAGGGAAAATCTTTTTCTGATCACAAGCAATTGCCTGTACCAAACCAGATACCGCAGCTCCTGGAGCATACCAAGCAGAAGTTCCTAACAATCCAGTAAGCGTAGCTCCACCAACCTTAGTATCTGCTGCTACTTTTTCTAAACGTTCTTCAGAAATAAATTCTGAAACAGGCACACTATTTCTTGTAGCTAATCTAGTAAGAGGAACCATTCCTTTATCACTATGACCTCCGATTACCATTCCGTCTACATCAGAAATAGGCGCTTCTAATGCTTCTGCTAATCGATACTTAAAACGTGCGCTATCTAAAGCACCACCCATACCTATAATTTTGTTTTTAGGAAGATCAGTAGTTTTATGTACAAGATACGTCATCGTATCCATAGGATTACTTACTACAATGATAATAGCATTTGGAGAATGCTCAATTAAACTAGAAGAAACTGATTTTACAATTCCTGCATTAATACCTATTAACTCTTCTCTAGTCATTCCTGGTTTACGAGGAATTCCAGAAGTTATTACAGCAATATCACTTCCTGCAGTTTTAGAATAATCATTTGTAGTTCCTGTTATTTTAGTATCAAATCCATTTAAAGAAGCGGTTTGCATCAAGTCCATTGCTTTACCTTCTGCATATCCTTCTTTGATATCTAACAACACTACTTCTGAAGCAAAATTCTTTATGGCAATATACTCTGCACAACTTGCACCTACTGCACCAGCTCCTACTACTGTAACTTTCATTATTTTAATATAATTTTGATTAATATTATCCTAGTGTATTGAATTTCTTCAATATCAGCGCGAAAATACGAATTCTTTAACGATTTTGTTTGTGAATTCTTAGTTAAATTACCAACCAAAATTCATACCTATAGAAAGGTTTTGATAGTTCTGTAATGTGTAATCCAAATTAGCTCTAAAGAAACCTAATTTCACATTTACTCCTAGCGTTGCTTTTAGTCCTGAAGTTTTATTGTCTACAGAAATCGGATCAACAACAGTTTGTGATGCTAATGGACCACTTTGCACCTCATAAGACCCTAAGACATCGGCAGTACTATTACCTGTATAAAAACCAAAACCTCCATAGAGATTAACTTTGGAAAATTTGGTAGAAATAATTCCACTAACCAACCACGAATTTGATTTTAATCTAATTTCTTGATCATTACCTTCTGTTTCACTATCTGCAGCAAAATCATAAAACCCTCTGACATTGGTATACCCTACGAGTCCAGAGAATCTAAAAGGAAGCCTTTTCCAAGAAAAAATCCAATCTGTAAATTCATGTTGTACCGCTAATCCATATAGAAATACTTCTGTATTTTCTCTAACAGCTATTTTTGGTAAGAATCTTGCTTTTACTTCTGTACTTCTAGAAACTCCAATAGAACCTTGCAAAAAACCTGTAGGCGCAATATTTACTTCTTGCCCCCCAATTCCGTCTGGAAGCGTTACCTCTACTTGCGCTAATTGCCCTTGATTTAATACCACAACAATATCTCCACGATTCCCTCCAAAAGCATTAGCTACCTCCTGACTCGCCGGCCCTTCTCGAAATGCTACTCCATCATATTCTGCCGTATTTAGAATAAACGATTGTTTTTCTTCTCTCACAAAAGACAAATTACCCACAAAACCTACTTCGAAACGCCATAGTTTTTTAACCTGTGCACTCTTATACCAACCATTAGACATACTATTAACTAATACCTCTCCTCCTGGAGCAAAATAGTCGGTACTAAAGCGCTGTGCATTTTGTATACCAAGTTCTAGTAATTGATCGACATTAGTTTGTGCATAAGATACTTTGAGCACAAGCATTAAACAAAAGAGTAAAGTTTTTTTCATCTGTTTGTATCTATGGTTTTCTATAATCCGATAAAATTAACAGAACCAAACATTTAAAAATATGGAAGTCTGGCACGTTCATTTCTTTAGATTTGGGTTTTAATAGGCGCAACAATATATAAAAAAATCCGCTATACATGGTATAACGGATTTCGTTCTAAATTATTTAGCAAATACTATCTGATTATTTTCATATACCTGTTGATATAATAAAATATATAAATATTAACTTCCTTTCGGATTATACCCAATCTTAAAACAAACTCCTGACTCAAAATATAAAACCCTTATTGATTTATACTTTTATCTCCTTTAATCCAATCTTCTAGTTCTTTACGCCTATAATTGGATACTGGTAATGTTTTATTATTATCCATTATCAAAAATCCACCATCCTGTCGATTGATCTCTCTTAGATATCTCAAATTTATTAGCACTGAAGGATGTACTCTAAAAAAGCCATATTTTTTTAATTTTACTTCATAATGCTTCAGGTTTCTGCTCACCAATAAAGTATTTAAATTAGTACAATGAATATTAGTATAGCTACCATCTGCAATCAAATGGGTAATTTCGTGTGGTTCTACTAACCTAAAGCCGTTTTGAATAGGAAATGCTATTTTTGGAGCACCTTTATTTACGTTTTGATCAACCTGATCATTTGTTAAATCAGAAATCGATCGATTATATATTATTTTTTCTTGTATTCTCCTAATTGCATCTTGTAAACCCGATATTGATACTGGTTTTAATAAATAGTCAGTTGCTTTAAGACTAAATGCTTTTAGAGCGAACCCCTCATCACCAGTTACAAAAATGATTTCAAAATCAATTTCTTTTAAACTATCTAGCAAAGTAAAAATAGTGTCATCTCTTATATGAATGTCTAAAAAAACTAGGTCTGGTTTTTTTATATCTATTAACTTTTTTGCTTTTTTTAGATTTTCTGCTTTCCCAATAATAGCAACTTCTGGACAGAATTTAAGTAACAATATATTCAATGCCTCTAAACTGTTATTCTCATCATCTACAATAATAGTCCTGATTTTTAACATAATAACATCTCTTTTTTTTTGCATAAAGATAAAGTAAAGCTAAAACAACTCTTGTCTCTTTTTATTGCCTAATATTTTAGAACTAAACTATATATCATCAAATCACCTAAAGTTTTTTTTTCAAAGACAAGAAAAAATAATTCTTTTTTCATTGTATGAACTTCTTACGAATAACAACTTGTTAGACATGTATTTACTGGCTAAAAGACAGATCTTCGGTAAAATTATAGATCAATTATTCTAACAAATGAATTAGATTAATTAATAAATGAACTGAAATAGGACATTCGTCAATTACCCCCTAAAAGAGGAGCATGATTAAAATACCTTTATATCGTCTTAATTAAATAAACTTTTAAAACTTAAAATCATGAAAACTAAATTTTTCACCTTAATTGCCGCTTTCTTACTTACTTTGTCTGCACAAGCTACATGTACAGTAACAACAGATTGTGGAACTTACACTTTTGAAGATGCTACCAGTATCAGCACTAGTGTTACTTCTGTAAATGGAGAATCCACTTTAATTGTCAAAAATCAAAATGGAGTTGTACTACTTAGATTAGAGGATTGTGGGACTAGTGTATCTTCAAACTGTAGCTCTTCTGGGAATGATGGAGACGGAGACCTTGATATTTGTGACGTTATTCCTGATTTCTTAAAGCCATTCTTCGATTGCGAATAAGCTATTTAAGACGAAGTTAGCTTAAAACCGCGACTATGGAGAAAATTAAAGTATCCCTAGTCGCGTTTTTTATAAAATAAATATTCAGTAAAATATTTAGAATTAGCTCCATTTCAATTTATCACATAATCACGCTTTAGTTTTAACATCCCTTTCTACGAAAGTTACTTTATTTTATACATTTCAAAACACTTAAATCAATATTGATGCACTTGGTTATTACAACCACAATGCAAATCCATGACAACTATAATTCCTACGCTTTTCTATTCTCAATTAAATTTTCACAAACCGCAACAGAATTATCATTACCAATTCCCTTAAGGAAATTAAAAAATCCGCTATACGTGGTATAACGGATTTCGTTCTAAATTATTTAGCAATATTTATATTAGGCATCAATGTTTGCGTATACTGCATTTTTCTCGATAAATTCTCTTCTTGGTGGAACTTCATCCCCCATTAGCATAGAAAATATTCTATCTGCCTCTGTTAAATTATCTATAGTTACTTGACGCATTGTTCTATACTCAGGATTCATAGTAGTATCCCAAAGCTGTTCTGCATTCATCTCTCCAAGACCCTTATATCGCTGAATCTTAGTATTATCACCAAACTCTTTAACAATTCGATCACGTTGATCATCATTCCAAGCATATTGCTTTTTAGCACCTTTCTTCACCAAATATAGAGGTGGTGCTGCTATATAAATATGTCCTGCTTCTATCAATTCTTTCATGTAGCGGAAAAAGAATGTTAGAATCAGTGTAGAAATGTGACTACCATCGACATCCGCATCACACATAATTACAATTTTGTGATAACGAAGCTTCGACAGGTTAAGTGCTTTACTGTCCTCTTCTGTTCCGATAGTAACACCTAATGCTGTAAAAATATTCTTAATCTCTTCATTTTCGAATACTTTGTGATGCATTGCCTTTTCTACATTCAGGATTTTACCTCTTAAAGGTAATATCGCCTGAAACATTCTATCACGACCTTGTTTAGCAGTTCCACCTGCAGAATCACCCTCCACAAGGAACACTTCACATAACGCAGGATCTTGCTCCGAACAATCAGAAAGCTTACCAGGAAGCCCTCCGATACTCATTACGGTTTTACGCTGCACCATTTCACGCGCCTTTTTAGCAGCGTGTCTGGCTTGAGCAGCTAAAATTACTTTCTGAACGATCGTCTTAGCATCATTTGGATGTTCTTCCAAATAATTTTCTAACATTTCAGATACCGCCTGAGAAACGGCCGAAGTAACCTCTCTGTTTCCAAGTTTCGTTTTTGTTTGTCCTTCAAATTGAGGCTCTGCTACTTTTACAGAAACAATTGCAGTTAAACCTTCTCTAAAATCATCACCAGCTACCTCAAACTTTAGCTTATCCAGCATTCCAGAAGCATCTGCATATTTCTTTAATGTAGAAGTTAATCCTCTTCTAAAACCAGAAAGATGCGTACCTCCTTCATGTGTATTAATATTATTTACATAGGAGTGAAGGTTTTCAGCATAGGAATCGTTATAGATCATAGCAACTTCTACAGGAATATCATTCTTTTCACCTTCCATAGAAATGACATCACCAATAATAGCATTACGACTTCCGTCTAAGAATTTTACAAATTCTTTTAATCCCTCTTCTGAATGAAAAGTTTCAGACACAAAATTACCATCATCATCTGTATGGCGTTTATCTGTAAGATTGATCGTAATTCCTTTATTAAGATATGCCAATTCTCGCATACGACTCGCTAAAGTATCATAATTGTATTCTAAGGTCTGCTGAAAAATAGTAGCATCCGGCTTAAAGGTTACTATAGTACCGTTAAAATCAGTATCACCTGTAGACTTTACGGGATATAATGGCTTTCCTCTCTCATATTCTTGTTCCCATATTTTACCATCCTTATGTACAATCGCATGTAAATGATCAGAAAGTGCATTCACACAGGAAACCCCTACTCCATGCAAACCTCCCGATACTTTATAGGAGTCTTTATCAAATTTACCTCCTGCACCAATTTTGGTCATTACCACTTCTAATGCAGAAACTCCTTCTTTTTTATGAATTCCGACTGGAATACCACGACCATTATCTTTGGTCGTTATAGAATTATCTTCGTTTATAGTAACATCGATAGCATCACAATGACCTGCTAGTGCTTCATCGATGGAATTATCTACTACTTCATATACCAAATGGTGCAAACCTCTTACGCCAACATCACCTATATACATCGATGGACGCATCCTCACGTGCTCCATTCCTTCTAATGCCTGAATACTATCGGCTGAATAATTATTTTTCTTTGCTTCTTCGCTCATAAATCAGCTATATTAATTACAATTTTTTGGTCAACAAACAAAGATAAAAAAACAGTCAAATGTTCAAAGCGTTTTAGAAAGTATGATTTAAAGAGTTATCAACAATTAGTTAAGAACAAGACCAGAAAAAACAAAAAACCTCTTAAAAGCGTTAAAAATAGCCTTAAAATGGATTTAAGATTAAATTAATAATTGATCAATTAACACACCATTCAACACAAAACTCTGTAAATAAACATTTTAATTCCTTTTTATTGTAAAAAAACAACATCTCCAAACTTAGAAAAATTAAATCCTAAATTACTGATTTTATAAAAAACAAAGAGAAGATTCAGCAAACTTACACGATTTCTCATTCACTACCTACGAATACTAAAACATACTTCAAATCGACCTTGTTTACTACAATATAAACTCTCTGCAACGTTAAGTGCTATAGCAAAATGCTACAAATAATTTTAAAATAACTACACACTCAACTTTTATTAAAATGAAAACAAAACATTTAATCAACTTAGGAAGAGCTGCTTTTATAGGTCTTGGAATCTTAGCAAGTTCTTGTACAAATGAAAGTTTTGACGAAATCACGAGTAGTCAAGAAACTGAAGTTGTAAAAAAATTCTTTAATGATGATGTTGTTATCGTAGAAGATCTAAAAAATGGTACTTTTTTAAGCGGAGATATCATTTATGAATCAAGACAATTAACAGATCAAAAAGTCGGCTACAACGCTAATCCAGAACCCAATGAAGATTTAGATGAAAAGTTAGGCTTTTACCGAGGTGTACAAAAATGGCCAAACAACACCATTATTTACGTTTTAGACAATAGCCTTACCAACAATCAGATACAAGTAACCCTAAACTCGATGAGAGAATGGTCTACAAAAACCAATATCCGATTTAAAGAACGTACTAATGAAAGCTATTACGTTACTATCATAAATAATGGACAGTCTTGTAACTGTGGAAGCGCTAATTTAGGAGTAAACGGAAATAGAGGAAGAATAAATATTGGTACAGGAACTAGCGAAGTTGTAATGATCCATGAAATCGGTCATACTCTGGGATACATTCATGAACAAACCAGATCAGACAGAGACAATTATGTAAGAATACTGTTTGAAAACATACAAGATGGAGCAGAAAGTCAATTTAGAAAGAATGAAAACTCCTTGAACCTTGGAGAGTTCGACATCAAATCTACTATGATGTACGGAGCTTACACTTTTAGTAAAAATGGTCAGCCAACCATAGTACAATTAGATGGCACTACACACCCAAGAAGACGAGCAGAATTATCCGCTGGAGATATTTCAGGAACAAATGAAGCATACCCTTCTGGTGACGGAGATGGCGGTGACGGCGGCGATGGAGATGGTGATGGAAACGAAAATGACATCTGCGATGGTATAGACGAATGGTCTCCAAATATTAGATATAGCGTTGGAGATAAGGTTACTTACCAAGGTTTCTTATATGAAAGAGATTTTTACTCATGGAATCGATTAGGAGAATGTGGAACTTCGCAACCTGCAGATATCTGTGAAGGTATTGATCCTTATAGCAGCAATAGAAGCTATTCCCCTGGTGATCAAGTTACGTATAATGGTTACTTATATCTTTTACAAGACAATAGAAGATGGTCTAACCAAGGAAGATGCGGTAATTAATTAAAACCACGCACTATACATAACAAAAACCCCAAGAATGCAATATTCTTGGGGTTTTACATCTCAATTAACTCAACTTTCAGCGACTCAAGCTGAAACTCTTAAATTTCTTGATTATTATTTATTGAACGACCTCATCCATTAGGTAAGCATCGTCATGTACATTTGCTACTGCTCTTCCACTTGGGTCGTTCATATTCTTGAAAGCTTCATCCCACTCCAAAGCGATTTTCGTACTGCATGCTACAGAAGGTTCTTGTGGAACACTTAATGCAGCTGCATCACTTGGAAAATGACCTTCAAAAATAGATCTATAATAAAACTCTTCTTTGTTTTGTGGTGTTTGAATTGGAAATCTAAAATGAGCATTTGCCATTTGTTCATCAGTCACTTCTCTTTCTACCACTTCTTTTAATGTATCTATCCAACTATATCCTACTCCATCGGAAAATTGTTCTTTCTGTCTCCAAGCTACACTTTCTGGCAAGTAAGATTCGAAAGCCTTACGAATTACCCACTTTTCCATTCGCTCTCCATTAATCATCTTATCTTGTGGATTGATTCTCATCGCTACATCCATGAACTCTTTATCTAAGAAAGGTACCCTTCCTTCGATACCCCAAGCTGCAAGCGATTTGTTAGCTCTTAGACAATCATACATATGCAGCTTACTGAGTTTACGTACCGTCTCTTCATGAAATTCCTGAGCATTAGGAGCTTTGTGGAAATATAAATATCCCCCAAAAATCTCATCTGCACCTTCACCAGAAAGTACCATCTTCACTCCCATCGACTTAATAACTCTTGCCATTAAATACATTGGTGTAGATGCTCTAACAGTAGTAATATCATAGGTCTCTAGATTATAGATCACATCTTTGATTGCATCTAAACCTTCCTGAATAGTAAACTTGATCTCGTGATGTATAGTACCAATATGATCGGCTACCTTTTGTGCTGCTGCAAGATCTGGAGAACCTTCTAAACCAACCGAAAAAGAATGCAATTGTGGCCACCAAGCTTCTTTGGTATCACCAGATTCAACCCTCTTTTCTGAATATTTTTTGGCTATCGCCGAAGTAACTGAAGAATCTAACCCTCCTGATAACAATACTCCATACGGAACGTCAGACATTAATTGTCTGTGCACAGATGCTTCTAAAGCATCTCTCACCTCATCAATACTAGTTTGATTATCTTTTACTGCATCATATTCTGACCAATCACGAATGTACCATTTTGTAAGTTCTCCTGTCGCACCATCTAAGTAATGACCAGGTGGAAACAACTCGATTTTTGTACAAACGCCTTCTAAGGCTTTTAATTCGGAAGCTACATAAAAAGTCCCATTTTGATCCCATCCCATATATAAAGGAATGATACCCATATGATCTCGCGCAATTAAATACGAATCTTTTTCCGCATCATATAACGCAAAAGCAAAGATTCCATTTAAATCATCTAAGAACTCAGCACCCTTTTCTTTGTATAAAGCTAATATTACCTCGCAATCGGATTCTGTTTGGAAATTATATGTACCATCAAACTGTTTACGAATTTCACGATGATTATAAATTTCTCCATTTGCTGCAAGAACCAATTTTTTATCTTCACTAAAAAGAGGTTGCTTTCCAGAAACTGGATCCACTATAGCTAATCTTTCATGAGCCAAAATTGCCTTTTGATCAGAGTAGATACCACTCCAATCCGGTCCTCTATGACGTATTTTTTTTGACATCTCTAATAGCTGTGGTCTTAAAACCTCAGCCTTTTCTTTTAATTCAAAAGCGCAAACTATTCCACACATATCTTTCTTTTTCTATTAATTGAGAAGTCAAAGATGAAGTAATAGTTACAATATTTAAACAGAAAAGATTATTTTAGTTTCAAATAAAAACATAAAAACATTTTTATTTACGAAAATGAAATATTTTTTCCACTAAAAGCTAATAAAAGTATCAAGTTGTTATTTTTTCTTTTAACAGAACTTTAATGAGGTGATTAACATTTCATATGTATGTTCGCTTCTATCTTTACGACGATTATAAAAATAAAATCACAAATTATGAAAAAATCACTCTTATTTGCTATCCTACTTTTCATAGGAACTGTTACTAGCATGAATGCTCAGAAATTTGCTGGGTTACAAAAAAGTCCAACCGATATTTCTTATGCTAAAACGGATAGAAATGCTAAACCCGACGTTAAAGTAATCTACAGTAGACCTCAGAAGAAAGGAAGAACGATGCTTGGAGAAAAAGTTGCATATGGAAAAGTGTGGAGAACAGGAGCTGATGAAGCTACCGAAATTAAACTTTTCAAGGACATGAAACTAGGAGAAAAAACTGTAAAAGCAGGAACATATTCTTTATTCACTATCCCAGGTGAAAAAGAGTGGACTATTATATTAAACTCTGACTTGGATGTATGGGGAGCTTATTCTTATGATGAAGGCAAAGATGTAGCTAGAATTAAAGTTCCAGCAGGAACAGGAGATGAACTAGAAGCTTTTTCAATAGCGTTTAAAAAAGTAGACAAAGGATACCATATGGTATTAGGATGGGAAACTACAAGAGTAGAAGTTCCTTTTTATAATTAATTCCTCGGATTGGAAATAAAACAAAAACGAGATTAATTATAGTAATTAATCTCGTTTTTATCTTTCCCTAATAATCTCTTATCTTCAATGAATATATACCATAATAAGGATTATAAGTTTAAAAATCTTTTACCGATGTATAGCGTGACTAGACGCTCCTGGTAATTCTTTAAGGAAGTCCATGACAACCCTAAATGTTAATCTGAATTTAGTGTAAAATAGCCCCATAATATTTCCAATTTATTACGATACAAGATACTATCTAAAAGGTTCTAAATCAACAATTTTAACAAAAAATGTAAGTACTTTTAGATATTTGGTAAAAAATTACCGATTAACAACGCATTTTTCCAATTATACAAGTATTTTCTTTCCTACTTAATTTGAAGTTCTAAAAGCATTTATCTTACTTTTTAACAAAGCCTCTTCCCATACACTTACGAATCAATTAAAGAATAATTTCTTTTTACTCAAAATAAACTAATGAATTAGAAATTACACCTAGAATACCTCTACCTGTGTATTGCACTACTGCTTGCTGCTGGCAATTCTTTTAAAAATGTTCTTATTGCACTAAAATCTATTGAAAATATATTGTAAAATTTTGTCATAATAATCTGATTTTTAATTTCTTGTACAAAGATAGCTTGCAAAACTCCTTGGCATGAAAATTTTAACATATCAAAATCTAAGTTTTAGCTATAAACACAATTATCATCGCCAAAAAAACAAAAAAGCACAAAAACTCTAAATGTACTTGACGTTTTTACTTACAAAAAACAAACAGTCTTCAGGGGGTTATCCCCCTAAAAATCACACCCTAATTAATACTAACCTACTGAAAAGAAAACATTTAATAGCCAAAAAGCGAATCATCCTTATTGCAAAGTATATATGATATTCACAAAAGCTTAATTTTGCATCTTGTAGACATAAAAAAAAGATTACAAAACAATGTAATCTTTTACTTATGGTTAAAAACGAAGTATAACTTGTTATTATCTTCTCATTGCATATCGAGAAGCACTAGGTAAATCTCTCATAAAATCTATTACAATTTTAAAATCGAGCCCAAAAATAGAGTATAAGTTTTTCATAAAATATTGTTTTTAAAATACTTATATAAAATTAAGAACTACTTTCAGGAAAATCAAAAAATAAATATGGTATCGCTAAACTTTTAGTTAAAATAATATGTATATAGGTTAAAAAACTGTTACCAAAAGGACAACAAAAAAATAAAAGAAAGTTTTTTCTTACTTTTTCTTACTTTTTTCAATGGGTAAATTCTTACATTTTTACGGAAAAACCTTACTTACTTAAAAATCAAGAAGTTTAAACCCGATAAAAACGTCAAAAACCGTAAAATTAATAAGTCAATTAAGGAATATTTAGGTATTTATGGGTTTGTAGCGAAACCTTCCATTTAGGATTCTCCATCACATAATCGACTATCATTGGAATTACTTTGTCTCGTACACTCCATTCTGGTTGCAAGTACAACACACATTCTGATGATACCTGCTTGGCTTGTTCTTCTGCAAAGGCAAAATCACTTTTATTGTAAACGATGCATTTTAATTCGTCTGCTTTTGGATAAATATCCTGTGTTGGAAGTTTTACCTTTTTTGGAGAAAGACATATCCAGTCCCAATCGCCAGTAAGTGGATAAGCACCAGAAGTTTCTATATGTGTTTTCGCTCCTTTATCTTTTAAACCTTTTGTAAGTAAAGTCATATCCCAAGTAAGTGGTTCTCCACCAGTAACCACTACAACATCGCTATATTTAACTGCGTTCTCTACAATTACGTCTGTTTCTGTAGGAGGATGTAACTCTGCATTCCAGCTTTCTTTCACATCACACCAATGACATCCTACGTCACAACCACCTATTCGTACAAAATAAGCTGCAGTACCTTTATGATACCCTTCTCCTTGTATGGTATAAAACTCTTCCATTAATGGAAGCATTTTACCCTCATTCACCAATTTTTCCACACTTTTTTGCATAAGGCTGCAAAGGTAGCTAATAAATTATGAATGACACACCCTATCCAATATTCGAATTTAGTGTGTTTTTCTTCATAAAACCTGTTCCTTAATTATGGAATCTGAATTAATACCATTTCGCATATGAAATGATGTAAGTATTTATTCAGATTTTGTAGCAATACATTCAATTTCAATTTTAGCACCTACAGCCAATCCCTTTGCAGCAAATGTAGTTCTTGCTGGCTTTTGCGGAAAATATGTCTTATACACTTCATTAAAAGCACTAAAATCAGCGATATCAGAAAGGATCACTGTACATTTTACCACATCATTCATCTCCATATCATGATGCGCCAGTACTGCTTTAATATTCTCTAAAGTTTGTTTTGTTTCTGCCTTAATTCCACCACTTACTAATTTTCGAGTAGTATGATCCATTCCAACTTGACCAGAAAGAAAAAATAAATTACCAACTTGTACCGCATCTGAAAATGGCGCATTTGACTTCTTTGGCTCATGAGTTTTATGGAAAATAACAGATGTATTAGAACTTTGGTTTTTACCACAACTAAACATCATCGAAATAAGCATTACAAAAAAATATATCCTTTTCATTGTTTTAAACATTTGAAATTTACTAGATAAAGAAAACTATAATTTTCTTCACTTCTTCTTATTCATTTAAAAATTATAAATTTACCTAAACAAAACTACATTCATTTAGATAGAAGAAGTAAGATTCCTATTTTTATCAAAATTTACATCAACTATGAGTACTAATCAAGAATTCCTTGATCATATAAAAAAGGGCTATACTACCAAAGGAGATTTTATCGCCTTAGGAGCGGCTATGCATAATGGAGAAACAGTAACGAATGCACATGTTAAAATTCCTCTTAAGACGCTAAACCGTCATGGATTAATTGCAGGTGCAACAGGTACTGGTAAAACAAAAACGCTTCAGGTATTAGCAGAAAACCTTAGTGAACAAGGTATTCCAGTTCTTCTAATGGATATAAAAGGAGACCTAAGTGGTTTGGCTGCTGCTAGTCCTGGACATCCTAAAATTGATGAACGCCATGAAAAAATAGGAATCCCATTTGAAGCTAAGAATTTTCCTGTGGAGATTCTTAGTTTATCAGAACAAGATGGAGTTAGACTACGTGCAACGGTTAGTGAATTTGGTCCGGTTTTATTTTCTAGAATTCTTGATGTAACAGAAACCCAAGCAGGTATTATCTCGATAATATTTAAATATTGTGATGATAATAAATTACCACTGTTAGATCTGAAAGATTTAAAAAAAGTATTACAATATGCTACTGGAGAAGGAAAAAAGGAATTAGAAAAAGACTACGGAAGAATTTCTACCGCTTCTACAGGTTCTATTCTTCGTAAAATTGTTGCATTAGAACAACAAGGAGCAGATATCTTTTTTGGTGAAAGATCTTTTGAGGTTCAAGATTTATGCAGAGTAGATGACGACGGAAGAGGATTTATAAACATCCTTAGATTAACTGATATACAAGACAGACCAAAACTATTTTCTACGTTTATGTTAAGTCTTTTGGCAGAGGTATATAGCACCTTTCCAGAACAAGGTGATAGCGGAAGACCAGAATTAATTATTTTTCTAGACGAAGCTCATCTTATCTTTAAGCAAGCCTCTAATGCCTTAATGGATCAGATAGAAAGTATTGTTAAATTAATACGATCAAAAGGAGTTGGCCTTTATTTTGTTACGCAAAATCCTACTGATGTTCCAGATGGAGTATTAGGACAGTTAGGTTTAAAAGTACAACATGCGCTAAGAGCTTTTACCGCCAAAGATCGCAAAGCCATAAAACTTACTGCCGAAAATTATCCAATATCTGAATATTATGATACTAAAGAAGTACTTACTTCGTTAGGAATCGGAGAAGCTTTAGTGTCTGCACTGGATGAAAAAGGGAGACCTACTCCACTCGCTGCCACTATGCTTAGAGCACCGATGAGTAGAATGGATATGCTTTCAGAAAGTGAATTAAAAGAATTGCTTAATGCATCTAAACTTTCTAAAAAGTACAATGAAGATATTGATAGAGAAAGTGCCTATGAAATACTTAACGAAAAAATAGAAAAAGCAGAAGCAGAAGAAGCTAAAGCTGCTGCAAAAAAAGAGCGAGAGAAGTTAAAAAGAACTTCCTCTAGTTCGAGATCAAAAAGCAGAAGAGCTAGCACCACTGAAAAAGCAGTTATCAAAGTATTAACAAGTGCAACTTTTATACGAGGAGTACTTGGAGTTCTTAATAAATTATTACGCTAAACAACGCACAAATCATAGTTTAACTTTGGGAATAACTAATACATTATGTTTAAAAAAATTCATTGTATTTTACTAATCAGTTTAAGTTTATTAAGTTGTCAGAAAGATAAAAAGCAAGATCCTTTTGAAATATCTTTTAATCGAATTGGAAAATTAACCAACACTACAAAAGTTAGTCAATTAGACTCTATCTATGCCAATGATTCAATCGTTAAAGCATCGCAAGGTGGTAGTTTTGTAAATGTTGCTAAAACCATAGAGATTTATGAAAAAGGAGGCTCCAAGCTTTTATCTTTAGAACCCAGAGAAGAAAATAACCCAGAATCTTCTATAGAAAGTGTTCAAATTATAGACTCCAAATTTAAAACTACTTCAGGTTTATCTACCAAAAGTGTTTTTAAGGACATCAAAGATAACTATACGATAAGCAAAATTAATAATACCCTAAGTTCTGCGGTTATTTTTATAGACAGTATACAGGCTTCTATTTCCATAGACAAAAAAGATTTGCCTAGTAGCCTTAAAGCGAATACTGCTGCCAAAATCGAAGCATCACAAATACCAGATACTGCTGCGATCAAATATTTTATTATTAACTGGGAAGAAAAATAAATGCCGAAAGATAACTTTATGGGTAAAAAATATCAGATTCAAAAATCACCATTTGTCGTCCCTACTACAGATGGTAAATTAATCGAAGAACATTTCGGAAGAGCAACAGATGGAAATACTCAAGTCAGTATTGCTCACATGGTAGCACCTCCAGGATGGAGCGAACCTTTTCAAACACCAGAATTTGATGAATATACCTATATTATCAAAGGAAAAAAACAATTTATTATCGAAGGAGAAAAGGTCGTTTTAGAATCAGGTCAGTCTATCAAAATTGAAAAAAATACCAGAATACAATATGCAAATCCTTTTGATGAGCCATGTGAATATATCGCGATTTGTCTTCCTGCCTTTTCAATAGAATCCGTTCATAGAGAGGAATTATGAAGAAAAAACTTAAAAAGTATCTTCCTATATTAATCGGAAAACGACTTTTATTACTTTTCTTTTTTAACAAAAAAAAAGCACTGCGCAGCGCATATATTCTATTTAGCACACCACTGAAAGGAAAAATATTACCGGATCAAGAATATTTCTTAGAAGAAGCAGAAGATGAAGTCGTTTCTTTAAATGGGCATTATTTACAAACCTACCGATGGCCAAATATGGGAGAAACTGTATTAATGGTTCACGGATGGGATAGTAACACCCATCGATGGAAAACACTCATAGAAAAACTTCACCAGAAAAATTATAACATCATAGCGTTTGACGCTCCGGCGCACGGAAACTCCTCAGGAAAAACATTAAATGTGCCCTTATACGCAGAATGCCTTCAGAAAATTATCGAATTGTATCGCCCAAATTATGTGATAGGACATTCTATAGGTGGAATGACTTCAATTTTTCATCAATTCAAGTATCCCAATCTGGAGATACAAAAACTAATCGTCTTAGCACCTCCTACAGAATTAGCAGTAATTATGGAAGGTTATCAAAAAACATTAAAGCTGTCTGATAAATTTATGACAGCTTTAAGTCATTATTTTAAGGAAAAGTTCGGTTATTATTTCGAAGAGTTTTCAGTTGCTGAGTTTGCTAAAAGCTTAACACATCCTGGCTTGCTTATTCATGATCGATTAGATGATATTGCGCCTTATTCTGGATCCGAAAAGATTCATAAAAATTGGAATAACTCAGAATTCATCACTACCGAAGATTTTGGACATTCTCTCTTTTTTGACGAAGTAGATGATATGATCATTGACTTTTTAAAAAAATAAGCACTTCGTAAAACACTTTTTTTTTGACTAAAATAGATTTAGTTGTAACTACTTATCCATAAAAGCCATTTTCAGATCCCTAGATATCGTAGCTATAAATACTATATTTGCATTTTATTTAAAATATGTCAAATACGAACCTTACCAGACTCAACAAATACTTAAGCGAAGTAGGATACTGCTCGAGAAGAGAAGCAGATAAATTGATTGATCAAGGTCGTGTTACGATAAACAACAAAGTACCAGAAATGGGCACTAAAGTTGCTCCAGAAGATGTAGTAAGAGTGGATGGAGAATTAATAACTAAACCTAAAGAAAAACATGTATATCTTGCTTTTCATAAACCTATAGGAATTGTCTGTACAACTGCACAAAATGAAAAAGATAATATCATTGACTATATCAATTATCCTAAACGAATTTTTCCTATCGGAAGATTGGACAAACCTAGTGAAGGGCTAATACTATTAACTAGTGATGGAGATATTGTAAATAAAATTTTAAGAGCTAGGAATAATCACGAAAAGGAATACATTGTTACTGTAAACAAATTGATTAGTCCTCAATTTATTAAAAGAATGGGTAATGGGATTCCTATTTTAGATACTGTTACTCGTAAATGTGAAGTTGAGCAAATTAGCAAATACGATTTCAGAATTGTCCTCACCCAAGGCTTAAACCGACAAATCCGCAGAATGTGCGAATACTTAGGGTATGAAGTAACTCGATTAAAGCGAATTCGAATAATGAATATTAATCTAGATACTCCTGTTGGAAAATGGAGATATCTCACAGAAGAAGAGTTAAACATTATTAATAAAGATGTTGGAGATTCGAGTAAAACAGAAGAAGCATCCTTTGTAAAAGAAAAATCGGAAGATAAAGCACCTCATTCTTCTAAACGTTTTAATTCTAAAAACAATAACACAAGAAATTCTTCACACTCAAAAAAAAGAAAGAGAAGCGATAGAAGACGCTAAATGAAGCGTGTTAATTATATCCTAATGGGCTATAACTTTCCTTTTGAACTAGGTAAATTACGTCAAACTTTAGTTCATAAAACGAGAGTATAAAAACACATAGAACTACATTAATTAATTCAATTATGAGCACCTTATCTCCTTTCCATTTGGCTATTCCTGTATACAATTTAGCAATAGCAAGAGATTTTTATAACAACACACTTAATTTAAACGAAGGACGAAGTAGTGATCATTGGGTAGACTTTGATTTTTTTGGACATCAGTTAGTAATTCATTATAAACCAAAATCAGAACAAGAAAAAGCGCATCACAATAGTGTGGATGGTAAAGAAGTTCCAGTTCCCCATTTCGGAATTATTCTAGAATGGGATACTTGGCAAGAATTTGCTAATATGCTATCCGAAAAAAAAATACAGTTTGTTATTGAACCTTATATTAGATTTCAAGGAGAAGTTGGAGAGCAGGCTACAATGTTTTTTTATGACCCTTGCGGAAATGCCTTAGAGTTTAAATCTTTTAAAGATCCATCTCAAATTTTCATGAAATAAACCCTTTCATATTCGTAAAATTCACTCTTTTCTAGTAAACAATCGTTAAAAACCCATCTTTTTTAATTTAAAAGGTACGAATGTTAAAGTTTTACTACAAATTCTTACTATATTCTGCCCCGTAAAGAAAAGAATTGAAAAAGAATGGATTTTACCAACCCATTAGTCTATGGAGTACCTTGCTTCTTAGGATTAATCTTAGTAGAACTTACATATAGTAAGACAAGTAAACACAAAGAACTTTATGAATGGAAAGATCTAGCCGCGAGTGTTTTTATGGGCGTAGGCTCGGCTATTTTAGGACCATTAATTAAAACAATAACGATCATCCTATTTTTTAACTATGCTTATGATCTCTTTAATCCCGAGGTCGATGGCGTAAGAACTAATATTATGGGATGGGAATCTTTTGGATATAGTTGGCCCATATGGCTATTATGTATGTTGGGAGATGATTTTTCTTATTATTGGTTCCATCGACAAAATCACATGGTACGGTTTTTTTGGGCTGCACATATAGTTCATCATTCCTCAGATAATTTTAACTTGGGTACTGCTGTACGGAACGGATGGTTTACTTTACTATATAAACCTTTATTCTATGTTTGGTTACCGATTATTGGTTTTCCTGTAGAAATGGTTATTGTTTGTTTAGGAATTGAAGCCTTATGGCAATTCCAACTACACTGTGTATTTATTCCTAAAATGGGCTTTGTTGAAAAAATTCTCAATACCCATACCATGCATCAAGTGCATCACTCTAAAAATATAGAGTATATGGATAAAAATCATGGTGGGATTCTTAACATCTTTGATAAAATTTTTGGTTCTTGGAAAGAACTTGATGAAAATATAAAAGTACAATACGGAGTTACTCATGCTCCTAATTCCTATAATCCTTGGGTAATACTTACCCATGAATACAAAGACATTTGGAACGACACCAAAAAATCAAAAAACTGGTATCACAAGTTTATGTACATTTTCGGACCTCCAGGATGGAGTCATGACGGTAGTACTCTCACGGTAAAACAAATGCAAAAAGAGCTAGAGCTTAAGAAGCAAATGCAGGCATAATCATAATGCTTTTCTAGATATATTTTTATACTTTTAGCTATGAATTATCAAGAAGTCATAGACAAGCAAAGGGCTTTTTTTGAAACCAATGCTACTAAAAATATCTCATTTAGAATACAACAATTAAAACACCTTAAAAGTGTTTTACAACAAAATGAAGAGTTATTATACAATGCTATCTACTCAGATTTTAAAAAGTCCAAATACGAAACTTACACGACTGAGCTTGCGATCATGTACCATGAGATTGATCTAGCTCTGGTAAAAATCAAAAAATGGTCTAAAAAAAAGAGCGTTTCTACAGGACTTGCTAATCTTCCTGGAAAAACCTATATCATACCTGAACCTTTCGGAACTGTTTTAGTAATGGGTGCTTGGAATTATCCATATCAATTATCAATCGTACCTGCAATTGCTGCCATTACCGCTGGTTGTACGGTTATTATGAAACCAAGTGAAATACCAGCTAATTCTTCTTCCGTTATGGCTAAAATAATTAATGAAAATTTTAGTCCTGAATTCTTTAAAGTGATTGAAGGAGGAGTACCAGAAACTACAGAATTATTAAAAGTAAAATTTGATAAAATATTTTTTACTGGAAGTATTCCAGTTGGAAAGATCATATATCAGGCTGCTGCGAAACACCTTACCCCTGTAACTTTAGAACTTGGAGGAAAAAGTCCAGCAATTATTACCAAAGATGTCAACATCGACATGACTGCCAAACGTTTGGTTTGGGCTAAATTTTTGAATACTGGTCAGACTTGTATTGCTCCAGATTATGTAATGGTTGATAAGGCTGTACATGATGATTTATTGGTTGCTATACAACGTCATATCGAGAGTGCAGATTATAAAATAGAGAATCAAAATTATACGCAAATTGTAAATCAAAAAAACTTTGAACGATTACAAAATATGATTGAACCTGAGAAGGTTTATTTTGGAGGAAATTGCGATGCTGAAAATCGCACTATATCGCCAACCGTAATGACTAGAGTTTCTTTTTCTGATAAAGTAATGCAAGAAGAGATTTTCGGTCCTATTTTACCAATAATTTCTTTTGATAATCTGGATCAGGCTATTGGCGATATCAAAAAATTATCCAAGCCTCTATCCTGTTATGTATTTACAAAAAGTAAAACAATAAAGAACAAAATACTACAGGAGATATCATTTGGAGGAGGTGCTGTAAATGATGCTGTAATGCATTTCATGGAACAAAATTTACCATTTGGAGGTGTAGGTGATAGTGGTATTGGGAGCTATCATGGCAAAGCTGGTTTTGAAACCTTTTCACATTACAAAAGCATTTTGGAAAAATCCTTTTTAATAGAGTTAAACCTTAAATATTCTCCTTATACCAGCACTAAATTAAAATGGTTAAAAAGGTTGGTTGGATGATATTATTTCATAGCACCTGACACAGGAATATCTAAAAGATCCAAGATTTTCTGTTCTACCTCATCACTATCCCATTTTTCTTCGATATTATCAATATTCATTACTTCATCCATAATAGCTGCTTGTTGGTCTCCAATCGCAAGAGCTTCAGCGTAAGGTCTATTGGTAAAAGTGACTCTAGAATAAAGAGGAACCCATTTATCGGGATGGTTTTCAGAAAAACGCTTCTCTATTTTCTTTCGAAGTAAAAAATTGGAATCCGCAGTTTTACTGCTCATTTCCATAAAATTACGATAAGAAAGTTCTGCAATAGCATCGGCACTTGGTTTTCTAGCTTCTTGATATTCCTCAAAAATCTCTTGCCAATTTTCTCCATTATGGTCTTCTATAATCTGATCAAGAACAGAAATATCCTCAAAACCAGCATTAATTCCTTGTCCATAAAATGGCACAATAGCGTGTGCAGAATCTCCTACCAAAACAACTTTATCCCAATAGCTCCAAGGATAACATTTCATCGTAACTAATGCACTGGTAGGATTATTATTAAAATCTTTTAAAAGTGTTGGCATAAGATCTATAGTATCCGGAAAATACTTTTGCCAAAATTCTTTTACCTCTTTATCCGTCTTTAAACTCTCAAAAGAATTCTCCCCTTCATGCGGCATAAATAAGGTGCAAGTAAAACTTCCATCTAAATTTGGCAAGGCAATCAACATAAACTTTCCTCTAGGCCAAATATGAAGTGAATTTTTATCTAATTTATGTGTTCCATCTTCATTAGCGGGAATACCTAATTCTTTATATCCTGCATCTAAAAAATCTTGTGAATAATCAAATCTACTTCTTCGCTGCATTTTATGTCGTACTCTAGAAAAGGCACCATCACATCCAAAAATTAAATCATATTGATACTCCTTCCACTCCCCTTTTTCTGTCTCTCCTGTATAAATTTTAGCTTCTGGTAAATTTACATCCCACACTTTTTCATTAAATCTAAAAACGGCTCCAGACTCTTCTGCCAAACTAATCATTTTTCGATTTAATACCCCTCTGGAAATTGAATATATCGCTTCGCCTTCTTTTCCGTAGTATTGATGATATATAGGTTGGTCATTTACATGCATCGTTCTTTTATCCATTGGAATAGCAAGTTTTCTAATTTCTTCACCAATTCCAACAGTATCCAAAGCTTTCCAACCTCTAACCGACATTGCTAGATTAATTGACCTACCACTAAATTTCACCTGTCTGATATCGGGTCTTCTATCAAAAACAGTTACTTTATGGTTACGCTTTCTTAGATAAATTGCTAATAGTGAACCTGCTAGGCCACTCCCCACGATAGCTATATTTTTTGGTTGCATATGTAAAAGTGATTCCAGTTTGCCAAAATATGAAAAGGAACATTATACGATCCGAGTTTTAATGTTCTTGGCAAACTAGCTCTATATACTTCAGAGCTTTTGTTGACACCAAAACCTTCAGCAAATGTAAAAAAATTATCAATGAATTGTTACTTAAATGCTTTAATAGCAAATAGTATTGGGTATAATTTATCCTTAGTTTCGAACATTCCGTCATTATTCCTTGTCATATTAGGAAACACGTTGTACGGAGATTGATCATATTCTTTCAAGTATTCTATAGTTAATCCAGCTTCAGATAGAGCAGACACTACCTCTCCCAATCCATGGTTCCACCCATATTCTTTACTAATCATGCTAGAGTTCATATCAGCATAAGTACCCTGGTATTCTTCATAGATAGCTTCTTTTTGATGATATCCATATTTCATTTTAGGGGTTTCTTCTAGGTAATCAAACATCCAAACTATAGGATGAAACTCTACTATATAAAAGATTCCTCCCGGTTTTAATCTTTCTGCAATCACTTGCCCCCAAGGTTTCAAATCGGGTAACCACCCTATTACACCATAACTCGTAAAAACAATATCGAATTTTTCCTCTACATGATCAGAAGTATCCAATACATTACAACAATAGAAATTAGCTTCTAACTTTAATTCCTTTGCTAGTTCTTTTGCTAGGTTTATTCCTTTATCAGAAATATCAATTCCCGTACATTCAGCTCCCATCCTACTCCAGCTTAGAGTATCCTGTCCAAAATGACATTGCAAGTGCAATAATGATTTTCCCGAAACATCTCCCAATGCCTCTAATTCAAATTTTGCAAGAGAGCTTCTCCCATCTTTAAAAGATTTTACATCATAAAACTCACTAGCTGCATGTATCGAAACCTTTGTATCCCAAGTCGATTTATTGGTCGAAAAATATTCTTGAAAATCTTTACTCATTATATCACCTCTTTTTTCACAAAACTACATATAAAGTACTTTAACTGCTTTCATTAAATGAGATTTATTAGACTTTCCCTAACATATTTTATCAAGTTAAATAATTAATTTTGTATCAACTTAACTTTGAAAGTTATTTGATCATTTTATGAAGTGGTAAAAGGAACATGTAATTTTTTAAATGCAATTGCGACCTATACGTCATACATAATTATTCAGATTTTTTAATCTACATATTTTTTGCCCCGGTATTGTAGTATAATTTAATGATTTACTTAAAACGTACCAGTATGAAAACTTTTTACAATTCATTTTTCACAGCAATTTTCTCATTGATAAGTTTATCCTTTTCTTATTCGCAAGAAGATATGTATAAATCTCAACTAGAGACAGTATACTTACAAAACACCAAAGAAACTATCTATAAGAATACTTTTAGTCAATACAATAACGACTTAATCGCTTTAAATGAAATTAAGTTCAAAAAAGAAATAAAAAATTTAAAGGGAAAAAGTAGTCTTTTATTTTTTGATTCAAATAAAGAAAAAATAGTGTTAGAAAAAGCTTCTTATCTGAAAATCATACGAAAAGCCGCTAATAGAAGTAAAAACAAAGATTCCTTTGAAACTTTTTTACGAAACAATTTACCACAACTCTCTAATCAATTGTCACAAGATAACAATCTGGAACAATTGTATTTTATATCTAGAAAGAATACATTTAATGGTAAAATAGACGCGTTACCCAGCGTTCTATAGTAACTAACACAAACTCTGAAAATATTTAACAATGAAAAAGGCCATACCCCTGGTACTAAGAATAATTGTAGCTATTATTCTTATACAAACCCTTAGATTTAAGTTTACTGCGCACCCCGACAGTGTTTATATTTTTTCAAAAGTGGGCTTAGAACCTTACGGAAGAATAGCCACCGGAATTGTAGAATTAATTGCCGGCATCTTATTATTAATTCCTAAAACAGTATGGATAGGTGCTACGATAACACTTGGTGTTATTGGAGGAGCTATTTTTATGCATTTAACAAAATTAGGAGTTGAAATCAACAATGATGGAGGTGTTCTTTTTATCACCGCATTATTAACTTTTATTCTAAGTGGTATTATTCTTTGGATAAAAAGAAGAGAAATTAAATTCTTCTAAAACTTATATACTTACTGTAAAAAACCTCCAATTTTTGGAGGTTTTTTTTATTTAGGGAAAAATCTACAAGCGGTTAGGAAAAAATGACATTCTGTAACCCTTATGATTACTTCATCTTTGTAATGTTAATTTAAAACAATACCAAAATGACAGTAGATAATAAATCCATATTCAATTTAATAGAAATTTTTCGTCAAGGAAAAAAAACAATTGTAAACACGTTTAATACAAAAGCTCATTGTGAGCAAAGAAGTCATCATGATTTTTATTGTGATGTAGAAAGACCTTTTATAGCCTCAAAAAAATAGAGGAAGGAAAAATTGACAAGTCATCGGGAAAAACGAACATTCTAATACACATATTTCGATCGGATCTTTGCCTTGTTAAATTAAATAACAATTAAAACTTAAATATAAATCCATTCTGAAGCGCTGGCTCAGAATACTAAAAAATCACAATCATGGCAACAATTAATGTACCAACAAGAGAAGAAGTAAACAGTACCAACCAAGGTATCTTTGACAATCTTACAAAAGCGTTAGGATTTGTTCCTAATCTTTATGCGACATACGCACATAGTGAAACAGCATTAGAAAATTATTTAAACTTCTCTAACGCTAAAACATCATTAAAAGCTAAAGAAAAAGAAGTAGTAAACTTAGCGGTAAGCGAAGTTAACAATTGTATTTATTGTTTATCTGCACATACTGCAATTGGAAAGATGAACGGTTTTACAGATGAACAAATATTAGAATTGAGAGCTGGGCAAGCTTCTTTCGACTCTAAATTAGATGCGCTGGCTAAACTAGCTAAGAATATTACAGAAAATAGAGGTCATGCGGATCAAGAAGTAGTAGACAATTTCTTTGCGGCTGGATATGATAAAGGGAACTTAATTGACACGATTGTATTGGTAGGTGATAAAACTATCTCAAACTACATTCATAGTACTACTCAAGTTCCTGTTGATTTCCCTGTAGCACAACCATTAGAAACTACTACAGCATAATAAAATATCAACCACCAATAAATACTAACAATTAGACAATTCTGAGAAGAAAGAATTCAGAAAGAAACTCTTTCTTCTCAGAAAATCAAAAAAAATCATTTTCAACCTTAATTATTTAAATACTAAAATCATGAAAAAATTAATCACATTATTCACATTCATTTTCGCAATTACTTTAAGTGCAAATGCTCAAGATGTTAAAACTGTTTCTTTAGAGCAGACTAAAGGAGAGTTTACTCAAAAACAAGTTACATTATCAGAAGGAAGTTACGTTTTCAATATTTCAAATAACAACTCAGGTACTGATGTTGGGTTTGTTCTAGTACCAGCTGGAAAAGACGCTTCTAATCCTAAAAATCATATTCAGGAAGCTTATGTAACTAAAGTTGTAGCAGAAGGAAAAACTGAGAGTTCAAAAACAGTAACGTTACAAAAAGGAGAATACACTTATTTTTGTCCATTAAATAAAACTCCACAATATAAACTTATTGTAGAGTAATTATTTTGAAATATTAAACTTTAAAACTCCCTTTTTTTAAGGGAGTTTTTTGTTTTAAATAATATCCACTAAACTTAGATAAAAACCTAAAACCTTGTTAATAAAATTGATCCAGGCATTGCTTTATATATTTTAGCCTAAAATTTCCATTATAATGAGATATCTAGTTGGACTACTTTTATGTTCTTTTATTGTTTTTTCGTGTAAAAAAGATGCTAAAAAACAATACACATACGATAACAATGACGAAATAAAGGAAGAGAAAACAATTACTAAAATTCTTAGCACTACAGAAGCAATAGCCTTAGCAAATGGTTTTGATCAATGGGAAAAAGTGCAAGAAATTAAATTTACTTTTAACATAGATCGCGACAGTAGTCATTACGAACGTTCTTGGAACTGGAAACCAAAAAAAAATGAAATCATTCTAACCACTGCCAAGGACACAATTGTATATAACCGCTCAAATATCGACAGTGTTGCTATAAGAGCCGACCAAGGTTTTATTAATGATAAGTATTGGTTATTAGCACCTTTTAATTTGGTTTGGGATCACAACAGCTTTACATCCTCACATGAAGTAAAAGCAATAGCTCCTATTAGCAATAAAGAAATGCAGAAACTCACTATCGTTTATAAAAATGAAGGTGGATATACACCTGGAGATGCGTATGATTTCTATTTCGAAGGAGATTTTAAAATAAAAGAATGGGTATTTAGAGAAAAAAACAAACCAGAACCATCATTGATAACTTCGTGGGAAGATTATGAAAGCTTCAACGGGATACAAATTGCGAAAACTCATCAGAAAAACGAAGGTAACTGGAAACTTTACTTCACAAATATTGAAGTGATTACAGACAAATAACTATTATTAGCTACGCAAGCTAATTAGATCTTCTTTTAGAAATAAATAGAGTTACCATTAAAGCGATTAGTGTAGCCACTAGTAATGCAGTAAAACTGAGTTTCAGGCTTTCAATTTTGGATAAAAAACCAAGGAATGGAGGACTGATCAAAAAGCCAAGATATCCAAATCCAGCAACGAATGATATTCCTTCTGCAGGTGAGACTCCTTTTGTTTTTCCAGCTAATCTAAATAATTCTGGGATAATCACGGAGAATCCCAAACCTATCAGTCCAAAACCAAGTACACTAAGTATTAAAGTACTACTCAGAACAGAAATAAATCCTAAAGCACTAATAGAAGCTCCTCCTATGATAATTGTTAAAGATCCAAAACTTTTACTCACTGCATCTCCAAAAAATCGACCTATCGTCATCATAAGAGAAAAAGCTACAAATCCAAAACCAGAGATTTTCTCAGAAGAAATTTTTACAACATCCTGCATATAGAGTTTACTCCAATGCTCTATCGCACCTTCGCTACCCATTATCAAAAAAGCAATCACAGTTAATCCTAATAAAGGTTTTACAATTTTAAAATCGAAAGACTTCTTAGTACTTTCTTCTTTTTTTCCTTTAATCATAACATAAGCGCTACAAACCAAAAGATTTGTTATGATAACGAAAGTAGTCGCCAATAACATATGAATAATAGGGACTTCTATCTTGGTTATTAAAAAGCCTCCGATACCTGCCCCGATAACACCTCCTAAACTAAAAAAACCATGCGAAGCGGACATGATATGAACTGCATCTGTCTGTTCTATTTCAGACACCAGAGCATTCATAGCGATATCTGTTAAGCAAGCGAATAATCCCACCAGATATAAAACAGCACATAATAACAAATATGTAGGAGCTAGTAAGGGGATTAAAAAAAGTAAAGAAAAAATAATGATTCCTATTATCGTTGTCTTTCCTACTCCAATTCGTTTTATAATCAATGAAGATATTGGAATCATGGTAAGAGTTCCTAATGCAAAACAAAATAAGGCAATTCCTAACTGTGCGTCATCAATGGCCAATTTTGCTCTTACCTTTGGTATATACAACACCCAAGTACCTGTCATGATATTAAGAGATGCGAAAACCCAAGCTGGACCAAAGTAACGTAGTTTTGTAAGAATAAGATATAAAGAATTCAAAATCTGCTATTTAAACTTTTAAGTATTTCTCAAAATTACTAACAAAATATTAGGTATAAATAACACAAAATATTCAAATACTGAAACAATTTATTCTTTTATAGCTTTATATATAGCCTATTATGATAATTTTGTTTTATGAAATTATCGTACGAGCAAATTTATGTTGAACAATCTAAATCGTTAAAAATAGAAAGCTATACCAAAGATGCTCTTTGTAATGAAATAAACTGGCATTTACATCCTGAGTATGAAATAGTTTTTATTAAAAACGGAAATGGCATTATCCAAGTAGGATCTAATATCAAAAGTTATAAAGATGGACTCTTAATTTTTCTTGGTCCAAATATTCCTCATATGCCTTTTGGAAATAAAGATCTAGAGGATAATGTAGAAGTTGTAATTCAATTTAATCAAAATTTCATTCAAGAGAAGTTAAAAGTATTTCCAGAATTTTCGAGTATACAAAGGTTTATTCAAAAAACATTGAAAGGATGTATTTTTTCTAAAGAGACCAAGGATAAACTATCTAATTCATTTCTAAAATTGGCATCTCAAAATGACACCGAGAAACTACTCAATTTTATGAATATCTTATATCAGCTTTCTGTTTCAAAAGATAATACTCCGGTCATCAAATCTGCCGATCTTTTGGAAATTGATAAAACCGCATTACCAAGAATTTCAAGAGTCTTTGAATATATAAATAAAAACTATTCTCAAAAAATACAATCAAAAGCAATTGCCAAAGAATTAGGATTAACCACCAATTCGTTTTGTCGAATGTTTAAAGCAGCCACGAATAAAAGTTTTATTAGCTTTTTAAACGAGTTTAGAATCAAAAAGGCTCAGGAATACTTTGAAAACAAAACGATGTCAATTTCTGAGGTAGCATATCAATGTGGTTTTAACGACCCATCATATTTTTGTAAACAATTCAAAAAACACACCGATACTTCTCCTTCAGATTATATAAATCATTTAGATAATAACTAGTTTGAATCTTTATTTAAAATTCCCTGTTTAAGAATCTGCCCAAATTCGTACATATCCTCATAAGAACAATAAAATGGTGCAGGTGCTAATCTTATCACATTAGGCTCTCTCCAATCTACAATTACCCCATTTTTCATTAAAAAGTCGAATAATTTTCGCCCTTCTCCATGAAGAAAAACGGAAAGTTGTGTCCCTCTTTCGTCCTGCTTTGATGGGGTTATAACTTCAAAAGTACTTTCTACTTCTGCATCGATAGAATTCAATACAAATTCTAAATATGCTACAATTAGGTTTCTCTTTTCTAGCAAAGCTTCCATACCTACTTCATCAAATAGTTCTAAAGAAGCAAGATATGGTGCCAATGACAAGATCGGAGCATTACTCAATTGCCAAGCATCCGCATTAGGCATTGGTTCGAACTCAGGTTTCATTAAAAACCTAGACTCTTTTTTTGTTCCCCACCAACCTTCAAAACGAGGAATATCTTTTTGATCATGAAATCTTTCATGTACAAAACATCCTGAAGCATTTCCAGGACCACTATTCATATATTTATAACTGCACCAAGAGGCAAAATCAACATCCCAATCATGAAGTTGCAACTCAATATTTCCAGCACCGTGTGCTAGATCCCAACCTACAAAAGCTCCAATATCATGTCCTGCTTTTGTAATGGTTTTCATATCAAAAACTTGTCCTGTATAATAATTAACACCACCCATAAGAATTAGAGCACACTCCTCTCCTACAGATTCGATAGTGCTAAGAATATCTTCAGTCCTAAAATTATGTTCTCCTGGACGCTTTTTTATTTCCACAATGGCATCATTTGGATCATATCCATGAAATCGGACTTGACTTTGAAGCATATATTGATCACTCGGAAAAGCTTTTTCTTCGCATATGATTTTATATCGTTTTCCTTGAGGACGATAAAAGGAAATCATGAGTAAATGCAAGTTCACCGTTAAGGTGTTCATTACAGTAATCTCCGAAGGTTTAGCACCTACTATCTTACTCAACGGTTTTGCCATTCTTTCATGATAATCCCACCAAGGTTTATCTGCATAAAAATGACCTTCTACGGCAAGCTCTGCCCAATCCTTCATTACCTCATCCACATACTTCTTTGTATTTCTAGGTTGAAGCCCTAAAGAATTTCCTGTAAAATAAATGACTTGCTTATTATTAACTTTTGGGAAAAGAAAACGATCTCTATATGATTTTAAAGGATCCTGCCGATCCAATTTCTTAGCAAATTCTCTGCTATTTTCGAATTGCATTCTTGAGTTTTATTTCAAAAATACATATAAGAACTGAGATTAAATAATCTTTTAAAACCTTGTTAAAATTAGTGGGGAAATTATCACTTATTATTATATTAAACACACATTTAAAACTGCCTACCTTAATATACCCTAATTGCAGACATATAACCTGAGTGTCTTTAAATGTTCGGGCACATAATCATTTTTTTAAACTTACTAAACATGTTAAAAAAAATTTTAGAAGTAAGCGGGGCTAATGAATTATCTAAAGAGTCCCAAAGTGCTATCTCTGGCGGTTTGATTTCTTTATCTGATTGTCCATCTGGATGTTTTTCTTTATTCTTTTGTCCATCTGGTGGTGGCGATCTATGCGCAGTTCCAAGTCCATCGGGCGCAACTTGCTTTGGAACACATATTAACGGGCAATGCTGCCTTTAATTACATAAAGAATTATTTCTTTTCTTTTATTTCAAGGTCTCACAGTCTATGTTTTGATCTAGATCTAGCATCACTTCTAATATCTAGTCTAAAACTGAGAAATGATTTTGAAATCTAAGAATGAAAAAATATGGTAAAAAGATTTTTCTATATTTCTTTTTACCATGTTACTTAAATTAGAGACATATAACCTGAATGTCTTTAAATAAATAGGCACATATTCATTTTTAAATTTAATACTCTTATGAAAGAATTAAAAAAATTAGAAGGTGTTAAAACCATTGGTAAAAAAGCACAAAAACTAGTAGTTGGAGGATGTCCTTCAGATGGTGGTCCTGCAGGTTGCCCTGCTGGAATGTGTGGTCAGATTATCTTTCCAGGACCTGATTACTTTTGTGTTCCATGCTAGTATAGCTAATGTACATTTCTCACACAAAATGTAAAAAATCAATAATTGCAGTAGATTCATTATTCTACTGCAATTTTTTTGTACCGTTTCTATTTATTAGAAAACTTATTTTTAGATCTATCAATAATAAAACACTTAGCTTTGCAAAAAAAATAGGAAGCTATGCACTTTATACCAGAAGCACTGGATACATACGTAGTAAATCATACTGAAAAGGAACCAGAGTTACTAGAAAGATTAACTCGTGAGACGTATCAAAAAATACTACAACCTCGAATGCTTAGTGGTCCATATCAAGGTAGAGTGCTAAGCATGCTTTCTAAATTAATCAGTCCAAAACATATTTTGGAAATCGGAACATATACCGGATATTCTGCATTATGCCTTGCAGAAGGCATGAAAAAAGAGGGTGTTTTACATACGATAGATATTAATGAAGAATTAGAAGATTTTCAACGAAAATACTTTGATCTTTCTCCTTATGGTCATCAAATATATCAGCATATTGGAAATGCTACCGAAATTATTCCGTCCTTGAATATTAAATTCGACTTAGTTTTTATTGATGCAGATAAACCTAATTATCCAAAGTACTTCGAGCTAATTATTGATAAAATGAATCCTGGTGGCATTATCCTATCTGATAATGTTCTCTGGAGTGGAAAAGTTATTGAAGAAGTTGCGAAAGACGATCTTTCTACGAACGCACTATTAACATATAATAAATTACTAGTAGAAGATAAAAGAATAGAAACTGTTCTGTTACCTATCAGAGATGGATTAACTATCAGTAGAGTATTATAAAAAAAGTGGAATCTGTTTTACGGATTCCACTTTTTACATGTATTAGTAACTACAATTGCTAATTCATTTATTGTACAGCTTTTAGAGCATCTATATTACCATATCCAAATTTGCTATTTCTATTCGGATAGAACTCTCCTGCTCGTTTTAACTTATCCAATACTTGTGCTCTGGTCATATTTGGATTACGCGCCCATACCAATGCTGCGATTCCAGCTGTAGCCGCAGTAGCTGCGGATGAACCACCAACATATGATTGATCTCCGTTATTAAATCCTAAAACCGGCACATTTCTATTAGAATTGCTTGCTCTTTGCATCACAATGGTAAAGTCAATCTTACTTCCATCATGACAGATATTACATCTGTTATATCCATTGTCTTTTAAACCTGTTACAGCTACAGTTTCATTCATACTTGCTGGAAAAATAACTCCATACCAATTAGTAAATGTAGTAGAGGTACCTCCTGCCGCAATAATCATTTTACCTTTTCCGTAAGCGTACTTAACAGCATCTTTTACATTTCCAATAGACCAAGGGTATCCTATAGACATGGATATAATTTTTACGTTACCATTATTGCCTAATTGCTTTAATGCATTACTTACTCCTTTACGCTCATGATAATCTTCAAGAACAACATCAGATGTTCCTCTATATGAAATTAAATTACAATTATAAGCAACTCCCATAGGCATAAAATCATTGTTTCGTGGAGAAGCAATTATTGAAGCCATTTGAGTACCATGCCCACATTTATCATTTGGTCCATCTACATTATTAGACCACCACCAAATAGAATCTATGTATGTTCCAATCTTTTGGATACTTCTTCCATTGGAAGCTCCATCATTAAATCCATTTCCAAGTAGGTTTTGATTAGCAGACACACCACTATCGATTAATCCCACTGTTATTCCTGCACCAGTACTATAATTCCAAGCTTGTGGTATATTATGAATGTTGTAGTTCCAAGGCACTCTAGCATTTGGTGCTATTACACTGTAATCAGCACTATTAATAGATTGACCGCTTTGTGAACATCCAGCGGATTTTTGCTGTACATCTTCTTGTAAGTAAAAACCATATCCATTAGGTTCTAAATAACGGATATTATCCATTGCTAAAAGCTCCTCAACAGTTTCTAATTTAGTAACATGAACGTCTAACACATTTAGTTTATCATCTTCAAACACTTGAAAATTAGAACGTGTCACCCCTTCATTACTCTGTACTGTATTGTAAATGTCTTCTATAATATCATTTAGCCTTGAAGATCTTTGCGTACCTTCAATAAAACTTTCTCCTTTCTGACCATAACCAATGGTCAATACTTCTCCTCCATGCATTACTGCACTATATAACATATGTGCCGAAGCATCTTTTGACCAATCTAAATCTCCTTTTTGTTTTAGCTGAGATTCGATAAAAGAATTGATTTCATCTATCGACAAAATCTTTTGTGACGTCTGGTTTTCTTCAATTACTTCTGAGGGATCATTTTTAGAACAAGATACGACAAGAAAAAGCCCTAAAAACAGAGGAATAATTTTTTTCATTTTAGTATAAGATTAATGAGTTTGTGCGAATTTGAAATTTAAGATCAGTTATTCTTAAAAATATCAAATAATTATCATTTAGTTAATTTCATGACTAATTTATTAAATAAAGTTTAAATATTAATATCTTTTTTTGAAAGAATCTTAAAAAAAATGCCGATCCTATGCTTGCATAGGACTACAATTCATCGTCAACCACCAATGTTTACAAGGGTTTTACAGAAAAATACTACAGTGTAAGAAAAGTATAAAAAAAGTGGTGTTTTTTTGATCAATTCAAAAAAACGAATGTTCAATTTTAGTAAAATGATAAAATACTAGCTTAAAAGACTAAAGTTTGCGCTTTATAGAACCAGTTACATCTTCGATATCTTTCTTTGCTTGAGTAATCTCATTTTTAATATCTGATGTAATGGAATTAGGAAGTTCTGTATCTATTCCGTGCTTTTCAGCACTCTTGGTTATTTCGGATTTGATATCATTAGTGGCATCTTTAACAATACGCATTCCTTTGCCTAAACCACGAGCTATTTCTGGTATCTTATCTGCTCCAAAAACCATAACCAGAATAAACACTATAAAGGCTATTTCTGTCCCACTTATAAATAAAGGTAATGCTATCATATCTCTGCAAATATAGCTACAATAATGAATACAAAAAAGCCGTTCGTACATTCGAACGGCTTTACTAAAACGATTTATAGGTTTTTTAACTTATTGACCCTTAACTTTGTTTTTAAATTTATCAAACTTACCTAGTTTTTTATTTTTAGGCCAGCTATTATTGGAGGTATCAATATCTGCGGTTTCCTGATTCGGATCTACAACAATTTTAGATATTGCCTTTTCCGAAGCGATAGCTCTTCTAACCGAGTCATCATTTTTTCTCCATATCTCAGCAGGATAAGTAATAGTTTCCGAACTTCCATCTTCATATGTATATTCAACTATTAACGGCATTACTAAACCTCCTGGTTTTTCGAAAGTAATTTCATAGAAATATTTTGGTTCTTTTAGAACTTCTCTTTCCTCTACTGAGAAATTATCGATTAAGTATTCTTTCAATGTTTTTGCATCATCGATTATATTTCCATTCTTCTTAATAGCTTCGTATTCTTCACTTCCTTCTTCAACCATAAAAACTAATGGTCCAAAATCTTCTATTTTAGCACCTCTTGCAGCGGCAAAATCTTTAGCTCTTTTGTTTGGTTCTTTAGAAACCACATACTTTTTCACATCCTTAACACCAATATCAGTATAATCTGTTGTATAGAACCAACCTCTCCAAAACCAATCTAAATCTACTGCAGAAGCATCTTCCATTGTTCTAAAGAAATCTTCTGGTGTTGGGTGTTTAAACATCCATCTTTGAGAATACGTTCTGAAAGAATAATCAAAAAGATCTCTACCCATAACTGTTTCTCTAAGAATATTTAAACCTGTAGCAGGTTTCGCATATGCATTAGCACCAAACTGATAAATATTATTAGACTGTGACATAATTGGCGAAATAAAACTTTGATCTCCACTCATGTAAGGTACAATCTTAGCTGCAGGACCTCTTCTAGAAGGATAACTTTTTAAAGGCGCAATTGCATCAGGATACCACTCTCCAAAATCTTGTTCTGCTACGTATTGTACGAATGTATTTAAACCTTCATCCATCCAAGTCCATTGACGCTCATCACTATTTACGATCATTGGGAAAAAGTTATGTCCTACCTCGTGTATGATTACACTCATCATTCCGTACTTAGTACGATCACTAAATTTTCCTTTTTTATCTGGTCGTCCATAGTTCCAGCAAATCATAGGATATTCCATTCCCTGATTTTTAGCATGAACCGAAATTGCTTTATGATATGGATAATCAAAAGTCATTCTACTATAAGATTTTAGCGTACTCGCTACTACTTTAGTAGACCAATCTTCCCATAGCGGATTTCCTTCTTTTGGATACATAGAAACGGCCATCACATCTTTACCACCAATCTTAACTGCCATCATATCCCATATAAATCTTCTGGATGTAGCAAACCCGAAATCTCTTACATTCTTTGCACTAAGCTTCCATGTTTTTTTGCTAGTAGAGAAGGACTTTTCTTTTGCTTCAGCTTCTTTTTGTGTTACAATAAGAACTGGTTTATCATATGATTTCTTTGCTTGATTATAACGATTCATCATTTCCTTAGTAAATACTTCTTTTCTATTTACTAAAACTCCTGTACCATCCAAAATGTGGTCCGCAGGTACTGTAATGTTTACATCAAAATCTCCGAAAGGAAGTGCAAATTCTCCTCTACCCCAGAACTGGTGATTTTGCCAACCTTCTACATCATTATACACTGCCATTCTTGGATAAAACTGTGCAATTACATACGCTCTATTACCATCCTCAAATTCTTCATATCCCGATCTACCTCTTCCATTTACGTGGTCATTAATATTGTACCACCAGTCAATAGAAAATACAAACTTTCCTCCAGGCGCCAAATCTTTAGGCATTTCTACTCTCATCATCGTACCGTTTATCGTATGCTCTAGAGGTTTCCCTGATGCATCTTTAACAGCAGTAATATTAAAACCTCCATCAAAAGGTTCTCCAAGATATTTTCCAACAAATCTTTGTGGTGGATCCGCTGCATCTACACCTGTTGGTTGGATTAATGGAGTTTTAGATTTTCTGGATCTCATGTTTTGATCCAATTGTACCCATAAAAACTCTAAATTATCAGGTGAATTATTGGTATAGGTAATAGTTTCTTTACCAGTAAGCTTTTTATTCTTGTCATCAAGCTCGATATCCATTTTGTAATCCGCTTGTTGTTGGTAATAAGCAGATCCTGGTGCTCCCGAAGCAGTTCTGTACATGTTTGGTGTTGCAAACTCATCGTACATTTGCTTAAACTTATTTTCATTTGTATGCCCAAGTTCACGCGTTTCTTCAGCGCTGCCCTGATTCTGTGCGTACAATCCAATTCCAGATACAAAAAACGTAGCCGAGAGGATAAAAAGTAATTTTTTCATTAGATGTTATTGTGTTAAGTAATAAACTGCAAAATAATTGTTTTTTAAAAGTTTAATGATTTATTCACTAAACTTTAACATGCCATTATCTCTTTCTTTTTCTAAGATCAAACTTTTTCGTTTTTTCCCTTTTTTAACATGGATAAGATTTTGTTGTTCTTCGAAGAAATCCATTAACGTGAGATTGGACACTTCTATAGTTTCTAAAGATGAAACATTCTCCGCCTCCAGATAACACAATACCAAATCATTATCATACTCTTTCCCCAAAAAAGTATAGTAAACTTCTTTACCATTAACAGTAATTCTTAGTTTCTGTTTTAGATAGGTACTGAGGTATTGATCAACCTTTGTTTCTTGCTCTTTAGAAAGTAATGTTATGTTTTCATCATAACGTTTCCTTAACGCTTCTTCTATATCGTCAATAAAAATCCTAGAGATTATCTGAAGTGATTGTTGTTCCTCTTTATATTCAATCTGTGTTACGCTTACATAAAACTTATGTAATACACCAAAAGAACTTAGTGTTACTAAAAATATAGTGAGTATAAATAGCTGCTTCTTCAAAGTTTCCTTATTTAATGGTCGTAAATGTAACATTTTGGTATAAAATATTATGCCAAAAATTATTTAATACGAAAATATTAGTCAATCTCTTTAAATTCTTTGTATGACCTAGCTTTCTCTTGAAAAAATTCTAGTAATGATAACCTTTTGGTATTTTCTAATAAATCTTCGAAGTATGCATCTTCAGAACAGTAGTATACGAAATCTGAAATAAGATTCTCTGGCAATCCTAAATCTTCGGTAAAAAACGCAGTGTCAAATGATTGCCCCCCTTTTTGAATAAGTGTTTTTAAATCTTCTATGGCTTTGTTGTTTTTTAATTTTTTAAGCTTTCCGGAAAGTGTATTAATAATTCGATCTACAGATATAATGCCGTTAGAAGCCTTTGCCGTGTATAATCTTCTTTCTGCACGTGTAGGCTGTTGGATATCTCTAAACGGAAGCCCCAAGGCTCTATTATTTACAAAAGGTTTAATTTCAATATCCTTAGTATCTTTATCTATATTTCCTGAAAGTTTTACATTACTAACATTCACCTGATCCAACTTTTGTACTACGGGATACAATGTAACCTTAAAAGCGTCATTATTTAAATCGTTGTCAGAAACGACTACAGAAATTACTTTGTATTGAACGGAAGAAAAAATGATAGAATCTTGAGCGGATGCGGGTATTTCAAAAAATCCATTTTGATCATTAGTAGTTCCAATTTTCTTGGTATAGTTAACAATATTGATAGCAAATCCTTGTAATGAATCTGCCTGAATTGTACCTTTTAACCTTGTATTTTGAGCAAAAGAAAAATTTTTTATGAATAAAAAAAGTAAAAATACTCGTAATGTTTTGATCATATATCGAATTAGTTTATGACCAAACCCAAACTCTTACGAGAATATAATTTTCAAAATTTAGTCAACTAATCCAAAGACTGGAGTGTCCAAAAAATGTTGCGAATAAGTGGTAATATCAATTTCTACTTTTATACATTTTACTTTGAGAGACTAAAAACTCAATCAGATTAAGTTCGTTTCCTTCTTCAAGGTAATTCGTATTCAACCCATTTTCCTCTGCAAAGAAAATAAAATCATTGATTTGATCCATTTCTAGAGCTAAATTGGTTTTAAAAAATTCATTATTGTACATTTTTCTCACTTGCACATCGATATCATCAGGGACTTTATTCTCTTTTTTATCCTTATTTTGAAAGACTTCTTTAAAAAGGTTTACAAAATTTAATCCATAAATCATTCGATCCTCTAAGAAAACCTTATTATCCAGTTCAGATAATTCATCGGGTGTCCAATCAAAATCAGTATCATTAATTCTTGAAGAAGTTAGTTTTGCCACTTCATCTACTCCACTTTCGGTTACGTCAATCTTCTTAAGATCCAGAGAAACATTTCCTAACAAATCATAAGGCTTCACAATCACTTCTTCTAATAAATTAACCGACTCATTTAAAAAAATATTTAAACGCCTATTATCCAATACTCCCTTGTTTATCCAAACTACAAATTTCTGATACTGCATGGCTATAACCTCTAACTTATCATTTATTCCTGCACTTATTTTGAAATTACCGTCTTTGTCCGTAATAGTTCCTTTTTTGGATGTTAGATTATAGACCACAACACCTTCTACATCATCTCCAATTGGGGCGCTTATGCGTCCATCGATCATGACTCTTGAAGTAATTTGTGCTATAGAACTATTGATTATTAGGAATATAAAAAGTAGGGATAATTTCTTTTTCATAGTTGGCGCAATTAAATTTGTAAGTAATCAAGATACTATATTTTTTCAATATCCTAAGAAGATTTCTTTATAAGAAAACGTTAAACTACTTTTACTAAAAATTATTTCATGAGAAACTGTATTATAGCTAGTACATCTACCATTCATGGTAGCGGTCCTTTAGAATATCTATTCGACACATTAGTTGAACTTTATAAAAACACTGATCAAATATTATTCATCCCATATGCACGTCCTGGAGGCATCTCTCATGATGAATACACCATTGGAATAAATAATATTTTTAAAAAAATCAATAAAAGGGTACTCGGGATTCACATGTTTTCATCGGTAAATGAAGCGTTTGAAAATACCCAAGGTATTTATACTGGAGGAGGAAATACTTTTCTACTTGTTGATCAATTATATAGAAATAATGTATTGTCTCCTCTAAAAACTGCTATTGACAATGGGGTTCCATATTTGGGAACAAGTGCAGGAAGCAATATTTGCGGACTTACTATGCAAACCACAAATGATATGCCTATTATTCATCCAGAAAGTTATAAGACATTAGGAATACTTCCTTTTAACATCAACGCTCATTATTTAGATCCTGATCCAAACTCAACACACAAAGGAGAAACCAGAGAAACCAGAATCAAAGAATTTCATCATTTAAATCCTCAACCAGTAATAGGTTTAAGAGAAGGAAGTTGGCTAAAAACAAACGGAGATCAAATCACTCTTGAAGGTAAACTATCAGCCAGAATTTTTGAAAAAAATAAAACTCCCTATGAGATAGATTTCGGCAGTTCTTTATCCGACTTAAATTAATAATTTATGGAATACCAGAACATTATAAACACTATAGAAAAAGAAGCTTCTCTTAGGGAATCTAGCGGAAATGTTGCTTCTTACATCCCTGAGTTAGCTAAGATTGATCCCAATAAATTTGGCATGCATCTGTATTGCATCAATTCTGGTCACTACGGTTTTGGAAATCAAGAGGAACGATTTTCTATTCAGAGTATTTCTAAAGTATTTTCATTAACTCTGGCGATGTCTTTATTGGATGATGATGAATTATTCAAAAGAGTAGATGTAGAACCTTCGGGAGATCCTTTTAATTCTTTAGTACAGTTAGAATATGAAAATGGAATTCCAAGAAACCCATTGATAAACGCTGGCGCTCTGGTTATTGCTGATATATTAATTTCTACTTTGGACAATCCGGAGGAAGAGTTTTTAAACCTCATCCGTACTATTTCAAATAATCATGAAATTAATGTAAATCCTAAGGTATTTCAATCCGAAAAGAAATATAGCCATAGAAATGCTGCTTTATTAAATCTTATGAAATCCTTCGGAAATATTAAGAATTCTATTGAAGCTGTTCTTGATCTTTATATTTTCCAATGTGCAATAGAAATGTCTTGTAAAGAATTAGCCACCGCCTTTATGATCTATGCTAATTCAGGAAAAACTTTATTCGATAACACACAAATAATTTCCGAACAAAAGGTAAAAAGAATTAATGCTATTATGCAGACTTGTGGTTTTTACGATGAAGCAGGGGAATTTAGTTTTAGAGTAGGTCTACCAGGGAAAAGCGGTGTTGGTGGAGGAATTGCCGCTATTCATCCTGGTCAATATGCGGTGACTACCTGGAGTCCCCGATTAAACCCTAAAGGAAATTCTGAATTAGGTATGTTTGCACTGGAAAGATTAACTACACTTACTGGGTTTTCTATTTTCTAAGTATTAAACCCTAGATCAAGATAATTTTATCCTTCAACATTTGATCTTTTTTTTAAGTACTCATAAAGCAGAGAAAATATTACAATAAGAACGAAATAGACGAATAAAGAATTGTAGGTAGTACCTTTTCCAGAATATACAATTATTGAAGTTGCTGATAGAGGAAGGGAAACAACGATTACCTTAAGCCAACCCCAGGTTTTTCTTCTAATTAAAAAATAAACCAAAGGTAGTAGAAGTAATCCAACATTAGATACAGGTATTGTTACGGTTAGGGTTTCATAAACTCTTTTAAAAAGAATGGAAATATACCAAAAGGGATCTCTTTTAATATCTGAAAGTACTTTTTCCTTTAGCACATTGTCATAATTTTTAAGTTCCTCTGGCTTTTTATAATATAGTCCAGCATCGTCATAATAATCATCAGTATAATATTTCCCTTGCGTATAGTGTATATTCATTCTGTATTTCTTATTCAAAATAGGAATAGCATATTTGTATGCTACAATATCATACCATTGATATCCGTATTTAGTATCAAAATCCCCTAGTCCACAAAAAACTGGATGCCAGAAATTATGTCCAGTAATTTTTGCTCCGTTGTAAACATGACCTCCTTGTATTCCTACTAATTGACTGGTCTTTTCAAACTTTAGATTAAACTCATTTCTAATAAAAGTTTTTGAAGAATTAAAGAAAAAAATAGCTGTTAATATTATGATCATTTTTTGTACAAGCTTCATACGTTTAGATAACAAATACATAAGTACTAATGAGACAATTACTATTGAAATCTCATTTCTAAACTCACTAAAAAAGCCTACAATAACACCAGATAAAACCGCAATAAGTATTGATTTCAAAAAATTTTGAGATTCACAAAAAAGCATATAAATATTAAGGCCTAAAATCATAAAAAAAACAGAACCTAACAGGCCAAATATATTTTCATGCGAATATATTTCGTAAAGGAAAAAAGGAGTGAAATTGACTAAAAAACACAATACAAATCCTATCAATGGTTTCTTTATATTCCAAAACCCAAAAAACAATATCAATAGTGCTAAAGTAAATACTATCCCGTTAAATAATTTGATAGAGGGATTCTCAGGAGATCCTTTTACATATGCATTTGGTAAGAATGCTAAAATTCTAGCATGTTCACCGAGCCTGGACCAATGTTGATATTCCATAATTAAGTCACTACCTCTTTCTAAAATTTCGTTATCCGCTCCCTCCTTTGAATATTCTAAATCTGCATTTAGTGTAGCTAAAGGAAAATGTCCGGTATAGTAATAAAAATAAGCAAATTTATGAGCTTTATCTGGTGAAAAACCAGCAGCATCTTGTCTCATTTCTTCCGAAGTATAGTTAGTATTAAGAGAGTTTACATAGAGAGCACTATTAATTAAAACAATAACAATCAAAATAGTTTTAAGCCCATTACTCGTTTGCAAAAACCTATCAAAATAGACTATTTTATTAATTATTGAATTCATTCTCGTTACTTTTTATCTTTAATGATGTAGATAGGTCTTTTTCGTATTTCTTGTATTAACTTCTCGAAATAGAGAGACAAAATTGAAAGGGTCACAAATAATATCGAGAACGAAGCTGACATAAAAATGATGATCGTATTATATCCCGAAGGAGCTTCCTCTCCGTATAAATAGGTATATAAGGTATAGCCAACCATCACTAACGTGAAAATTATAAAAAACACCGATAAAAAAACACTTATCCGAAGTGGCTTATTTGAAAAAGAAAATATAGCATTGAAAGCTAATTTTAACAAACTGAGATAAGAATAATTACTTTCCCCGTATAATCTGGCAGGAGCTTTAAAAGAAATTTTACTTTTATTAAAGCCAAGTGATTGTATAAAGCCTCTAATAAATCTATTCTGATCTCGAAAATTGGAGGTAAGAATGTCTCCAACTCGCTTGGAGATCAAAAAAAAATCAGTTGAATTTTTCTCAAATTTAATGACCGATAAGAAATTTATAATCTTATAAAAAAATATAGAAAGCTTTTTCTTTATAAAGCTATTATCCTCTCTTTCCAAACGCTGCATTAATACTATATCACTGCCCTGATTAAAGATCTCGATCATTTTAGGAATTTCTTTTGGAGGATGTTGGCCATCAGAATCTATACAAATAATAGCATCACCAGAAGCATTATCAACCCCAGCAATCATTGCCGACTCATGACCAAAATTCTTCGAAAACTCGATACTAATACTTTTTATATTATCCGAAGAGTTGTCTCTTCTTATATTGTCTATTAATTTTTGAGTATTATCAGTACTCCCATCGTTAACCCACAATAATTCGAAATTTATTTTTTCGGACATATTGTTCAAAACTTCTTTCAAAGAATTCCAGAAATGAACAATTCCCTTTTCCTCATTAAAAAGAGATATCACTATCGATATAGATTGTTCTTTCATTTATAATTTTTAAAGATGAAAATATTTATTTAAGATTCTTTAGATAAGGATGATAATCCCCTTCTAATCGAGATATTTCAGCATTTCTGATATCGTGAACAATTTCTATGGAAGGTTTTGCTTCCAACAACCCAAAACCTTCTCCTTTTAGGATACTTTGATAACTTTTGGTGTGTAATTCTGTAAATCCAGTACTAAATTCAATTTCTTCATTATCCAAAGTGATTGATCTATAGGTCCGCTTACCTTCCGCCTTAATATCATCTGGAATATTATCATAATTTATAGATAGAAACCATCTAACTCTTGCTTTTTCAAATTCTAAATAACCCGACGCACTATCATCGGTAAGTAAGTGAACTTTATTCTTTTTAACATCACCAAAAACCCAGGATAACATATCATAAAAATGAACTCCAATATTAGTTGCAATTCCACCTGATTTGGAAATATCCCCTTTCCACGAGGCATGATACCAATTACCTCTTGAAGTTAGGTATGTTAGATCAAAATCATATATTTTATCCTTAGGACCATTTTCTACTTTCTTCTTTAAGGCAATAATACTAGGGTGTAATCGCAGCTGAAGAATAGTATTTACGCTACCTTTCGATTCGTTTTCTATCTCAACAAGAGTATCAATATTCCAAGGATTCAACACAAGAGGTTTTTCACATATTGCACTAGCTCCCCTTCTCAGAGCCATCCTAATATGAGAATCGTGTAAATAATTTGGTGTACATATACTTACATAATCTAACTGGATATTTTTTCTTCTTTTCAGTTTCTCTATATGTCTATCAAAACGTTCAAATTCTACGAAAAAATGAGATTCGGGAAAATAGCTATCAATAATACCAACACTATCAAATTTATCAAGCGCAGCTATTAAGGTATTGTTAGTATCCTTTATTGCTTTAAGATGTCTTGGAGCTATATACCCTCCTACACCCATTATTGCAAAATTCTTGTTACCCATAAATTAAATTTTAAAAACAGTTTCATTAACAAGCTCATACTCTTCGCCGCTTTCCGAACAGATAGCTTTATTCCCATCCTTAAAATCCAACTTACAACCATATTCGCTCATCCATCCAGTTTGTTTTGCTGGATTCCCTACCATAAGTGCATATGCTTTCACTTCTTTAGTAATAACAGATCCAGCGCCAACGAATGCATATTTCCCAATATTATTTCCACAGACAATAGTAGCATTTGCCCCTATAGAGGCTCCTTCTCCCACATGGGTTTTTATATACACTCCTCTTCTATTTATTGCACTTCTCGGATTAATAACGTTTGTAAAAACGCAGGAAGGACCTAAAAAAACATAATCATCACAAGTAACTCCCGTGTAAACAGAAACATTATTCTGGATTTTTACGTAATTACCTATTCTTACCTCTGGTGAAATAACAACATTTTGACCGATATTACAATTATTGCCGATTATAGAACCCGACATAATATGTGAAAAATGCCATATTTTCGTATCATTTCCAATAATACACCCGTTATCTATAACAGCTGTTTCATTAGCGTAGTAGTTTTTACTCATTTTTAGAATTTAATTATTGAAAGGAAATTAATTTCCTAATGTATTCTAAATATAATTCTTCCTAAATATAAAATAAATCATTCGAATATTGTTTATAATACAAACTATGGTTGATCTGTTCCTCTTCTATAAATTTAAATCAATTGATTGTTACATAATTGTCCTATACTATAGTTCAAATAAAAATTTTTATCTCAATCTTCTTAAAAAAAGATATAAAAACAACTATATTTAAGCCTGTCAATATCATTAAAATTGGTACTAATATTAATAAATTACCTTACCTATTAATAATTTTGACAAATGAACAACCTACCTTATCCATATTAAGTTTCAAAGCAAAATGTTTAAAAATTTCACCTCTAAAGCGTTTGAAATAAAAATTTTAGCATTAATTCTTATTGCTACCGTTTTAATCTATAGTAATCATTTTGACAATCCATTCATCTTCGATGATACGCACACCATAGAAAGTAATAATTCTATAAGAAGTCTAGATAATTGGATTTCTTTTTTCAAAGATGCCAACACCTTTAGTTCTTTACCTGCTAACAGGGCTTACCGACCAATGATCACATTGATGAATGCCATTGATTATAATCTTGCAGGAGAACTAAATCCAAGATTTTTTCATTACCACATCTTTTTTTGGTTTATAGTACTAATAATTCTGGTTTTTCTATTATGCAAACATCTTTATAAAATATCTCTACCTACAAATAGATATTTAGGTATTGCAGCACTTATTTCATCAGCTTGGTTTGCATTCCATACTGGTAATGCCGAAACTATCAACTATATATGTGCGCGTTCAGACTCATTTTCTACGTTATGTATTGTAGCTTCACTTTTACTTTATATTCATCCTTTTGGCAGAAAATGGTATCTCTACATTATTACAATGATTATTGGTATATGGACAAAACAAACTGGAGTAATGTTCATCCCTATATTGTTTACTTATATTCTTCTTTTCGAAGAACATTCCATGATAACGGATTTTAGATCAAATACCAAAACCAAAATATTTCGTTTTCTCAAAAAAGCTTTACCTGCAGGAATTATTGGCTCGTCTTTATTTATTTTAAATCAATATTATTTAACTCCAGAATCTACTGCTTCCACCAATTTTTCCGTTACACGATTTGAGTATATAAGTACTCAATGGTATGTGATTAAACATTATTTAAGTAATTTCTTGCTTCCAATTAATCTAAGTGCTGATCCTGATATAGCTATTATAAAACCATGGTACAGCTTTAAGATACTCTCGGGCTTAATCATTATTATTGGGATGTTGGTTGTCATGATAAAGACGTCTTTAAAAAAAGAACTAAGACCCATATCATTTGGGATAGCCTGGTTTTTTATTGCTTTACTACCAACTACATTAAACCCGCTTTTCCAAATAGCTAATGATCATAGAATGTTTTTTCCATTTATTGGTTTGTTTATTGCAATTCCTTATAGTGCTTTAATATTGGCTAAAAATCAAAAGGAAATTCATAAAAAACACCTATTCTATATAATTCCAATTATATTTCTAATCCTCATAGGTCATGGATATGGGACCATACAAAGAAATGAGGTTTGGAGTTCTCATGAATCACTTTGGCTGGATGTTGTTGTAAAAAGCCCAAAAAATGGCAGGGGTCAAATGAATTATGGCTTAACACAAATGGAAAAAGGTAATTATGATGTCGCTTTGAATTATTTTGAAAAAGCTAATTTATTAAGTCCAAATTACTATATTTTGCATGTTAATTTAGCTATTCTATATTCTGCTAAAAAAAACCTTCAAAAAGCTGAATATTATTTCGATTCGGCAATAAAGTTAAATTCAAGTTCACCTTCTCCTCATTATTTCTTTGCAAAATATCTTTTTGATCAAAAAAGATACCTAGAAGCGAAAAAACAGGCACAAATTGCCCTTCAAAAAAGCCCTAATCATTCACAATCCCAAGATCTTCTTAATAAAATTTCCAAAAATGACATTAAAATAAAACAGGATATCAGCGTATTAAATGCACAAGTAGAAAATTCTAAAGACCCTGCGAAACTTTTAGACATTAGCCTAAAATATTATCAAATACAAGAATATGACTTAGTCATTTCTACTTGCGAAAAAATATTAAAAATCGATCCTAAAAACGCATATGCGTACAATAATATATGCTCTGCTTATAATCAATTACAACAATGGGAACTTGGTGCCAAAGCTTGTAAAAAAGCTATTGAAATTGATCCGAATTACATATTAGCAAAAAACAACTTAAATTGGGCAGAAAGTAATCTAAAACCAGTTAAGATTAATAAAGAATAAAAAAAATAGAATGCTTAATAATAAGACAATAGCCGTAGTAGTGCCATGTTATAATGAATCTCAACAAATCATGATGGTTCTAGATAGCATGCCTTCATTTGTAGATCGAATTATAGTAGTAGATGATGCGTCAAAGGACAATACGGTTGACACAGTGATAAAAAACTTAAAAGGGAATTCTTCCAATCTTAGTTTAATTTCAAACCTAGAAAATAAGATTACACCTAACATCTATAATAGAGCTGATATTGAAGTACAACAAAAAAGTATTGATGAAAGACAAAAATTTACTCCATCGGAGGTTGTAAATAAAAATTCGGAAAATGAAAAAATTATTGTAATCAAGCATCTAGAAAATGGGGGTGTTGGTGCAGCTATTGCTACAGGTTACAAATGGTGTAAAGATCATAATATAGACTGCACCGCAGTAATGGCAGGAGACGGACAAATGGATCCCGCTGAATTGGAATCTATATGCAAACCTGTTGTGGAAGAAGGCATAGATTACGTAAAAGGAAATAGGCTAATTCACAAGAGTGCTTGGGTTATTATTCCTAGAGTACGCTTTTTAGGAAATTCTATCTTAAGTATTCTAACCAAAATTGCTTCAGGTTACTGGGGAGTATCAGATACTCAAAGTGGTTATACTGCAATTTCAAATAATGCACTCAATTCTGTTCCTTTATATGATATCTATAAGCGATATGGAATGCCAAATGATTTATTAGTAAAACTAAATATTGCATTTTGTACAATTAGAGAAGTAAAAATCAAACCAATTTATGGAGTTGGAGAAAAATCCAAGCTAAACATTATTAAAGTATCCTTGCCTATTCTTTTTTTATTAATTAGATGTTTTTTTAAAAGACTACAAACCAAATATTTATACCGTAGCTTTCACCCTCTTTATCTACTATATTGGATTTCTTTCATCATTGGTATCATCAATAGTTATTTCTTTTATCAATTAATCTCTAACTTTTTCGATCCGAATTCAAAAACCCCAACTGACTATTTGATCATATTCATTTTCTTGACTATATCTGGTTTTCAATCACTACTTTTTGCAATGTGGATGGATATTCAGGATAATGAAAGGCTTTCTAAATAACTAGTTGTCTTTTGAAATCCTAAGTTGTTTTAATTGTATAGGTGATAAATAAAACCAGATTGCTCCAGGAAGAAAAGATAATAACTGAAGTAAAAAAATTATTAACGATAAAGCAACTGCATCTTCCGCAGGAAGATTATATAATTGAAAAATTAAAACAAGAGAAGTTTCACGTACTCCAATGCCTAAAATTGTAATGGGAAGCAAACTTAAAACTCCTAAAATAAAAGTTCCTAAAAATAATCCTACATGATCAATACGGATTCCCATAGCCCATGCAACATAATTAAAAACACCATAGATTAAAATCATGCTAACTAATGTAAGAATTAAGCTCAAAAAGCTTTTTTCAACTCCCAAATCATGCGAACTAAAAGCTTCCCACCAAGGCCTTATCTTATTCCTTATATTTTTTCGATTTTTGAAAATAACAAAACTGCAAATAATGGCTAACAAGAGCCAAAAAAGAACTCCCCAATAATTTTTGGGTAAAACCAAAATTTGAAAAACAATTTGATAATAAACAAGTGCGAAAAAGCTAAAAAGTAATAAACAAAACAAATCAAACAATCTATCCATGATAAGACTTGACCATCCTACTTTTTGATTCGGCAACTCATCTTTAATGTATAGTAATCTTCCAAAATCACCCAACTTACCTGGTGTAATATTCCCTAAAAAAATTCCAATAAAAAAAACTCTTAGTCCCTTAAATATTCCGAATTTAATACCATAAGAATTAGAAACTATCTTCCATCTTATGCTTTTTACAAAAAAAGCAATCCAAAAAATTATTAAAGCTACAAGAATATGTAAAAGAGAAATTTTACGAATAGATATAATTGTCTCTTTCCAACCAACTTTATAAATTAGATAAGCTAATAAGAAGAATCCTAAAAACTTAATCCAAAAATTGATAGTAGAAAAAGACTTTTTAATCATTTATAAATTTTCTTTTTGCGCTTCTAAATCCCCAATAAAAACCAAATCCCCATGAATTTTTTCACAGGTATAATTATCCATTTTCATTTCCTGTTCTAGCATCCACTTATAGGGAAAAAATCGCACATGCTCATCTAAGGTATAATAATAAGCTCGCTGACAAGGAACAACTACACATAATGTTTTTTTCGTAACTCTTTTCAACTCAGTAATTGCTCTTTCAAAATCAATGACATGTTCTAATGTATGTGTTGCACAAACAACATCAAAAGAATTATCTTCAAAAGGCAAATTTTCGATGTTAGCTTGATAATAATCACTATGATCAAAAGTTTTTCCCTCAATTATATCGCAGCCAGTTGTAAGAAAACCCTTCTCATTAGCATATTTAAGCAAAAAACCATTTCCACATCCAACATCAAGAAAAGTATCATTATCCGATTTTATATGTTCGAAAACATATTTTAAACATTGCTTCGACATATCAGTCTCTCTACTATTCGAAAAGCGAGTATCTCGGTTAGAGTAAAAATCGGCAAATTCCTTTTCAGACCATTTGAAAATTGTAGCCTTTAAATTCATTACCTTCTTAATATCTCTTCCTTTATAGGCATAATAATAAAATGGAAACATAAAAACTTTAGAATCACGAATAGCCGGAGGAATCCATTCATCCATAAAATACCTAATTACATTTGTAAAACTTCTACTATTCATAGACAATATCTTAATAAAACAACATGAACATTAACGAATGTAACTAAACTTTTTAAAACTTCCCTTTAAAAACAAAAAAGCCTAATCAAATGATTAGGCTTTCGAGCGGGAGACCGGGTTCGAACCGGCGACATTCAGCTTGGAAGGCTGACGCTCTACCAACTGAGCTACTCCCGCTTTCGTGCGACAAATGTATTAGAATTCTTTAAAAATAAAAACTAAAAATAAATATTTTTAATATCTGAAATAATTCCCTTCAATAAACGACTAAAAAAAAGCACTATTATTACTGATTTACAATTACTTGTAAAAAACCAAATTTATCAAAAAAAGGCTTTTTATCGAAAAAAAATGCTTTTTATCGAATAAAAAGTGTATTTTTGTAGTTAAGAAAATATTAATATATTAGCAACTTAACTATTTTAGCGTTGTTAAATAGCTGATTTTAAAAAAGTTAAATTACGTGATAACCCCAACCAAAAAAAGGCAAAACCTTTTTTTAAAAGAAACTTCCTACAGCCTATGAAGGTAAAATTACTTATTCTTATATGTATATTTTCATCATTAGCCCAAGTTCACTCTCAGGTAAAAGTTGGAGATAACCCTGACCAAATAGATGCATCATCTATATTGGAATTAGAAAGCGTAGACAAAGCTTTTATTCTAACCAGAATTACTACTGCTCAAATGAATTCAATAACTCCGTTAAATGGAGCATTGATTTATAATACAGATGATAATTGTATTTTTCAATACAACAATAATAGTTGGACTAGTTTATGTAGCGGAAATGACAATCAGGTTTTAACATTTGATCCAATAACTAATATTCTAACATTAGAAAATGGCGGATCAGTAGATCTTACTTCACTAATCAATGATCCAGACTCCGATCCAACAAATGAAATTCAAATTTTAAGCCAAACAGGGAACACCATTACTCTATCTAATGGTGGTGGAACTATTAATGAAACGATATCTACTCTTGTTGATAATGGTGATGGAACATTCACTTACACTGCAGAAGATGGAACAGTAACTAATATTGGTACTATTGGCGCGCAAGGCCCAACAGGACCGCAAGGACCACAAGGTATTCAAGGTATACAAGGTGAAACTGGTGCACAAGGACCACAAGGTATTCAGGGTATACAAGGAGAAACTGGTGCGCAAGGACCACAAGGACCTCAGGGTGACCAAGGTGTAACGGGTGCGCAAGGACCACAAGGTATTCAAGGTATACAAGGAGAAACTGGTGCGCAAGGACCACAAGGTATTCAAGGTATACAAGGAGAAACCGGTGCACAAGGACCACAAGGTATTCAAGGTATTCAAGGAGAAACTGGTGCGCAAGGACCGCAAGGACCTCAGGGTATACAAGGAGAAACTGGTGCACAAGGACCGCAAGGACCTCAGGGTGACCAAGGTGTTACGGGTGCGCAAGGACCGCAAGGTATTCAAGGTATACAAGGAGAAACTGGTGCGCAAGGACCACAAGGACCTCAGGGTGACCAAGGTGTAACGGGTGCGCAAGGACCACAAGGACCTCAGGGTATACAAGGAGAAACTGGTGCACAAGGACCGCAAGGACCTCAGGGTGACCAAGGTGTAACTGGTGCACAAGGACCACAAGGTATTCAGGGTATACAAGGAGAAACTGGTGCACAAGGACCACAAGGTATTCAAGGTATTCAAGGTATACAAGGAGAAACTGGTGCACAAGGACCACAAGGACCTCAGGGTGACCAAGGTGTAACGGGTGCGCAAGGACCACAAGGTATTCAAGGTATACAAGGAGAAACTGGTGCACAAGGACCGCAAGGACCTCAGGGTGACCAAGGTGTTACGGGTGCGCAAGGACCACAAGGTATTCAAGGTATACAAGGAGAAACCGGTGCACAAGGACCGCAAGGACCTCAGGGTGACCAAGGTGTAACTGGTGCGCAAGGATCACAAGGACCACAAGGTATTCAGGGTATACAAGGAGAAACTGGTGCGCAAGGACCACAAGGTATTCAAGGTATACAAGGAGAAACTGGTGCACAAGGACCGCAAGGACCTCAGGGTGATCAAGGTGTAACGGGTGCCCAAGGACCGCAAGGTATTCAAGGTATACAAGGAGAAACTGGTGCGCAAGGACCACAAGGACCTCAGGGTGACCAAGGTGTAACGGGTGCGCAAGGACCGCAAGGACCTCAGGGTGACCAAGGTGTTACGGGTGCGCAAGGACCACAAGGTATTCAAGGTATACAAGGAGAAACTGGTGCCCAAGGACCACAAGGACCTCAGGGTGACCAAGGTGTAACTGGTGCACAAGGACCACAAGGTATTCAGGGTATACAAGGAGAAACTGGTGCACAAGGACCACAAGGTATTCAAGGTATACAAGGAGAAACTGGGGCGCAAGGACCACAAGGACCTCAGGGTGACCAAGGTGTAACGGGTGCGCAAGGACCACAAGGTATTCAAGGTATACAAGGAGAAACTGGTGCCCAAGGACCACAAGGACCTCAGGGTGACCAAGGTGTTACGGGTGCACAAGGACCACAAGGTATTCAAGGTATACAAGGAGAAACTGGGGCGCAAGGACCACAAGGACCTCAGGGTGATCAAGGTGTAACGGGTGCCCAAGGACCGCAAGGTATTCAAGGTATACAAGGAGAAACTGGTGCGCAAGGACCACAAGGACCTCAGGGTGACCAAGGTGTAACGGGTGCGCAAGGACCGCAAGGACCTCAGGGTGACCAAGGTGTTACGGGTGCGCAAGGACCACAAGGTATTCAAGGTATACAAGGAGAAACTGGTGCCCAAGGACCACAAGGACCTCAGGGTGACCAAGGTGTAACTGGTGCACAAGGACCACAAGGTATTCAGGGTATACAAGGAGAAACTGGTGCACAAGGACCACAAGGTATTCAAGGTATACAAGGAGAAACTGGGGCGCAAGGACCACAAGGACCTCAGGGTGACCAAGGTGTAACGGGTGCGCAAGGACCACAAGGTATTCAAGGTATACAAGGAGAAACTGGTGCGCAAGGACCACAAGGTATTCAAGGTATACAAGGAGAAACTGGTGCACAAGGACCGCAAGGACCTCAGGGTATACAAGGAGAAACTGGTGCACAAGGACCACAAGGTATTCAAGGTATTCAAGGAGAAACTGGTGCGCAAGGACCACAAGGTATTCAAGGTATTCAAGGAGAAACTGGTGCGCAAGGACCGCAAGGTATTCAAGGTATACAAGGAGAAACTGGTGCGCAAGGACCTCAGGGTGACCAAGGTGTTACAGGTGCGCAAGGACCGCAAGGTATACAAGGTATACAAGGAGAAACTGGTGCGCAAGGACCACAAGGACCTCAGGGTGATCAAGGTGTAACGGGTGCCCAAGGACCACAAGGTATTCAAGGTATACAAGGAGAAACTGGTGCACAAGGACCGCAAGGTATTCAAGGTATACAAGGAGAAACCGGAGCACAAGGACCGCAAGGTATTCAAGGTATACAAGGAGAAACCGGAGCCCAAGGACCACAAGGACCTCAGGGTGATCAAGGTGTAACTGGTGCGCAAGGACCACAAGGTATTCAGGGTATACAAGGAGAAACCGGAGCCCAAGGACCACAAGGTATTCAAGGTATACAAGGAGAAACTGGTGCCCAAGGACCACAAGGTATTCAGGGTATACAAGGTGAAACTGGTGCACAAGGACCACAAGGTATTCAAGGTATACAAGGAGAAACTGGTGCGCAAGGACCACAAGGACCTCAGGGTGATCAAGGTGTAACGGGTGCCCAAGGACCGCAAGGTATTCAGGGTATACAAGGAGAAACCGGAGCCCAAGGACCACAAGGTATTCAAGGTATACAAGGAGAAACAGGTGCACAAGGACCTCAGGGTGACCAAGGTGTTACAGGTGCGCAAGGACCGCAAGGTATACAAGGTATACAAGGAGAAACTGGTGCGCAAGGACCACAAGGACCTCAGGGTGATCAAGGTGTAACGGGTGCCCAAGGACCGCAAGGTATTCAGGGTATACAAGGAGAAACCGGTGCACAAGGACCGCAAGGTATTCAAGGTATACAAGGAGAAACCGGAGCCCAAGGACCACAAGGACCTCAGGGTGATCAAGGTGTAACTGGTGCGCAAGGACCACAAGGTATTCAGGGTATACAAGGAGAAACCGGAGCCCAAGGACCACAAGGTATTCAAGGTATTCAAGGTGAAACTGGTGCGCAAGGACCACAAGGTATTCAAGGTATACAAGGAGAAACTGGTGCACAAGGACCACAAGGTATTCAAGGTATACAAGGAGAAACTGGTGCGCAAGGACCACAAGGAACTCAGGGTGACCAAGGTGTAACTGGTGCGCAAGGACCACAAGGTATTCAAGGTATACAAGGAGAAACCGGTGCGCAAGGACCACAAGGTATTCAAGGTGTAACTGGTGCACAAGGACCACAAGGACCGCAGGGTATTCAAGGTATACAAGGAGAAACAGGTGCGCAAGGACCACAAGGTATTCAAGGTATACAAGGAGAAACCGGTGCGCAAGGACCACAAGGACCTCAGGGTATACAAGGAGAAACTGGTGCCCAAGGACCACAAGGACCTCAGGGTATACAAGGAGAAACTGGTGCGCAAGGACCACAAGGTATTCAGGGTATACAAGGAGAAACAGGTGCGCAAGGACCACAAGGTATTCAGGGTATACAAGGAGAAACTGGTGCGCAAGGACCACAAGGTATTCAGGGTATACAAGGTGAAACGGGTGCACAAGGACCACAAGGACCTCAGGGTGACCAAGGTGTTACAGGTGCACAAGGACCACAAGGTATTCAGGGTATACAAGGTGAAACTGGTGCGCAAGGACCACAAGGTATTCAGGGTATACAAGGTGAAACTGGTGCACAAGGACCACAAGGTATTCAAGGTATACAAGGAGAAACCGGAGCCCAAGGACCACAAGGACCTCAGGGTGATCAAGGTGTAACTGGTGCGCAAGGACCACAAGGTATTCAGGGTATACAAGGAGAAACCGGAGCCCAAGGACCACAAGGTATTCAAGGTATACAAGGAGAAACTGGTGCCCAAGGACCACAAGGTATTCAAGGTATACAAGGAGAAACTGGTGCGCAAGGACCTCAGGGTATTCAAGGTATACAAGGAGAAACTGGTGCACAAGGACCGCAAGGACCTCAGGGTGACCAAGGTGTTACGGGTGCGCAAGGACCACAAGGTATACAAGGAGAAACTGGTGCGCAAGGACCGCAAGGACCTCAGGGTGACCAAGGTGTAACGGGTGCGCAAGGACCACAAGGTATACAAGGAGAAACTGGTGCACAAGGACCACAAGGTATTCAAGGTATACAAGGAGAAACTGGTGCACAAGGACCACAAGGTATTCAAGGTATACAAGGAGAAACAGGTGCACAAGGACCACAAGGACCTCAGGGTGACCAAGGTGTAACGGGTGCACAAGGACCGCAAGGTATTCAGGGTATACAAGGAGAAACTGGTGCACAAGGACAGCAAGGACCTCAGGGTGACCAAGGTGTAACGGGTGCGCAAGGACCACAAGGTATTCAAGGTATACAAGGAGAAACAGGTGCACAAGGACCGCAAGGACCTCAGGGTGACCAAGGTGTAACGGGTGCGCAAGGACCACAAGGTATACAAGGAGAAACTGGTGCACAAGGACCTCAGGGTATTCAAGGTATACAAGGAGAAACTGGTGCACAAGGACCGCAAGGTATTCAAGGTATTCAAGGAGAAACAGGTGCACAAGGACCGCAAGGTATTCAAGGTATACAAGGAGAAACAGGTGCACAAGGACCACAAGGACCACAAGGTATACAAGGAGAAACTGGTGCACAAGGACCGCAAGGACCTCAGGGTGACCAAGGTGTAACGGGTGCACAAGGACCGCAAGGTATTCAGGGTATACAAGGAGAAACAGGTGCACAAGGACCACAAGGTATTCAGGGTATACAAGGAGAAACAGGTGCGCAAGGACCACAAGGTATTCAAGGTATTCAAGGAGAAACAGGTGCACAAGGACCACAAGGACCTCAGGGTGACCAAGGTGTAACGGGTGCACAAGGACCGCAAGGTATTCAGGGTATACAAGGAGAAACAGGTGCACAAGGACCACAAGGTATTCAAGGTATACAAGGAGAAACAGGTGCACAAGGACCACAAGGTATTCAAGGTATACA
>NZ_JBSWZK010000010.1:180306-206201 GCF_054054605.1 Aquimarina sp. 433
CAGGGTGACCAAGGTGTAACGGGTGCACAAGGACCGCAAGGTATTCAGGGTATACAAGGAGAAACAGGTGCACAGGGACCACAAGGTATTCAAGGTATACAAGGAGAAACTGGTGCGCAAGGACCACAAGGTATTCAAGGTATTCAAGGTGTAACGGGTGCGCAAGGACCACAAGGTATTCAAGGTATTCAAGGAGAAACTGGTGCGCAAGGACCGCAAGGACCTCAGGGTGACCAAGGTGTAACGGGTGCGCAAGGACCACAAGGTATTCAAGGTATTCAAGGAGAAACAGGTGCACAAGGACCGCAAGGTATTCAGGGTATACAAGGAGAAACAGGTGCACAAGGACCACAAGGTATTCAAGGTATACAAGGAGAAACAGGTGCACAAGGACCACAAGGTATTCAAGGTATACAAGGAGAAACTGGTGCCCAAGGACCACAAGGTATTCAGGGTATACAAGGAGAAACTGGTGCACAAGGACCACAAGGTATTCAGGGTATACAAGGTGTTACAGGACCGCAAGGACCACAAGGTATTCAAGGTATACAAGGAGAAACTGGTGCACAAGGACCGCAAGGTATTCAGGGTATACAAGGAGAAACAGGTGGACAAGGACCACAAGGTATTCAAGGTATACAAGGAGAAACAGGTGCCCAAGGACCACAAGGTATTCAAGGTGTTACAGGTGCGCAAGGACCGCAAGGACCTCAGGGTGACCAAGGTGTAACGGGTGCACAAGGACCGCAAGGTATTCAGGGTATACAAGGAGAAACAGGTGCACAGGGACCACAAGGTATTCAAGGTATACAAGGAGAAACTGGTGCGCAAGGACCGCAAGGACCTCAGGGTGACCAAGGTGTAACGGGTGCGCAAGGACCACAAGGTATTCAAGGTATACAAGGTGTTACAGGACCGCAAGGACCTCAGGGTGATCAAGGTGTTACAGGTGCGCAAGGACCGCAAGGACTTCAGGGACCGCAAGGTAATCAAGGGCCTCAAGGAGCACAAGGACCTACTGGTGCACAAGGTATACAAGGACCTACAGGAAGTGTTCCAAGTGGTGGTGGTTTAGATGTTATCTGGGCCGAAGAAAGTGGAGGATTAAATGTAGGGACAGGTTCAGGATTCCAGTTCTCATTTGGTAACGGTGCTACAAGTCAATCTGGTGTAGTTGTAGGGTATGAGTCAGTAGCTACTAAGCTTTCTTTCTCAAGTAGAACTGCAGCAACAGGAACTATAGAGCTGTATGTTAATGGAGTAGGAACTGGTAGAACAATTGCTGTAACCTCAGCTACTTCTAGTATAGTTAATATCACACCGCTATCGTTAGTAGAAACAGATAGAGTGACCTTTAGAACTATTGCTGATGATGGAACTGCAAGAGGTTCACAAATTGTAGTTGGTGTCGTTATACAAACTGATGGAGTTACAGGGCCGCAAGGACCTGCAGGAGATCCTGCAACTGATGACCAAGATCTTTCATTAACTGGAAATATTTTAAGCTTAACTGGAGACCCAACCCCTACTCCAGCGATCGATCTATCGACTTACTTGGATAACACTGATGATCAGACAGCATCAGAAGTTAATTCTGACACTCCTGTAGATGTTGATGGAGATGGTAATACAGAGGCAACAGTAGAAGACGTTATTCAGGATATAGCTCCTATCACGTCTAAAGCGGCAAGAATATTCTATCCTCCATCTATCGCGATCGATGCGAGTGTATTATCAGCAAATCCAGCTGCACCAGGAGATGAAAGCATTAATTTATATCAACAGTATATAGACCAATTTACGTTAGCAAATGCTGCTACTTCTGCATCAAGTGCAGGTGCACCAGGTGCCATACCAACATACGCAGCAAATGAACTATATTATTACGTTACATTTTATGACCCTACAGTATTTGCGAATGTAGCGATCGATGCTAATGGAGTTATGACGTATGACATTATAGGTACTCCTTCTGACTTTAACTCATTGATTAATGTAGTTTTCGTTGTAAGGTAATTAAGTTAGAGAAGGTTTAATGAATTTAACACACAAAACATATTACCTGTTCTTAGTGCTTTTAATAGCACTACCAAACATTCATTTGTTTGGTCAGGATACTTTTTTGGATGATTTCAACCCAACAAACTACTCTGGAAATGATGGAACTCAAAATTGGAATGGAGATTGGCGGGAAAACGATTTCGGCGGAACTGATCCCACAGGAGGTAGAATACTAATTAGTGGTAATGAGTTACGCTTCAGAAATTTTGATTCAGGAAGTAACCTATTTATTGTTAGAGATGTAGATTTATCTGCATATTCTGCAGCAGTATTAACATTTGATTATAACAGAAGTAGTGGAAATGAAAGTGTTGGTGCATTCTTTTTGAATACTGCTACCGGATTTTATGATCTAGCTGTAGCCACTCCTACTGGTGGAGCAGCTACTGGAAGTTTAAGTTTTAATATCCCTTCAGCATATATAAACGCAAGTTCATCCTTACTTTTCTTTTCTAATAGTGGAAACTGGGGAGGCAGTGAAACTGTTTTTATTGATAATGTTCTTATTACTGCAACTGGGTCTACACCAGAAGTCTCCATCAACGACGTTGCTGTCAATGAAGATGCAGGAACTCTAGATCTTACAGTTACTCATTCTGGAGGAACTACTGCAGGAAGTTTTACTATTGATTATAGTACTACCAATATATCTACAGTAGCAGCAGATTTTAATGGTAGTACCTCAGGTACTATTACATTTACTGGAACTAGCTTAGGAACTCAAACCATTTCTATTCCTATTTTGGATGACACATTAGCTGAACTTGCAGAGACTTTTTCGGTGAATCTAAGTAACCCGAGTGATGGTTCAGTAACTATAACAGACTCTCAAGGAATTGGAACAATCAATGCCAGTGATGCAATATCTATAACGATCGATGATATTTCTGTAAGTGAAGCGAACGGAACAGCTACCTTTACCGTAACCTCTTCAGGAGGTTCTTTACCAGGTGGGTATACTATAGATTTTGCCACTGCAAATAATACTGCTACAATTGCGGATAATGATTATACTGCATCCAGTGGTTCTTTAACATTTTCCGGAAGTTTAGGAGAGACCGAAACCATAACTGTACCTATTTTAGAAGACACGGATATAGAGGGCACAGAAACTTATTTCGTCAATTTAAGTAACCCTAGTAGTAGCTTTGTTTCAATAACAGACAATCAAGGTTTAGGAACAATTGAAGATAATGATGCAGGAATTAGTATTAACGATGTATCTGTTAATGAGAATGCAGGAAATATTACATTCACTGTTACTCTTACAGGCTCAGTCTCTGGTGGATTTAATGTTGAATACGCTACTTCAAACAACACGGCCACTGCACCTAGTGATTACACTGCTACTATAACTCCAAACCCTACTATAAGCTTTACCGGTACTGATGGAGAAACTGAAACTATTACAATCCCTATCATTGATGATAATATTGTAGAGCCAAATTCAGAAAACTTTTTAGTAACACTAAGTAACCCAAGTGTTGGATCAGTTACACTAACAGATGCTCAAGGAATTGGGACTATTACTGATGATGATGATGCTAATATAAGTATTAACGATATTTCTGTTAATGAAACAGCTGGAACCGCAACCTTTACAGTTACACATTCAGGTGGAGGAAACATTTCGGGAGGATTTACCATAGAATATGCGACCGCTAGTAACACAGCAGTTTCTCCTGGTGATTTTACAGGAACAGGATCCCCTAACCCTACACTTTCCTTTTCAGGAACAAGTGGAGAAACTGAAACCATTGTTATTCCAATTATAAATGATATTGATGTAGAAGGAACAGAAACTTATTTTATAAACCTTATTAGTTCTAGTAATTCTTTAGTAACAATTACAGACAATCAAGGTTTAGGTACCATTATTGATGATGAAGCACCATTTATTATAACAGATACAGTAACCGATAATACCTGTAGTGGAATTTTCGTAGATAGTGGATCGATTAACGGGCAGTATAACAATAATGAAACAATTACCTATACTATTTGCCCTGATACTCCAGGAAGTTCAATCGTATTAAATTTCACTTCTTTTGATGTCGAAACTGGCTTTGACTTTTTACAAGTATATGAGGGTACATCCACCACCACACTGATTGACACATATGATAATGGTAATATCCCAACCTCGATAGTATCAACGGATCCTTCAGGATGTTTAACTTTTATCTTTGACTCGGATGGTTCTGTTACTGGAAATGGTTGGCAAGCTACTATATCTTGTAGTTCTTCGTCAAGTTTTGTAACAGTTAATAATGTTACTGTTAATGAAAACGCTGGTACTGCAACGTTTACTGCTACTCACACAGGTGCAAATGTACCTGGTGGATTTTCTGTAAACTATGCTACGTTAGATGACACTGCTTATGCTGATTCTGACTTTGTAAATACAACAGGAACATTAAACTTTTCTGGAACTTCTGGAGAAGTACAAACAATCACAGTGCCTATAATCAACAATATTTTCGGAGAAAACACAGAAACTTTCTTTGTTAATTTAAGTAATTCTACTTCCCCTTTAGTAGGATTAATAAATGGTGTAGGAACTATACTAGATGATGGAGATGCAGCTGTTGGAGATGATGTTCCTCTTACTCTTTTCGAAGATTTTAATGGTTATTATGACTATGCGCTTACTGCAGGTACATTACGAACAGCAGATGAAGGTGTAGACCCTTGTTCGATAACAACCTCTTCTTCCAATACTTTAACAACTCCAATTTTAGCTGGATCTACAATAGAAAGAGCTTATTTAACTTGGGGACACTCTGGTTTGGCTGCTGATGATGTAGTTACATTTCAAGGGCAATCTGTTACCGCAGATGTAGTTAATACAGCATTTGGTTTTTACTATGGGATGGTTAGTGATGTAACCTCTATAGTTACTAGTTTACCAGATCCTTCTGCTGCAACTTATACATTTACCGATTTAGTAATCGATAACAGCACTACATATTGTGGATCGGTTGTATTTGGAGGTTGGTCTTTATATATTTTCTATACCAATCCTACCCTACCAGCTGTAAGTATTAATATGTATAATGGTTTCGACGCACAGGGAGGAGGAACAGGAGCGGTAGTAACTTCGAGTTACACTCTTGATGGTTTCTTTGCCATTGGATCGTCTGGATCCAAAACTTCTGTACTATCTTGGGAAGGAGATCCGACAAGAACTGGAAACGAAATTATATCCGTAACCACTGGGGCGGGAACCACTAATTTAACAGGAGATGGTAATAACTCACCTACCCTAGCGAATGTATTTAATTCTACCATTTATGATGATACTGCCAGTCCAGTAATTAATGATTCTTCTTTGTTTGGTTTTGATTTAGACACTTATGATATTTCATCACTTATCGCACAAGGTGAAACTACCGCAACTACAAATGTCCAGACTGCTGGAGACTTTGTAATACTTAATTCTGTATTATTAAAAGTGCCTAGTAACCTAATAACGGGAACTGTTTTCGAAGATATTAATTATCCAGGTGGCCCTGGAAGGGATTTAGCGACTTCTTCTGGTGTTGGTATCGAAGGTGTATTAGTAGAACTATATGATAATACGGGTACTTTTGTTGATTCTGACATTACAGACGCTAACGGAGATTACAATATTGGAGGAATGGCCAATGGAACCTACTCATTACGTGTCGTTAATAATACTGTAAACTCTACAAGAGGAGGAGGAACTGCGTGTGCCAATTGTTTACCTGTTCAAACTTTTAAATCAACATTTGCATCCAGCACTCTAAGTCCTGTAACCAATGAAGTAGGTGGAGCTAATCCTGCCAATGAAGATGTTGCTGCTGGAACCCTTCTAGGTGCTCAAACTGTATCTACGATTACAATAGCCAATGAAGGTGCTGTAGATGTAGATTTTGGTTTCAATTTTAACACTATTGTAAATACCAATGCTACAGGACAAGGTTCTCTTGGTCAGTTTGTAATAAATGCTAATAATTTAGATGAAACAGGATTAGATATTGAGACGAATAGTATATTCGATCCTGCTGCAGGTGAAGACGTATCTATCTTTATGATACCTCCTACTGGTGATCCATTAGGTAGAACAGCAGATGCAAACTTTGCCACGGGATTCTTTGATATCAACTTACCTAATGCAAACCCACTTGATATTATTACCGACGATTCAACACATATAGATGGAAGAACTCAAACGGCTTATTCCGGTGATACAAATGCTGGAACCGTTGGATCAGGTGGCACAAACGTTGGTGTATCTGCTACTACTTTACCAAACTATAATCTGCCTGAAATTCAGATAAGAAGAGATGGAGGAGAAATTATTAGATTACAAGCCTCTAATTTGGTAATTAGAAATTTATCAATTTATGGTGGAAACCTAAGAGGTATTCGCCAGGATTCTGGATCAGGAAATTTAGTTACTCAAAATTTATTAGGAGTAAATGCTTTAGGAGTTGTTGGTACAGTAGGTGTTGGAAGTTATCAAGATGATGGAATAGAAATAAGTGGAGGAACGGTTACTGTTGACGGTAATTATATTGCTTCCAATACAGATTTCGGAATTTCCGTTAATGGAGGAACTTCATCAATAATACAAAATAACCACATTACGAATAATGGGTTTAGAGCCTGTGAATATAACGTAAGAATTGCAAACGGAAGCGGTGTTATCATTAGAAACAATCTTATTGATGGCTCTGCAGCTACTGGAATTTTTGATAACCAAGGAAATGTAGTTATTTCTGAAAATACAATTACTACATCTGGTAGTAATAGCGGAGGCGGATGTACCGATCTCAGTGGAATCAATTTAGTACAAAGCAATTCTTCCGTAACTAATAATATTATTACCAATAATGCAGGCGCTGGAATAATTGTATCAGGTGGTACAACTTCCGGAAATCTTATATCACAAAATTCTATTTTTGCAAATGGAACTGTTTCAGATGCGCTAGGTATCGATATAGCCAATGATGGAGTTACTCTTAATGATGCAGGTGATGTGGATGCAGGGCCTAACGGAAGTCTTAACTTCCCCATTTTGCAGTCTGTAACAATATCTGGAACAAACCTTAGGATAGTTGGATGGTCTAGACCTGGAGCTACCATAGAAGTCTTTTTAACCGATATTAATCAAGGTACAGCTACTGCTGGAGATAATCAACTTGGGCTTACTCAGGATTATGGTGAAGGACAAATATATCTTGGTTCTGGAGTTGAAGGAGGTGGTTCTGACTCTGATACAAACGTATCGCTTTACAATGATGCTGATGGAAGTACCGATACCACAAATAGATTTAACATCATTATACCTTTATCCTCAGCAATCCCAATAGGGAGCTTAGTAACCTCGACAGCAACTTTATCAAACTCCACCTCAGAATTTGGAAATGGAACAATCGTAGGAGGAGCTACCGTTATAACTAATAGAAAAATAACCTATAGAGTAAATCCTAACTAACAATTCCGATTTACTCTAACTATTATATCAAAAAAACAAAACGTAAACATTATAGAACCCTTATTAACTAAAAAATTGAGATCACCAAAACACTATGCATAAACATCGTCATCAATGTAACATACTCACTAAAAAATACAATTCAGGGCTTTAAAACACTCCAGAATTCTTCATTTTTTATTACCAATTTATGATCAATTTATCTGTCAATCAAACTAAATTATAGTTTGTTAGGATAATATGTTTTTCAGACTTTTTGTAAGACTAAAAGTAGGCTCAAAACAGCTAATCGTGTCATAAAAACCATTCGTCGATAATAAATTGCATTTCAACGATACTTTTGGGAAAATTTTTTAGCAAAAAATTATTATGTATGAATAATTTTTTTATATTCGCAGTAACAATTTTACGGTTAACCCGTAAAAACAATATTTTGAATTTGATGCCCCTACAAAAATTCTACATAGTTGCTTTTTTATTTGCTAGTTTCTTAGCTCAAGCTCAACAATCTTTTCACAATTTTGGAAATGTACAAATACATGATCAAGGTCAAGTGGGTTTCCATATGGACTTGGAGAACGATGGTACTTTTGATCAAAATGCTGGATTTACTGGTTTTTACAATCAAAACAGTTTAACAGTATCTGGAACAAACAGACCTGTATTTAATGATGTTGAGATTGATGTACAAGATGACTTGTTTCTAGAAGTTGCTATGGGAGTTTCAAATTTCCAAGAATTTACAAATGGTAGAGTAATTACTCCTAGAGATCAAAGAGATGTTTCCTTAGATTATTTAGACGACGCTCCTTACCTAGGAGAAAATAACGATCGCTATGTAGATGGTTATGCTTCCATTACAGGAGAGTTAGATTTTACTTTTCCAATTGGTGATGATTTTCGTTTAAGACCTGCTCGTATCGAAAGTTTTGCTGCTACTAATACAGCAAAAGCAGCATATTATTTTGAAAATCCTAATTTCCCAAACTTCTTTTCTGAAAGTTTTGACACTAACGAATTCGGTGACTTACTATTTGGTATAAGCATTTTCGAATTTTGGGATGTAGATGGTGATCAAGAAACCAGAGTTACGTTAACTTGGGATGCTAACAGCAATATTCCTACTTTGGTAGAAGATTTAGAAGATCTTAGAGTTGTAGGATGGGAACCAAATTTAAGGCAATGGGTTAATCTTGGTAATGCAGGTTTCATAGGAGATCTTGATAATGGTGAGATCACATCAGAAATTATTGTACCTGATAATTACACAGTACTAACTTTTGGAACTTCTAGCGTTATCCTTGATGGCGACTTAGAAATCTTTACCGCTGTTTCACCAAATGGTGATGGATTTAACGATACTTTTGTTATTCAAGGTTTAGCTCAATTTCCAGATAATGAACTTTTTATCTATAACCGTTGGGGAGTTCTTGTTTACAATAAAAAAGGATATCACGAAGTTCAACAAACTGCAGAAGCATTTAATGGCATCTCACAAGGTAGAGCTACCATAGCAAAAGGAGAAGAACTTCCAGTAGGTACTTATTACTATGTTCTTAATGTAGAAGGTATTAAAGATAGAGCTGGTTATTTATACTTAAACAGATAATACTCTTCTTTACCATAAACAGGTTTAATAATTATTTTACAGGTTCCGTACGGATTAGGAATATTTAAACCAAACTTGTTCTAAAACTATATAATTTCATAAATCTTGTTAAAAAAAGAACTTCTCTTTTTTAAAGACTGAATTTGTTGATTATTATTTCGTAATTTCTTCTAAATAGTTTTAATTTTAGCTAAAGTTTAAAACCGATATTATTTTTTATGAAAGAAAAATCAGGAAAAATCCAGGATATTATAGATAAGAAGTTTTTAGAAGAACGTAGTGTTTTCTTATGGGGGCAGGTTGATGATAAATCTGCAAAGCATGTCATAGATAGATTGATGTATTTAGACATGATCAATGATGAAGAAATCAAACTATACATTAACAGTCCAGGTGGGTATGTTACATCGGGCTTTGCCATGTATGATACTATAAAAGCCCTAAAAAGCCCTGTATCCACCATATGTACAGGATTGGCAGCATCGATGGGGTCTATACTTCTAAGTGTTGGTGAAAAAGGTCGTAGGTTTATTCAACCAAACGCTAAAGTTATGATACATCAACCTAGTGGTGGAGCACGAGGACAAGCTTCTAACATAGAAATTCAGGCAACTGAAATTTTAAAAACTAAAGAGCTAAGTGCCCAAATTTTAGCAGACAACTGCGGACAGGACATTGAAAAAGTACTGAAAGATTTTAATCGCGACTATTGGATGGATGCTCAAGAATCTTTGGACTACGGTATTGTCGACGGGATCCTATCTTAATTGTATATAGTTAAAGCTTTATCAACTTTAATAACTTCTGGTAATTTAAACAGTTAGACATCATGAAAAGAAAAAAATTCATTGAAGTAAGTGCACTTGGAGTTATAGGCTTATCATCAGTTTCCTTTACTGATCTACAATCTAGCATCTCCAAGAAAGATCTGATGGGTAAAGGAAATCCTGTACTTGTAGGAGAAGGATATAAACTTAGAAAAAAGGCCAACCAAGCTTTCTCAAAAATGAAAAGTGCAGCCTTACGGGAAGGTATAAAGCTAAAAGTTGTTTCTAGCTATAGAGATTATGCACACCAAAATAGAATTTGGGAACGAAAATACGAACGATACATAGCAAGTGGCCTCTCTCCTATTAAAGCTATTGAAAAAATAATTCAATACTCTACGATTCCTGGTACTTCTAGACATCATTGGGGAACTGATTTGGATATCGTAGATGGTAGTGTAAAACAACCTAGAGATGTTCTTTTAGAAAAACATTTTCATAATGGAGGCCCTTTTTCCAGATTTAAAACTTGGATGGACCATAACGCCAATGATTATGGTTTTTATTTAGTATATACCAATAAAAAAGGAAGAAAAGGATTTAAATATGAGCCATGGCATTATTCTTATGCTCCCAGTTCTGTTCCTATGCTTAAAGAATTTCGAAAATTAGATATTAAAACCGAACTTCAAAAAGCTGTTTTGATGGGTAGTACCAATTTCACTTCTAAATTCATTCAAAAATATTTGAATGAAAACATTCTTGATATCAATCCAAAATTATTGTAACACATACTAAATTTATGATATACTAGTTATATAAAACAAAGCCCTCAATCTTATGAATACCTTTTTGAAATATTTATATGTAGTATTAGCTATTGCATTCGTTACCTCATGTGCTTCTGAAGATGATACTGACAATCTAAGTGAGCAAAACTCAGAACTTGTTAATGAATTGAATATTGCAGATGCTATCTTAACATTAGTAAATCAACATAGACAAAGTCAGGGATTATCTTCTTTATCTAAAAATAATACCGCAGAGCAATTAGCAATTGATCATACCAGATACATGATTTCAGTAGAGCAAATTAATCATGATGATTTTGCTCAAAGAAGTGATGCTCTAAATGATCAAGAAAATGCTACCGCCAGCGCAGAAAATGTGGCTAGATTTTATCAAAATGCCCAGAGCGTTGTAGATGGATGGCTTAACAGTTCTGGCCACAAAGATAATATTGAAGGTAATTATACCTATACAGGTATTGCTGCTATTAAAGATGAAAATGGTAGATACTATTATACACAACTTTTTTATCGATAACCATGCATCCGCTATGCTAGTTAGCACTACACAAGCTCAATAGCTTAATCACAAAACCTCTAGTAGTTGCTTACCAAAGATGAATAAAAACATTAATTGGTAAGCAACTTTTATATTTAGTAACTTTATACATTAGAAAACAGCCATATACTAACCAATATATAACTCCATGAGACGCGGTGGTTTAAAAATTAGAATACTCATAGGTCTGGCTATTGTAGCCTTTGCTTTCATAAAAAAGTGTAACAACAAAACACTTAATGAATATACCAATAGAGTCCAAAATATAAATATGACAACCGATCAAGAAATAGCTATTGGACTTCAAAGCGGACCAGAAATGGCAAGACAACATGGTGGTCTATATCCAGATGAGAGATTACAAAATTATGTTGACAATGTCGGAAATAAACTAGTTGACAATACTATGGCTAGAGAATCTCCTTATCGATACGAATTTCATCTATTAGCAGATCCAAATACGATTAATGCGTTTGCATTACCAGGTGGTCAAATATTTATCACTTATGCTTTATATTCAAAATTACAAAATGAAGATCAGTTGGCTGGGGTCTTAGGGCATGAGATTGGTCATGTTTTAGGAAGACATTCTGCAGAACGTATTGCAGAACATGAATTCTGGAAAACCATTTCTACCGGAGCTTCAGTTGGTGCAGACGCTGGTGGATTAGTTAGCGGAATTGGACAGAATATTTTACTCGGAAATGGTAGGGATGATGAGTTAGAAAGTGATAAACTAGGAGTACTATTTATGATAAAATCAGGTTATAACCCACAGGAAATGGTTGGGGTTATGGAAATACTAAAAAAAGCTGCTGGCCCTAATCGAACTCCAGAATTTCAAAGTACGCATCCTGATCCTGATAACCGCATCGAAAAAATACAAGAAGCTATTGAAGAATATAGTATACAATAAAAAAAGCTTCGATTAGTGAGAACTAATCGAAGCTTTTTTATTCAAGTTTTGTCTTTGAAAATAGAATACCTAAGACATTTCTTTTAAGACCTCCATAGCTTCCTTAGCATTTGCTAACTCTGCGAGTTTCATAGCTGTATTACCTTGATTATCTTTTGCACCTACAACAGCACCTTTTCCTACTAATAACCTAATAACATCTGCTCGATTATAACGTGCTGCATACATTAATGGTGTTTTTCCGCCTATTCTTAGGTTTACATCGCTTCCATCTTCTATCATTTTTGCCACAGTTTCTAAATCACCTTTAATCACTGCCTTAAAAAAAGGATCTATGTCATTATTCGTGAGTTCATAGTCATGAATATCCAAAACCTGTAATTCTTCTGAAGCGAAGCTTACGGAACTGATAAAAAGAATCATCAGTACTGTCATAATTGATTTTTTCATAATGTTGTGAATTATTATAGTTAGTAAATGAATTTAACTTTAGAAGCCCTAAAAGGCATCTTAACTTCTTACAAGTAATTAATTTACAGATAATTATTTAATAATTCACTTAAAATTTTAATAATATTTTAAAAAATTAACTTATTAATAATACATATTTAAATTAAAGATAAAATAGCTACAGAAAATCTAAGAGATAATCTTTTGATCATAAATCTCTTTTTTAAAATCTAACAAAAATTAAATTATCATTATCAAAACCCCATGAATTATATGAATTACTTATTTTAATGATCTATGAAAAGAATCTATTATTACTTCCTCAAAAAAAACTGAAAATTAGCGCTATTGATAACAAAAAATTAAGGTTTAACAACCATCCGTTTTTGGGCACTTCTATTCTATATTGTACATTAGCTTCCTATTCTGATTTCAGATAATATGAGATTTCTAATTGAACATACACCAAAATCATCTTAAGAAAAATGAACAAAAAAGTAATCCTAATGATTCTTGATGGATGGGGAACTTCACCAGACCCAAAAGTTTCTGCTATTGACAATGCTAAAACTCCATTCATAGATAGCTTATATACTAAATACCCAAATGCTGCTTTACGAACCGATGGTCTTCATGTTGGACTTCCAGATGGTCAAATGGGAAACAGCGAAGTAGGACATATGAATTTAGGTGCTGGAAGAATAGTTTATCAAGATTTGGCTAAAATAAATATGGCCATCCAAAATAATACACTCAAAGATGAATCCGCTCTTATCGATGCATTAAACTATGCAAAAGAAAATGGTAAAAATGTTCATTTGTTAGGATTGGTTAGTGATGGTGGTGTACATTCTCATATTAATCATATAAAAGGTTTATTGGATGTAGCACATTCTAAGGGCTTAGAAAATGTATTCTTGCATGCATTTACAGATGGTAGAGACGTGGATCCAAAATCAGGAATTGGTCATATACAAGATATTCAAGAATATATGACTAAGACTACGGGTAAATTAGCTTCTGTAGTAGGTAGATATTATGCCATGGATAGAGATAAAAGGTGGGAACGCGTAAAACTAGCTTACGATCTTATTGTTAATGGTATAGGAACGACCTCTTCTAACATCATAGAAAGTATCCAGAAAAATTATGACGAGGACATTACAGATGAGTTCATAAAACCAATCGCTTTAGTAGAAGGAGACACTCCTGTAGCAACTATTAAAGAGAATGATGTTGTTCTATTCTTTAATTTTAGAACAGATAGAGGACGAGAACTCACAGAGATGTTATCACAATCAGATATGCCAGATTACGACACCAAAAAGTTACCGTTATATTATGTAACTATGACAAACTATGATGAAAATTTTAAGGACATCAAAGTTATCTATGATAAAGATAATATTACTGAAACTTTAGGAGAAGTATTATCTAAAGCTGGTAAGAAACAAATTCGTATTGCTGAAACGGAAAAATATCCACATGTTACATTTTTCTTTTCTGGAGGCCAAGAAGAACCATTCGAAGGAGAATCCAGAATTCTTAGAAATTCTCCAAAAGTAGCCACTTATGACCTGAAACCAGAAATGAGTGCTTATGAACTTAGGGATGCCCTTGTTCCGGAACTACAAAAAGGAAATACCGATTTTGTATGTTTAAATTTTGCGAATGGTGATATGGTTGGACATACGGGAGTAATGGATGCTGCCATAAAAGCTTGCGAGGCGGTAGATGAGTGCGTAAAAGATGTAGTTACAAATGGTTTAGAAAATGGATATACTACTATTTTAATTGCCGACCATGGTAATTGTGAAACTATGATTAATCCTGATGGATCTCCTCATACAGCACATACCACTAATCCAGTACCAATGATCATGATAGATAAAGAAGAAATAAAAGTAAAGGATGGAGTATTAGGCGATATTGCTCCAACTATCTTAGACTTGATAGGTATTGAACAACCTGAGGCAATGACTCAAAAAACATTGTTAGTAAAATAAAAACAAATCCATAAAATAAAGATGAGTTCGCAATCACAGACTCATCTTTATTTTTTACACATTTTTTTAAAGATAAAATACATATCTGTTTATTTTATTAATTAATGTATTTATCTTCTTAGCGCGTACGCTGATCCTTGAGCAAGCTCATTGATAAAGTTAGTACACATTTTAAAACTGAACTGAAAAAAGGGGTATAAATACTTCATGACTATATTATTTTAAATTATACCCTAAAATTAATCAGTATTCCTCTCTAGAATTTATTTTTTCGACAAGTCATATCTGAACAAAGTTGAAACGCTGTTTTCATAAGATAAATGAAAAAGCACTTATTAACCCAACACTCATTTTAGTATCTTTAAAGTAATTTTATAAATATCTATAGAATTACACGCAGCGTATTCCTGAATTCTCAGTTATATTTTATGAGAGTAAGCACTAACCCTTATTCATGAATAAACAAGAGCAAGGCAAACTGGTAAAAGCTTGTAAAAAGAACGACCGGTATGCTATGGAAAAAATATATAATACTTTTATGCCGAGAATGCTCGCGGTAAGTCTGCGCTATTGTAAAAACAGATCAGACGCAGAAGACATCGTTCAGGAAGCCTTTATTAAAGTATTTAAAAACATAAAAAGATATAAGGATCAAGGGACATTAGGAAGTTGGATCGAAAGAATTGTAATTAATTGTGCTATTGATCACTGGCATAAAATGAAAAAAACAGTACTTGTAGATAATTCAGAACTGATAGAAGAACGAGAAACCCATGAATTAAATGAAATCGAACAAGAAGAATTAGCCAAACAGCTATCCGTAGAAAAACTTAGAAACCTTATTAATGATTTACCAGAACAATATAGATATGTATTAAACCTTTATGCTATAGAAGGATATTCACATAAAGAAATTGGAAAGATTTTAAAAATTAAAGAGAGTACCTCTAGGTCTAATTATACAAGAGCTAGAAAAAAGCTTTTAGAGAACATGAGAGCTCAAGGAATAAAAAAATATTAGTTATTCGGCAGAAATAGGAATAAAATGAAACAAGATAAAGATCTTTTTAAAGAACTTTTACAGTCAAAATTTAAGGATGATACAGTTGTGTCTTCCAAGGATAATTTTGACCAAATTTTCGATGCTGTTCAGGATAAACCAGATGACAAAAAATTATTTTACTGGTACGCTATTGGTATTATTCTCTTGATGTCCATTGGGGTATTTACTCTCTATTATTTTAAAAATATTAAAACTACTAAAGAAAAAGAGGTCACTACTGAGATATCAACTCCTAAAGAAAACAAAAATCTCGTTTCAAAACCAGTAGACAGTGTATATAATAAGGATGAAAAAGAAATTACAGTCGATACGCTAGTAAAGCCTATTGAAATCGACCAAAAAAATCAAATCCCGAATAAAGTAGATGTTACCACGCTGAAAGCGGAAGATGAAATTATTGAAAAAGGAGTAATTACAATTACCTACACTGCATCCAGCAAATACGCATCCACAGAAAAAACTAAATACAATCAGCTACCAGATTCGAGCACTATAGTAGTTAGAAAAAACAGTAAAGTAAACTTCACCGCCACCAAACAAGGATTTCGTAGAGCGGATATTAATGGAATTGTATTTTTTAATGTAAAAGACAACGAAAATCAACCATTTATCATTTTCGGAAAACATTGTAAAATACAAGTTACTGGCAATTCATTTGCTATTCATTCTGATGCCCAAGCTGATGTAATGACACTGATACATGGTACTGCAAAAGTAGTACACAATAAAACCAAACAAATAAAAGATTTAGCTCCTGGAGAAAGTCTGAAAGCTGATAGCAAAGGAATCAAAACACTCAAAAAAGCGCCAAATCAATTCGCTTGGAAAACTAAAGAACTTAATTATGACAATGTTCTTGTAAACTTGGTTATTCAAGACTTAGGAGACAATTATGATGCTAAAATCATACTCAAAAATCGCGACATTCTTAACTGTAGATATTCCGGTACTTTTACCGACGACAATATCGCAGATATCTTAAAAGAACTAACGGCTTCTTTGAAATTAAAGTTATCTAAAAAAGACGGCATATTCTTAATAGAAGGAAAAGGTTGTGATCTATAATCTGCCTTTAAAAGCTTTAAATAACATCATATCAATTTGAAATAAAACGAAGATCATTTCTTATTATTCATAGAAGAAAGACGTGTTGTTAGAAAATATTAGCAGATAGTATTCCATTTAATAGCATTAACAGCCAACACATCAAATAAGTACTGATGAACGTGTATTAAACTAAACCATTTAGACAACATAAATTCCTTGTAAGATATCAAACTCTAAAAGACAACACTTTATTAATTCTGAAGAATAGAGAAATAAAGATCATAATAAAACCTTCATACTAGAATATTTAAAACTCAATACCCTTCTAAAAAAATTGCATAAAAAACTGCTTGAAAATAATCTCAAGCAGTTCTTAAATTTAACTAAACTATCTATTATAAATCAAAAACAATAGATTCTCCATTATCTCCAGTGAGTACAACTTCTTTGTCACAAGACCCATCTCCAAAATCTATATTGAAGTTAACTCCAAAACTACTAGAGAAATCTAATGATCCTTGTACTGGATATTTTAAGAAAGTAGGGCGACCAAAACAGGCTACTTTATACACTAGTGGATTACCACTAACCGATTCAGATTTCATAAAATAGGTTTGTGTAATCCCTTCTATTAAAGAAGATTCTTCTAAAGTAATTACTTCATCTGTAGTAAACCTATTCTCGAATGTAAAATTTCTATTTGCCGTATAACGGTAAGAGTCACCATCAGGCTCGGTAATAACACCATCGATAATTACATCAAAAACTTTTGTCGTTTCTGTACTTAAATCTGCATTTTGTTCTGCTACTCTATATCCATCAAAACTATAACCTTCATCTCCTCTTACATTCTTAAAAACGGTAGAATCTTTCCACTTTTCCTGAAACACTCCTGCTACATAATATTCTAATCTTCCGGTCCAATCATCAAACTGACATTGTTCTTCGGTATAATTTAAGACCATCTTGCTATAGTAATCATAGTTTGCAAACCCAGGTATAGGGTTTTCATTATAGGCAATCAATAATTCTAATGATGCGCAACTGTTAGAAGAACTCTTAGAAGAAGCTTGAACTTCATTAAACGCCTGTTCTGAAATTAGGTCAAAACTATCCATAGCTCCATCTAAGCTATTATACATTTCAAAATTTTCTTTATCAGAATTCTGAATAGCTATAGTATCATCCATATCCTCTACAGCACAACTCGCGATTAATCCTAAAGCTACAATACAAATCAATAATTTTTTCATGGTTTACTTTTTTTAATGAATTTTACAATGGGTTTTCTATTACTAAAACCTGAAAACTCAAAAACGCTGCGTACTTTTTTGTTTTTTATGTTTTTCTTTTCCTTTTTTTTGAAAAAAGTCTTTAAACACAAGGGATTCCAAGAATAATTTTTTTTAAAAAAAATATGCATCATATCTTAATTCTTATAATTTTAGTAGCAAATCCTTGAAATTAACACACCCAGATATCAGAAAATTTTACCAAATCATATTAAAGTTAGATCCATCGGTTGAATCTTAATATTCTTTGTAAATTTGCCTTCCCATAACAAAGGATACTATGATCATAACTAAATCACGTGAAGAAATTGAACTAATGCGCGAAAGTGCATTAATTGTATCTAAAACCCTTGGAATGCTTGCAACAGAAGTAAAACCAGGAGTTACTACATTACAATTAGATAAATTAGCGGAAGAGTTTATAAGAGATCATGGTGCGATTCCAGGTTTTTTGGGATTGTATGATTTTCCGAATACACTTTGTATGAGTCCGAATGCACAAGTAGTTCATGGGATTCCTAATAATACTCCACTTGAGGAAGGCGATATCATTTCGATTGATTGCGGAGCTATTAAGAATGATTTTTATGGAGATCATGCCTATACATTTCCAGTTGGAGAAATTGCTCCCGAAGTAGCACAACTTCTAAAAATCACCAAAGAATCTTTGTATAAAGGTATCGCAGAGCTAAGGGTTGGAAAACGAGTGGGCGATGTAGGATATGCTATTCAACAATATACAGAAGAAGCTGGTTATGGTGTCGTAAGAGAATTGGTAGGACACGGATTAGGTCGTAAAATGCATGAAGATCCTGAAATGCCAAATTATGGAAGACGAGGAAGAGGCAAAAAGTTTGTAGAAGGAATGGTAGTTGCCATAGAACCCATGATTAATATGGGAACACAGCGTATCAAACAATTACGAGATGGTTGGACAATCCTAACCGCTGACGGAAAACCAAGTGCGCATTTTGAGCATGATGTTGCGATTATTGACGGTAAACCAGAAATACTTTCTACATTTAAATATATCTATCAGGCTTTAGGTATTGAATCTGATGAGGAAGATGCTTTTAGACAAGAATTATTAGTAGTTTAGTTTTTTTATTATTTCACAAAGATTCGCCAAGAATTCACGAAGGATCTCCAAGAAAAATGACAGAAGACGAAATATCTAAAATTGTAATCGGATGTGCTATAGAAGTTCATAAAAATCTTGGACCAGGCTTACTTGAATCTGCTTATCAGGAGTGTTTGTGTTATGAATTAAAAAAAAGAGGATTAAAAATCCATAAAGAAAAACCATTACCAGTAGTATACAAAGAAATTAAACTGGACCAAGGTTACCGAATTGATATCTTAGTAGAAAACAAAGTTGTTATAGAATTAAAAAAGGTAGAATATTTTACGGATGTTCATTCCGCACAAATTCTCACTTACTTAAAACTCGGAGAATATAAACTTGGACTTCTTATTAATTTCCATGTAAGTTTGCTTAAAAATGGAATAAAACGTTTTATAATGTAAACTTTGAGAAACTTTGGGTTTTCTTAGTGTCCTTTGCGTAATTCTACATTTATGAAAAAACTCTTCAAATTCATATTAAACACCATTCCTAGACCAATATTAATTCGTCTTAGCTATTTGGTTCGACCTGTCATTTCTTTTTTCTTAAAAGGAAACACTTTTACGGATCCAATTGACGAGAAAAGCTTTTCGAAATTTCTTCCTTATGGATATGGTAACCAAAGGGAAAATGTACTTTCTCCATCAACACTATCATTAGAACGCCATAGATTATTATGGTTATATCTTAAAAATGAAACCGATTTTTTTACTAAAAAACATAAAGTTTTACATTTTGCCCCAGAACAAGCTTTTTATAAAAGGTTTAGAAGATTAAAAAACCTTGAATACACTACTACAGACTTAAACTCACCACTTGCAGATGTTAAGGCAGATATTTGCAATCTTCCTTTTGCTTCAAATGAATATGATATTATCTTTTGCAATCATGTATTAGAACATATTCCTGATGATACCAAAGCTATGCAGGAATTATTGAGAGTACTTAAGCCAGGTGGAATGGCTATTTTACAAATACCTCAAGACCTTAGCAGAGATATCACCTTCGAAGATAATAGTATTACTGATCCAAAAGAACGTGCAAAGATTTTTGGGCAATACGATCATGTAAGAGTGTACGGTAAAGATTATTTCGATAAACTAAGATCCATAGGTTTTAAAGTAGAAGAAGTTGACTACACAAATAGACTTACTGAAGAAGAAGTAGTTAAATACTGTCTTGCTCCTGGAGAAATACTACCAGTTTGTTCGAAATAGTAACTCAGTTTCTAAGAAACATTTTTTCTTATATTTCTTCTACTCGGCAATATCAATTCTTTATACAAAGGATCATTTTCAATCAATTGAATTAAATATTCTTTACATTCGAATTTTCTTTTTCGAACGTACCCTTCAGAATAATTAGTAAGTTTAGATATTTCTTTCATGCTCTTTCCTTCAAAAAACAAAAAAAGTATATTCTTACACTTACAATTAAGACTTAACAAATGCTTTCGGTATAATTGCTCTTGTTCTTTTACCTCTGCATCTTCGAGAATGGAAGGCTCCAACTCTAATGCAATTTCATTGATTTTTCCACAACAAGAAACTTTCCCAGCTCTGCGTAGTTTACTAATCCACAAATTTCTACAGATACTATAAAAATAGGTATGAATCGAACACCGCAAATGTAATGTCTCTTCCTTTTTTAAAAACTGATATAAGGAAATTAAAGCATCCTGAAAGATGTCTTCGGCATCATTCTCATTTCCAGAATTGCGAGTAATATAACTGAGAATAATAGTAAAATTTCTGTTATAAAAACTTTTTAAGACTTGCGGATCTCCATTTCGGATACCTTGAAAAATAGTGCTTTCATCATGTTGCCCCATATTGATGAATTAATTAGTTAGTTAATACCCCCATTTTATCAGTATCAATTTTTGTTCCATTGTTACATAAAAAGTAGGCTTCTCTACAAAAGACGAATTAAAAAGCAACTATGTTGCTAATTATACTATCTCTTTTGCGTTACACCTTAAAACTAATTGAAGTACCTATCAAAAGAAAGCCAAAATTAGGGAACTCGAATCTTCAATGAGTGAACTTATACTAAAACAAGTTATAGCCTTTTGATTCGTAAAATAATTACTAAGACAGCTTTTCAATTCTTAAACTATATGCTCATATTTAAAGCTTTTTTATTTCTGAATATTTGTTGTGAACATATGTTACTTTTTCGATTAATTGTCAAAGTTTTTCAAAACTCATCCTTAAGCAAATTAAATCCCCTTAATGAATACAATCAAATCTCCTTTCAGTATCTAATACTTAACTTAATGATTTCACAACACAAAAAAGTTGTAATTTTCCCCAAAAAAAATATGAACAAAAAATTGTGAACATCCAAATTTTATTTAGGTTTTTATATAATTAGATTTGTCTATAACCAATAAATATTACACAATGAAAAGTAATTTAATTAAAGTGATTATATGTATCACTATCGCAGTATTTGGATCTTCATGTAGTCATGAAGACATTATCGAAACCACCGAAAATCAGAAAAGCATTTCAGTAATAAATGGAATGATCGTATTTGAATCAGAGGAGGTATTTGAAGAAACTATATCTAAGCTCATGAAGAATCAAAGTGAATTGGATCAATGGGAAAGCCAATTTAAAAGTTTTACATCTATGAGATCTTCTTACAATAATTTGTCTGAAGATGATTATGAAAAAATCGAAAAAAATAGTACTTCTTACCATTTCCAAGATATTCTAAAAATTACAGAAGGAGATGAACCAGAAGCAAGAATGAATATCGATGATCTTGTTCTTGCAACATTGGTAAACCATAAAGGATGTCTTCAAATAGGACAAGATGTTTACAAATTTAGATATGATATTCTTTACAAAACTAACTTCGAAAATATCCAAAATTTAAACCAAATTGATCTTTTGGATAAGCAATCCCTTAAAAGTGTCGGAATTGAAACTTTTGAAGTAACTCATACTTACAATGAAGTAGACCTATCAGATAACAATAAGGCAGACAGAACATGTGATAAGAGATACTGGAAGAAAAAAAGAAAAAGACTAAAAGGAGAACAATGGACTACCCATATTGGATCTTTATACTCTGGTGCTGGAGCTAGAACAAAACATCAAAAGAGAACAGCGCGAATTTGGTGGAGAAATAAAACGAAACAATTACGTTTACGAGTGAATGGAAGTTACACTCAATACCTTCAGGGTATCCCTTCACCTATTATCAATGTAAATGAGGATACAGGTTGGGTAAGCGATGATGGTAGAGAAGCTTACACTTTAAATTTTTGCGTTAATGTAAACTGTACATTTCAGATTCATGATCTAACATCAATACACGAATGTACTTGTGATGATAATAATTATGAACGTTGCGATATTATATTTTAATAAATAGCGGCTATTAGCTACTAATTCACAAAGCCATTTGATATTTAATTCATCAAATGGCTTTTACTGTTTTCAGAAATCATTAAAAGAAATTTGCTCAAGTTCTTTACTTTGATTCTCAAAAATCGCATAAACTTTAAGCTCTGGATGGGTAGTTAAAAATTGCTTGGTCTTTTGCAATCCCATAGACATAAATGCAGTAGCATACGCATCTGCTTCCATACAACTTTTCGCGAGTACTGAGATACTTAGTAAATTAGACTTATGAGGATAACCTGTATGAGTATCAATAATATGAGCATATCGATTCCCGTTTTCGTCTATTTTAAACTTACGATAGCTTCCAGAAGTTGCCATAGCTCCTTCTTGTAAAGTAATAACCTTGCTATAAGACTGAGTATCATCAAAATTAGGGTCCTCTACTCCTATTCGCCAAGGCTTTTCTTTGATCAAATTACTTCCTTTACCTCTAATTTCGCCACCAATTTCAACTAAATAATTTTCTATATTTTTAGTTTCTAAAAACTCTGCAAAAACATCTACTGCATATCCTTTTGCCAAAGCATTAAAATCAATAAATGTATTAGGGTATTGTTTTACAATTTTATCATTTTGTAAACTAACCTTATCCAATCCTACAGAAACTAACAAGCTATCTATTTTAAGACTATCTAGTGCTATTATCTTCCCTTCTGGACCAAAATCCCATGCATTTACTAAAACACCTATAGTAGGGTCAAAAACACCATCTGTTTGTTTGTATATCTTTTTTGACGCTTGAAATACTTTCTTAAAATGATTATCGACCACTATCGTAGTATCTCCACTATTAATTTTAGATATATCAGAATCCCTTTGATATGTAGACATAGAAGTATTGATAACAGTAACGATACTATCATAAGATGTAGAGAAATCAATTTTTTCAGGAGCTATAAACTGAACAGAAAAAGTAGTTCCAAAGGCATTTCCATTGGTATAATTTAAATGTTTTTTTGGAGTTTGTTTACAGGAAAATAGACTTATAAAAAGGAATAAAAAAAGAAGGCTTCTCATTATAAAAAAATTAATTGAGATGTGTTTCAATAACTTGCAGTCCAGCATATTCTAACACATATTCTTCATTCAAAAAAACGGGCTTATTTGGGTTTTCCGAGTTTTGTAATCCCACCCCAGCATAAAACACTTTAGCTTCTTGTTCTCTGGCATGTTTCTTAAAAGCTTCCATCCAAATCATATCATAATTATGAGGGTTATCTGGATACGCAATCGCTTTGACAATTACAAAATAGCGCTGATTAGATTTATCGATACATACGAACTGCGGATGCTTTCCTAATTTGCTATTAATAGCAATAAATTCATAACCTTTCTTCTCTAAATCTTCTCCAACAATATTCATTGCTAGGTTATGCAACTCTTGTTTCGTTAAAATTCTGGACATAATGTTGCAAAGATACTACTCTCTCTAAAAATGTAGTGTCATTTGAACCTAATAAAAATTGGATTTTCAAAATAATAACTTGGAGTATATACGGATTCATTTTCTGTAAACCTATACCATGGAGAGATCTTGGTATCTTCAAAATTTTTAAGCAAACACACATTTTGCGCTGGAGTATTTCCTTGCGCTAACAAAAAGAGTGATTTCCCATTTTCATCAACAGCATGATCAACAATAATCTCGATATGGCCAGGAGTTCCAGGTTTTACTAACATATCTCCGATTTTTAAATCCTTTATGGCAACTTTTGGCAGTTCTGTACTTAAAGACAAGGTGCCTGCATAGGTGAAAATCAAATTCAAATATCTATAAAAATTCGCTTCAGAATAGTTTGCGGCAGCTGTTTTATGAAAGCTAACTTTATTGCCTTTTATTTTTGGTCTATACCCTTCGGCATATTTTTTCCATGAACAATAGTGCCCTGAAGTAAAATTGAAACCTATTTCGTCTTTTCGATTCTTCTTCCATAGATATTCAGCTCTTAATCGCATCAGTGCATCAGCACATTGTTGCAATCCATTTTTTGGAACTGGAACTTCTAAAATAGCATCATGCCAATGCTGAGCAAAATACTTACTATCATCATAATTTATAATTGGTGATCCATAAGTTTTTAATGGGTAATTACGTAGATAATCTTGGAAAGAACCTTTAGAATATTCTTTCCTTTTGTAACCTTCAGGCAACGCTACTCGGGTAAGAACAGAATCACCTTCTTTATTGATATAATTAGGAGAGGAAACCATTTCTGTTATTGTTCCTTTTACATGATTTGTTAGATGTCTACCTTTAGAAGTGGTTCTAATCAAAAGAATTAAAACAACTATTACCAATCCAACAAAAACATATTTTTTCATACGAAACCGACTAATTTAAGAACACTCTAATTAAGAAAGAACACCAATATTTACTATCCGTTGCAGAAATAAACATAAAAAAACAACAACCATCAAATTTGGGATTTTATTAACAAACACCATTTTAAGTGAAACGTCATTAGAAGCAACAATACCGGTATTTGAATATAATTTTAATCTTAAATTTCAGACTAATGAAAACTTTTATTTTATCAATCCTAGTAGCTTTACTAGGGTACTCAAATACTATTGCTCAAGATGAAACAACATATGGGTTCAACAAAGGAGATTTTACCATTTCTGGATCTATAAATTACTCAAAAACAAATAGCTCATCAGAATATATTAGTGATATAGATTATTTTAGCAATGATCAAAACTCTAGTAACCTAGCCATCATTCCCGAAATTGGATATTTCATTTCTGATCATTTTATGATAGGTGCTAATCTGGGGTATCTTAATCAACATTCTGAGACGGAAACGATATCCAGATTTGATCAATCGGGTTATATTGCTGGCATATCTGGTAAATATTTTTTTACTCCTAAAAAAAGAATTTCACTTTTTTCAGAAATCGCCACTTCTTATACCAAACTAAATGGAGACAGCAGATCTTTTAATACACAAGTAATTACTACCACAGGAGAAAGAGAAACAGAAAGCTTTGCTATTGGTTTAAGCCCTGGAATCAATTTATTCTTAAATAAAAGACTATCCTTAACCTCAAGAATAGGAAGAATTGGATATGAAAAAACAAAGGGTAATGCAGTTAATCAGGATAATAACAGTACTTCTTCTTTCGAAAACGATAGATTTGTTACTTCTATAGGATTAGATAATTTTTATTTCGGAGTCCTATATCGAATATAAAATCAAGGCAAGTAAATAATCCTCGGGGCAAGCCCCGAGGCATTAGATTAGAATAGATCTAACTGATCTGTTTTATGTAACACTTCATATTCTTTTTCCTTGCCTTGATTTTTTACATATTGAGCAATGATTTT
>NZ_JBSWZK010000011.1:0-182778 GCF_054054605.1 Aquimarina sp. 433
GTGATCAATCAGGCTACAGTAACAGGTCAAGATCCAAATGGAGATGATGTGGTTGATGTTTCTGATGATCCTACCAATACAACAGATGTTGATACCGATGGTGATGGAGATGCAGAGGATGAAACTGTTACAATTATCGAAGGAGTGTTTACAGATCCTGATGATCCAATTACAATCTATACGGGTATTAGTCCAAATGGTGATGGTATAAATGATGAGTTTATCATTGTAGGATTAGATAGCTTCCCAGATAATACGTTAAGGATTTACAACAGATGGGGTGTTCAAGTTTTCGAAGAAGATGGATATATGCAACCAGGAGTGGAATTATTTACAGGAATTAGTAACGGAAGAGTTACCATAGCTCAGAATAATAAACTACCTGTAGGAACATATTACTATGTTTTAGAATACATAAATTCAAGAGGAGAAAATACGTATAAAGCAGGTTACTTGTATATTAACAGATAAATTTATATTTGGAATAGTATATTTGTTATTCCCTAAATCAAATATTGATACTTATGAATAGACTATTAACAATATTTATGCTGATTGCATTTGGTTTGGTTTCGAACTATGCTACGGCTCAGCAAGATGCACAATATACCCAGTATATGTATAATACGATAAGCGTAAATCCTGCATATGCTGGTAGCCGAGGTGTTATGAGTATTATGGGGTTGCATCGTAGTCAATGGGTTGGATTGGATGGAGCCCCAAGAACACAAACCTTAACGTTAAACACTCCAATAGGAGATAATAATCGAGTTGGGTTAGGGTTCTCTATCGTAAATGATGAAATCGGACCTACAGATGAAACCTACTTTGATATTGATTTCTCCTATACGATTCCTACTTCGGATACAGGAAAATTAAGTTTTGGATTAAAAGCGGGAGGGCATTTACTAAATGTAGATTTCCAAAGATTGTCACAGTTCGAAATTAATGATCCGAATTTTGAGAATAATATCGATAATAAATTTAGTCCAAATGTGGGTGTTGGAATCTATTATCATACAGATAAGTTTTATGCTGGATTGAGTGCTCCTAATTTATTAGAGACAAATCATTTCGATGAAGATGCTACAGTAAATAGTAATGATTCATCAACATTTATTGCAGAAGAACGTATTAACTATTATTTGATAACAGGATATGTTTTCGATCTTAGTGATACTGTTAAGTTTAAACCAGCATTATTATCTAAATTAGTATTTGGAGCTCCTTTACAGGTAGATATATCAGCTAATTTCTTGTTATATGATAAATTAACATTAGGAGCAGCTTATAGATGGAGTGCAGCTTTTAGTGCCATGGCTGGTTTCCAGATTTCAGATTCTTTAATGATTGGATTTGCATATGATAAAGAATCGACCGAATTAGGAAGAACACAATTTAATGATGGAAGTTATGAAGTAATGCTACGTTTTGAATTGTTTAGAAAATATAATAGAATGCTAACACCTCGTTTCTTTTAAAACCTTAATTAGATCAATCTTCAGAACTGTAGTAAAGTTTTAGAACGATTTTTTACTAAAATACAACCAAAATAAAATGAAGGGAATATTACACAAGTTATTAGTTGTTTTTTTCGGAGTTTCATTTTTGAGTGCTACTCAAGCCCAGGATAGAAAGTTGAAATCTGCACAAAGTCAATATGATAAATATGAATATATAGACGCACAGGAAACCTATTTAAAAGTTGTTAAAAAAGGATATAAAAGTGCTGATCTTTACAAAAACCTTGGAAATAGCTATTATTTCAATAGTCAATTTGAAGAAGCTTCAAAATGGTATGAAGAGTTAGTGAAAAATTATCCTAGCGAAGTTGAGCCAGAATATTATTTCAGATATGCGCAGACTTTAAAATCAGTAGGACGATACGATGATGCTGATGTATATATGAAAAAGTTTGCAGAAACAAGTTCTGATGATCAAAGAGCTCAATTATTTCAAGATGAACCCAATTATTTGAAACGAATTGATTTTCAGTCTGGAAGATTTGAAATAGAAAATTCATCTGTAAATTCTTCGTTTACAGACTTTGGTTCTGCATTTTTTGGACGATTTATTGTATTTAGTTCTTCCAGAGATACGCTATTGTTTAAGAAAAGTGTGCATCAATGGAATGAGGAGCCTTTCTTGGATTTATATAGAGCAGAATACAATCCTACTAATGGAGAGTTGTCAGAGATAGAAAAGTTTGATAGTAAACTTAATACCAAGTTTCATGAGTCTACACCTATTTTTTCAAAAGATGGAAATACAGTGTATTTTACAAGAAATAATTATGACGGTAGACGATATGGAAATGATAAGAAAGGAACAAATCGTTTAAAAATTTATCGTTCTTACAAGAATACCCAGGGAGGTTGGACTACACCTCAAAATTTATCCATTAACAGTGACGAGTATTCTACTGCTCATCCCGCGTTAAGTGTTGATGAAAAAACATTGTATTTTTCATCGGATATGCCTGGTGGAGAAGGACAATCTGATATTTACCAGGTAGCAATCAATGCAGATGGAAGTTTAGGAGAACCTAAAAATTTAGGAAATCGAATCAATACAGAAGGTAAAGAAACATTTCCTTTCATTAGTTCAAATAATGATTTATACTTCGCCTCAGATGGTCATATTGGATTAGGAGGTTTAGATGTGTATGTTACCAGATTAAATCCGCAAACAGATGAGGAGAAGCTGGTTGTTAATATAGGGAAGCCAGTAAATGGTCCAGATGATGATTTTGCATTTATTGTAGATGATGAGTCTAAAAGAGGATATTTTTCATCTAATAGAGATGGAGGAAGAGGAAAAGACGATATTTATAGTTTTCTACAGCTAGAGGATCTTAAGAGTTTCTGTGAGATTACTATAGCAGGCGTTGTAAAGGATAAGGATACTGAAGAATTATTAACAGGTACAAAAGTTTCTATCTACGATAGTAGTAATAATTTATTAGAAAGTTTCATTGTCGGAGATGATGCAGCATATTCTCATGTTGTAAAATGTAGTTCCAAGTACTTTGTGAGAGCAGAAAAAGAGGAATACACAACGATTGAAAAGTTAGTAGAAACACCAGGAAAAACAGAAACGTTGGATGTTCCACTATTACTAGAGAAGAAAGTGAAGACAGCTAATGTTGGAGATGACTTGGCTAAAGTATTATCATTAAATCCAATTTATTTTGATTTTGATCAATCTTATATACGTGCCGATGCGGCGGTAGAATTGGCTAAAGTGATTGAAGTAATGAATCAATATCCTGATATGAAAATCGACGTGAGATCACATACAGATAGTCATGGAGACGATGCTTATAATATGTGGTTATCCGATCAAAGAGCTAAATCCACAGTAAAATATATGGTATCTAAAGGAATTTCTGCTGATAGATTAACTAGTAAAGGATATGGAGAGACACAACTTGTAAATGATTGTGGAAACGATTCTAACTGTACTAAAGCAGAATATCAACTTAGTAGACGAAGTGAATTTATTATTGTTAAGTAATATATAATAGCCCTATATAATCAATAATTGATTTTTCGTTTACAAAAAACACCTTACTAGTTAAGGTGTTTTTTTATTTTAAATCTTAAACAATAGTTTATTTTTTGTCAAAAAAAAGATAGATTATGAATTGCTTTTATGATTTTGTAGTTTTGAACCAATACTAAGAAATGGAAGAAGAAAAAGTCATTTTAGTGAATGAAAATGATGAGCAAATAGGATTGATGTCTAAGCTCGAAGCGCATGAAAAAGCATTATTACACAGAGCATTTTCTGTTTTTATTCTGAACGATAAAAAGGAAATAATGCTTCAACAAAGAGCACATCACAAATATCATTCACCAGGACTATGGACAAACACTTGCTGTAGTCACCAAAGAGAAGGAGAAAACAATATCGAGGCTGGAACCCGAAGATTGCAAGAAGAAATGGGATTTGTTACTCCTTTAAAGGAAACAATTTCGTTTATTTATAAAGCTCCATTTGATAATGGTCTTACGGAGCATGAATTAGATCACGTATTGATAGGACATTATGAAAATGATCCTGTAATTAACCCAGAAGAAGTAGCAGATTGGAAATGGATGTCAATTGTCGATATTAAAAAAGACATAGCAACCAATCCAGAAAGCTATACAGCGTGGTTTAAGATCATTTTTGATAAGTTTTATGAATATATAAGGTTATGAGGATAAAAGCCTGTAGAAAAGCTCATTTTAATGCAGCGCATCGACTGTATAGAAAAGATTGGAGCGAGGAAAAAAATAATCAGATTTTTGGAAAGTGTAGTAATCCCCATTTTCATGGTCACAATTATGAATTAATAGTGGCTGTTATTGGTGACATAGATCCCGAAACCGGTTATTTGATCGATCTTAAAGTATTAAAAGATCATATCAAAACGGAAGTAGAGGATTATATGGATCATAAAAATCTTAACGAAGAAGTAGAAGAATTTAAAAATTTAAATCCTACTGCAGAAAATATTGCCGTCGTAATTTGGAATCGACTTCGTAAAAAGCTAAATTTAAAATACGATATCGAAGTAACACTTTTCGAAACCCCACGTAATTATGTAATATATAATGGCAAATAGTAACCTATGGGTTTGCAATTAGGGGATAAAATACCTGAATTTACGGTTAGTAAAGATGATGGAGAATATTTCCGTAGTAATGAAATTATAGGAAAAACACCATGTGTAATCTATTTCTATCCGAAGAACTTTACTCCCGGATGTATTAAAGAAGCTTGTGACTTCAGAGATAGTTATGAAGATTTCAAACAAGAAGGAGTCGAAGTAATCGGTATTAGTTCTGATAGTGTAAAATCACACGAAAGATTTAAAAATAGATATAAATTACCCTTTATTTTTTTGTCAGATAGGAAAGGTGAATTAAGAAAACTTTTTGGAGTTAAATCTAGTTTGTTCGGATTGCTGCCAGGAAGGGAAACTTATGTAATTGACCAAAACGGTATCATTAAACTAAAGTTTAATAGTTCTAGCGCATCAAAACATATGAAAGAAGCGTTGAGGATAGTAAAAGCTATTACAAATGGATAAAGACTCACTTTACATATTGAAATTTGAGCCTATATTAAAAGAGAAAATATGGGGAGGTTCTAAATTAAATACAATTCTTGGTAAACAAGAACAAGGTGACCATATTGGCGAAAGTTGGGAGGTAAGTGATGTTGAAGATAATTATTCTGTAGTATCTAATGGACATTTTAAGGGAAAAACACTAAAAGAATTATTAGAAGTCTATTCAAAAAGGATATTAGGCGAAAAGAACTTTAATCGTTTTGGTACTAAATTTCCGTTATTGATCAAGTTTATTGATGCAAAAGAAGATCTTTCTGTGCAATTGCATCCCGATGATGAATTGGCCAAGGTAAAACATGATTCATTTGGTAAAACCGAAATGTGGTATGTGCTCCAAGCCGATCAAGGTTCTAATTTAATTATAGGTTTTGACAAGCAAGTAAGTCCGGAAGAATATGAAAAGAGTGTAGCAGATAAAACGATCAAAGAATTACTGCATTATGAACCTGTTACTACAGGAGATACTTTTTTTGTATATGCTGGTTTAATCCATGCAATAGGGAAAGGAGTATTGTTAGCAGAAATTCAACAAACATCTGATATCACCTATCGTATTTATGATTGGGATCGTACAGATGCTGCTGGGAATTATAGAGAGCTACATCAGGAAGACGCATTAGAGGCTATAGATTTTTCTACTGATAGGGAATCTAAGGTTCCGTATTCTTCTAAAAAAAATGAAATAACCTCATTGGTAGCGTGTCCATACTTTATAACGAACCTTATAGATATAGATCAGAAAAAAGTAATAACGCATGAGACATTAGATTCTTTTGTGATTTATATGTGTGTTGCTGGTAGTGCAGAGATTATTCAGAATGAACAAAAGATGAAAATAAATGTTGGGGAAACGATTTTGGTGCCTGCGGAAATAAAAGAAATAGAAGTAGTGTCTAAAGAAGCAAAATTTTTGCAAACCTATATTTAGAATAAAAACCATTTGATTAATGGTCGAAAAGACTAATTTTGTACAAAATTTATAATAATGGCAAATAAAAGAAATCTCAAAAAAGATATTAACTACGTATTAGGAGATATTATAGAAGAAGTTTATATCTGGGAGGAAAGTAATCCTGATAAGGATAAAAAAGCAGGTGAGGAGATCATAGATGAAGCTATCAACTCTTTTGATACATTGATGACGAGAGTTAGTGATAGATCCATAGAAAATCCTGCTCAGCATTTTAAATCAATTCGAGAAGATTTAGAAAAAACAGCGAAGTCTTTAGCTGAAAAAGTAAATTCGTTATAATTTTTTTAAAAAAGTATTTGCAAATTTGATTACAGAAATTATATTTGCAACCGCTTTGCCGATATAGCTCAGCTGGCTAGAGCAGCTGATTTGTAATCAGCAGGTCGTGGGTTCGAGTCCCTCTATCGGCTCTTTAAGTGCAAATCCTAATTTCTTTATGAAGTTAGGATTTTTTTGTTTGCGAAATTTTTAAGGGACGAGAAGCCTGTCCTGAGCAAAGTCGAAGGGAGTCCCTCTATCGGCTCTTTAAGTGCAAATCCTGATTTCTAATGAAGTTAGGATTTATGTATATGATTAATAGAGAGTTACAAAGGATTAAAAGAGTTTTTCTGGAAGATTTTATGTATTGTTGTAGAATAACAAAGACTCCAAACTTAGCTAAAAGTCTGGAGCCTTTTTACCAAAATAGGTTCTTCTAAACCTTAAATACAGCAAGTGTAATAAGGAGGAATAGGAGAAGTAGGATTAGCTGGATGAAAATAACATCCAGGAATATAGGTCGCACCACATACTGGATTATTAACTAAATCGGTTGTTGTACAACAAGCTAATGCAGGATCACAGCATCTGCTTCCACCTGGACGTAAACCTCCTCCTAAAATTGATTCTTGCTCTTTTTTACCTAGTTTTTGAGCCCCGTTTAGATTTAAAATCTTTTTTAACATGATTTAAAGAGTTAATTGTTAGTTAGTTAAGGTAACTAAAAAAGCTCTAAATCAATTGTGGTAATAAAGTTAAATACCTAAGGTATAATTGTAATTCTAGTGCAGAAAACTAAAAGAGCTAAGGTTAGTTTGACGATTTCTCAGTTCTTTGGGCTTCTTTAGCTTTTCGCTCATCTAAATATTCGGTAAGTTGTTTTCCATAAAGCGATTTTTTTACTTTTGGAGATAAAGAATTTACCACAGTATCTAGATACTTTATATTAGCATCAAAAACTTCATGAAGTGTAACGTAAGGAGCTACCTCTAACTTTCGATTATTAATTGCAAAATTGATAGTGTAAAGATACTTTTGTCGTAATAAGTTTTTATAAGCAATATCATTTTCAGCTAGTTTCTCTTCGTCATTTTGCTTTTTGGCTTCATAATCTTCTTTAATGATTCTAAGATTCCTATCCTTAAATCTCTTATTCATTTTGTTGTATTCTACCAATTTGGTTTGGTTTTTACCACCTGCGATGATAGCGTCCTTTTCAAAACCATTTAAAGAAGTATTAATGGTAATTTGGCCAGGTTCTGCGAAGAAATCAATTCTATCATTGTACTGACTCCCGTCGTGTTTGTCTAAAAATAAATAATGAATTTCTGGTTCTTCAACATTAGTTTGAAACGCGAATTGTGGATCCCCTTCAATAACTAAAGAATCTAGGTTTACTAAAATCGTATCTTGTATCTTTTGTAGATATAAAGTTCCTTTTTTTAGTCCTTTTACGGTACCAGAGATTGAAACGTTTCCTTCTTTTTTAGGGGTGCTACAAGAGAAAAATAAAATGCTTAAAAGCAAAATAACAGAAATTCGTTGCATTAAGTTTTTTTTAATTTTAAAAATGGCGTACAAAGATGCTATAAATTCAATTGAAAAACTAACTTCCCGAAGCAATTTGCATCAATATTGTACATAGAATTGCTCCATAAGTTCCTACTACATATCCAAAAACTGCTAATAATACACCAACAGTAGCAAGTGAAGGGTGAAAAGCAGCGGCAACGACTGGCGCAGAAGCTGCACCACCAATGTTTGCCTTACTACCTACAGCGAGGAAAAAATAAGGGGCTTTAATAATTTTAGCTACAATAATTAATAATACTACATGGATAAACATCCAGACCAAACCGATTCCAATTAATCCGGGATTTTTAAATATTTGAGTCAAATCCATTTTCATACCTATAGTAGCAACGAGAATATAAATAAAGATACTTCCAATTTTGCTTGCTCCAGCTCCTTCATATTTTTTGGCTTTAGTATAAGAAAGTAAAATTCCAATTGCTGTTGCTATTGTGATCATCCAGAAAAAAGGAGATGTGAAAGAAGATAAAGCGGATGTTTTATCATTAAAAATTTCAAAATTGCTAGATAAAAACTTCGAAATTCCTCCTGCTCCCCAATGAGACAAACCTACCGCAGTAAAAGCGATGGAAAGCATAATCATATAATCCGATAAAGTTGGATTTCGTTTGATACTTTCTGCATAGGTAGAAACTTTTTCTTTTAATGATTCTATAGCACTACTATCTGCTTTTAGCCATCGATCAATTTTTTTACTCTTGCCTATTCCGATAAGTAACAATGCCATCCATATCTGTGCTACGACAATATCGACCAGTACCATGCCACCATATTTGTCAGGATTATATTCATAGATTTCTAGCATGGCAGCTTGGTTAGCACCACCACCAATCCAACTACCAGCTAGTGTAGATAGACCTCTCCATACGGCATCAAATCCAGCGCCACCAACAGTTTCAGGAGAAAATGTAGAGATTATTAAAATCGCTAAGGGACCACCAATAATAACACCTACGGTACCAGTAAAAAACATGATGAGAGCTTTAGGACCTAAATTAAATATTCCTTTTAAATCAATGCTTAGTGTCATGAGAACTAACGAAGCTGGTAATAAATAATTTTTAGCAACGTTGTATACATTTGTTGATTTTTTGATGACCTCTCCATTTGCATCAAGTTCTTCCCATTTAGGAGCTATGATATTAAAAGAAGTAAAAATTGCAGGTAAGAAATAGCAAAGGAGTAAAGCAGGGATGTATTTGTAAAACTTTTGCCAAAAGCCCGTTTTAATCGAGGATGTGTAAAATACCAAACCAAGGCATAATAGTAAGATTCCAAAAACAATAGTGTCGTTAGTGAAAAAAGGAATATTTTCCATAGAGTGAGTTCATTTTATGAGATGTGTTGCAAAATACAATTTTTGAAATTAACACAAAGATATAGTATCACTCTAGTCGTTAATCCAACTTTTTAAGGTAGAAATTTGTTGGGAGGTTGCATTTGGATTCTCCTTTAGAATCACTTTCTCTATTGTTGGCGTAATTACTTTAGAATTAAATTTAAGTACTTGATTATTCCGTTCTATAGTAAATAAAATGTCATCTCCAACTTTCCACTTGTTAGAATCGCTAAACAGATCATAGATATTTTTAATCGAATATTCTTTTGTATTAATTCCTAGTAAGATATCATTCTTTTTAATGCCTACTTTTCTAAGAAAGTTACTTCGTTCTACACCTTCGGTGAACATAACTTTTTTTGTGCTTTCAGATCCTTTAATAAAAGGCTCTTGTTCATGAATGAAATAACCTGAAGGGATTTCTACTGAATTATAAATTAAACCAACTTTTTTAAGATAAAACCCATAATCGATAGGTATGTTATTGATCACGTGAGCATTTAAAAAATCAGCAACTTCTGGATATGACACTTCTTTAATAATATCAATTAACTCATCATCTTTAAAAGGTTTTTCACTACCAAACCTGCCTGATAATCCTTTAATCAAATCTAAAATGCCATAAGCTCCGGAACTTTTTTCACGCATTATTATATCAATACACATAGAGATGAGTGCACCTTTTTCATATACGTTCCGATAATTTTCTAAGTAAGGGCTTTGTAATATGTTTTTACTCATTTCGGCAAAAGAGTGAGTATCATCAAAGTTTTTAGAGTTATTAATTTTTTCAAGTATTCTTTCGAAAAATACTTCTTTACCGATAAGAGCCTGATTTATTTGAAATAATAAAGAGAAATATTCCGTAGTTCCTTCATATAGCCATAAATGCTTGGACATTTTAGGAGTGTTGTAATCAAAATCATGTATTTCTTCAGAATGAATACTTAACGGTGTTACAATATGAAAAAACTCATGAGAAACAACATCGGTTAATGATTCATCTAATTTTTCTAAAGGAATAGACTCTGGTAACACGACTACAGTAGAAGTATTATGTTCTAAAGCACCAAAACCTTTGGCGTCTCCATTTTTAGCAGTAGAAAGATACAGTAAAACACTATATTTTTTTGTGGTGTTGATATAGCCAAGAAAGTTCTTTTGGGCTCGTATCATTCTTTCCATTTGAGGCATTAGCTGTGCCGCTCGGTGAACTCTGTTGGGAGAGTATACGCTTAATAAAACCTCTATTTCATTAATGTTAAAAGTTACTCGATCTGGAACAGTATACATAATAGGAGAATCTGCCAAATCTGCATATCTTTTAAAAATAAAAAGATCCGTATCGTAGGTTGCCCCTCTCGGAGGATCTTTTGGTAAATATTCTGATAAAGAAGTTGAGGCTTCCATATCAACAGGGTGTTTAATGAAGAGATTATATTTTTTCTCTTTCATTTTATCAAAATATCCAATGAATGCATAGAGATTAAGGATAAAATTTTCATTCGGAGAAATATTCGTTCCTGTAGGAGAAAAAACTTGATGAGTTTCTTCAATATCAAAAGTGTCATTTACCAGATAGGTAATCTTTCTTAAGGAATTAGAATTGCTAATTTTCCATCTATTATCACCAAGTTTTTCGACATCAAGTTCATTATCATCAATATCAAAAGCTTTGAATTGTTCTACATATTTTCCGTAATTATTATTTTGATAAGTACCAGGAACAATTTTTGGTAAATAATAACTAATAGTATCGGTTTCTATATTACTAATCTTTAACTCAACTTGAATTTTATCTTCAATGATATTTACTAAATCCAATGAAGCAATAACTGGGGTAACATCCAGTTTTACTGTTGGCTCCACAGATTTACAACCAATAGCAATTACGAATAGCAAATAGCAAAGAACAAACGCTCTAATTGATTTAATTTTTCTTAGCACAAGTATTAGATATGGTTTTTAATATAGGTTGCTACTCCATCTTCTTTTCCGGATAAAGTAACTACATCAGCAATTTTTAGCGTCTCAGGCTTGGCATTTGCGACTGCGACTCCAGTGCCAACAGCTTTGATCATAGCAATATCGTTATAATTATCACCAAAAGCTACAGCGTCTGATAGAGAAATTTTGAAATGAGTATCCAATAACAATTCAATCGCTGTTAATTTTGAAATACTTTTATGAGCAATTTCTATATAAGTAGGTTTGGATCTATAAAGATGTAAGGAATTACTGTAGTTGCTTTCTAAAAAATGATAAGCTTCATCAATGTACTTTTCCTCGCCCATACACATGATTTTATGAGCACCTTTATTTTCTGCCTTCCAATTGTCAATAACTTCTTTGGTTGGTTTTACTACAGGATTTACTTTGGTGTTTTGAGCTTCTCTATTTGCCCAAAAATCCATAGATGGAACAAACCAATCATCGTTATGGTATAGGCTTATATGAAAAGAATTTTCATTATTAAAATTGTGTAATTCATGAATGATTTCAGGGGCTATAAATGTTGAATGAATAGGTTTGTTGTCAACCAATATAAGACCGCCATTATAGCAAATTAAGGGCAAGTGAGTAATGTCTAACTCTTTTTGCAAATGAGTCATGGCACTCGGCATTCTTGAGGAAATCAGTATTACAGGAACCTTGTCTTTAATTCTTTTTATTTCTGAAATAGTAAAATCTGAAAGCTCTCTTTCTGCATTTAACAGCGTACCGTCAATGTCAGAAAAAACAATACTAGGTGAATTCAATTCTGAAGGATTAGGTTAGCGATTCTTTTTTCTAAAGGTAGCTATTTTTTTGCGAAACTTGCAATAGCTGTTGTCACTTCAGGCATAATTTCTAGCCAATATTCGTTGTAAGATTTATGATTTTCTAACCTACTTCCCTTTATTTCACGGAGAATATGGTTCATATTTTCTATAAGAACATATTCGGCATTAGGAACAGCTTCTTTTAATTTTTCCGCTTCAGAAACTTCTACCTGAAGGTCTTTGTCACCTTGCAGAATGAGTATAGGAATGTCTAAATTTTTGATTTCTTCAGAAGGAGTGTATTTTAACCAAGACTTCATAAATGGTTGTAGTTGATACCCAAAGATGGATTCTAGAGCTGGATCGTAATTCATTGCTCTTCCTTTTTCCTTAAGGTCAGAAAAAGCTACAGCCGCACTTTTATCTAGACCAGGAGCTTGTTTTTCTAGTTGCTGCACAACAATTTGATCAATAGATTGTGCATTTCCTGCAATAGAAATAAAACCATCCACATTATTTTTTGCTGCAATCATACCTATTAGAGATCCTTGTCCATGCCCAGCTATAATGATTTTGGTATAATTTCCATTTTTCTGAAAATAGGATACTACCGCAGCAGCATCTTCTATAAAATGATCTATTGATATTTCGTTTTCCCGTATGCCGAAAGCATCAATTTTAAAAAGCCGTTTATCATATCGATACGAAGCTACACCTTGTTTTGCCAATTGAGTAGCTAATAATTTGAACGCATCATTTTTAGACATTCTATCATTTCCCTCTCTATTAATAGCACCCGCATCCATTATAAAAATCACTAATGGAACCTTGTCATCTGAGTATGGTGTAGCTAAAGTACCTTCGATAAAACGATTGACTCTAACAATAGCAGAATTATATTCTTTTTCTTCTTTCTCTTGCGCTAAACAAATAGTAGTTAAAGCTATTAGAAAAATTGAAAATCGTACTTTCATATATCAAGGGGTTTACAACACTATATTTATGAAACGACAAAAATGTTGCCATATTTTGGATATAGATTCTTTTGATAAAATATTCTTAGTTAAACGAGACATTTAACGATTCACTAACATACCCTTTTTTATCTTTGTGGCAAAATTCAATACATGATTGTTCGATACATTACATTTTTATTTATATTACTTATTTCATACAATATCCAAGCATATACTGACGATTGGGGAAAAACTGGACATAGGGTTACGGGACAAATTGCAGAAAAATATCTTACCAAAAAAGCTAAGAGAAACATCGATAAATTACTGAAAGGACATGGTCTGGCATTTGTTTCGGTTTATGCGGATGAAATAAAAAGTGATGATCAGTACAAAGGATATAGTCCATGGCATTATGTTAATTTCCCTTTTGGTAAGAAATACGGAGAAGAGACTCCAAGTAAGTATGGAGATTTAATAAAAGGAATTGAAAAATGTGTAGCAATATTAAAGGATGAAAATACTTCCGAAAAAGAAAAGGAATTTCATCTTAAATTGTTAGTTCATTTCGTAGGTGATTTGCACCAACCGTTGCATGTTGGTAAAGGTGAGGATAAAGGAGGGAATGATATTCAAGTTCGTTGGTTTAGAGATGGTTCTAATCTCCATAGAGTTTGGGATAGCGAGATGATTGATTACTATGGTATGAGTTATACCGAACTTGCAGATAATGCAGATGAATTGTCTTTGTCCCAAATATCAGCCATCGAAAAAGGAGATGTGCTCGATTGGATTTATGAATCCCAAAACTTGGCAAAACAAGTATATGGATCGGCTAATGTGGGCGAAAAATTAGGGTACAAATATATGTACAACTATTTTCCAATAGTAAGATCACAATTACAAAAAGGTGGAATTCGATTAGCCAAAATGTTAAATGATATTTTTGGGTAAACTCTTACTCACTTACTGTTGTTAAGTCTTTTCGATACTGTTTAGGAGACATAGAAAAATATTTCTTAAAAGTCTTTGTAAGATGACTTTCATCAGTATATCCTAATTGGTATGCGATCTCTGCAATGGTAAATTCTGTATTTTGTAATCGGTACTCTACCAGTTTCATTTTGTATTTGGTAACATATTGGTGAATAGATTCTCCGGTAGCTTTCTTAAAATAGGTGCTGATAGAACTTTGAGACATATTAAATTTATCCGCCATATAACTGATCTTTGTTAAATCATTGTCATATACGTTTTGTCTGATATGGCTTAAGATTTGATCAATTCTAGAATCTGTTATGGATACGTTTCTTTCATGACTGCTATATTTAGCAGAAATATTACGAACGATAATACTTAAAATTGTACTGATCGCATTAGAGATAATTTCTTGATAATAAATCTTTTCATTTTTAAACTCCTCCATCACTACATTATGAATATCCCATATGATATTTCTGTCTTCTTCATGAGTGATCACATCACCTGGGATGATATTAGGATGATGCAAGAGTTGCTCAATTCTTTGTAGCCAGTATTTCCTATCGGGTAAGTTGACTTTACTGGAAAATAAAAGCTCGGTAAATTTGAAATGAGTAAATCCAGAATGTTTTTCAATTTCGAAATGATGTGTGTCTTCAGGAGCTAATAGAAAAATATCATTTTTCTTATAACGAAATCTTATACCATTTATAGTATGATACCCACTTCCTTTTTCTACAAAAATAATCTCAAAATAGTTGTGATTATGTGGTTCTGCTTCCCATTTATCAAATGCATATTGATGTACAACAAAAGTTTCATGTAAGGTATATCGATTCATTATCAGTGCTTTCTTTTGTTTTAAAGTTACAAAAATAAAATCAAACAATATAGTGATTTTGTACTTGTATTTTTAGTTTAAATTATTCAATTGCATTGATATTTAAGGGGTTATGTTTTAATTGTACAAGTTGTTTGCTAAATTTTACAAGTTGTTTTTTGCACTTGAGATATATTTTTGTTGCCCAATTTTTCACACAAATGCATATGAAGTTTAAAGTATATCTATATATGATATCAAGGGTGCTTTTTGGTCTCTATTTGGTAGTTCATTCCGTTTATAACGTTTTTATATATTCAGAATTTCTAAAAGAAATAAATACTTATTTCGAATATACAGAGTGGTTTACGCATCCGCTGATTGAATCCTTTGCTCCATTGGTTCCTTTTGAAGAGTTTATATTAGGGATGTTTTTGGTACTTGGAATTTTTACTAAAGAAGTCCTGATATGTGCGTTATTATTGTTTTCTTTTATATCACTTTTCTTACTGGATGCTAATTTTCCGTTTTTGGCTATAATGCATGCGATGTTTTTTGTGATGACCTTCATCTTATTGAAGAACAACAATTATAATATTAAGTCGATGGATTATCATAGAGATTTGTATAATTCTATATGATCATTCTATAAAACGAAGTGTAGCCGATTTTTATAAATCCAAATTTATTGGATAATCCGAAACGTAAGATTAATTCTAGGTTTTTGTATTTTCTTGGATTTCGGAATTTGATGTAACCAGTTTTCTTGTGTTTTTCCTTTCATTATTAGCAAACTTCCATGTTGGAGTAATATTTTTTGCTTTAGATCTTTTGTTTTGTGTTTAAAATGAAACCATCTTTCTTCCCCTAAACTAACCGAGGCTATTGTTGGTTCTTTTCCTAATTCTTTTTCGTTATCAGAATGCCAACCATTACTGTCTTGGCCATCTCGATATAAATTAAGTAAACAGGTAGTAAAATGTTCAGAGGTTATCTGTTCGACCTTTTTTTTAATAATCAGTAGCTCGTTTGTAAATTGATGAGGTTGCATGGTGATATTGGAATACGAATATGTGTTGTTATTATTGGCATATAAAGCAGTAAGACGAGGTTGTGGATATACTTTGCCAAAAACTTTGATATCATCTTGTTGCCATTGTATAGTGGTGCTGAGTATTTCAAATAAACTATCTGCTTCATTTTTGTCAAAAAAGCTCGGATAGTAATGCGCCTCACCATCAGGTAGTGTAATTGGGATATGTTGGTTTTGATGGGTAAAAAGATCCAAATTAAATATGTTTTAGGTATATAAATACGCCCAATATATTAAACCAAATTGAAGTAATAATCGTAAAACAAGAATTGTTTTAGGCAATCCAAGACCTGCTTTTTGATTCATCAGCATATGAATATGTACAGGAAAAAACAAAATAAGCATTGTAACAATTCCCCATGCTGCTGCAGATTTTGTTGTTATAAATAATAACCCAATTCCTGCTGCGATTTCGGTTAAACCGCTTAAGTAAACAAGTTGTCTGTGATAGGGAATATACAAAGGCATGACTCTCATAAAAGCTTTAGGTTTTACGAAATGAAAAATACCTGCAAGAATAAAAATACCGGATAAAAGAAATAAATGCCAACTCATTAAAAACCTGTAGTTTTTTCTTTTCCAGCACTACTCAATGCGAAATCTTTACTCCTTGTCATTTTTTTGATAAAACCAACTTTTCTAAATCTTAAAGCACTCCAATCTTCGTCAATAGCCACCTGTCTAACGGCTTCCAAATTGTAATCCCCTAAAACACCCCATCCATGATCTCTTGTGATTTCAGAACTGTATTTTTTGGAACTTTTTTTAGGGTATGCAAACCACAATACCGCATCACCAACTAATTTTGGATATACAGTTTCTATACGATTTTCAATCTGTTTTTTTTCAGTGACAAATACTAAAGCAAAATCAACTTCGGATACTTGAATTAAAGATTCCTTTACTGTAACATCTTTCAAACAATCTAATTCTTTGCAGAAACCTTCTGGCTCGTTTAATATTAAAATTTCATCAAGAGAAGGAGGAAGTTGAAGTTTTTTAAATAAAGGAGTCATGAGAAAGAATTTTAATTTATATATGCTAATCTGTGTGCTATCTAAAGATACAAAAAAATAAGATTAGTGAGATAGATTTTAACGTGTCATGCATACAGATTAGGTTCAATTATTCGCACAATGATAATAAGATAAATGTTATACGTAAAAACGAATACTTTTTTATATGGATCGGTTTTATACGGTTAGAAAGCACTTAGTATTTTACAGTAAAAAAAATTAAAAGGAATCCATACCATTGTATAAACTTTTATACCTAACACAAACTCAACCATGAAAAAATATTTCTCATTATTTGCGGGATTGTTTCTTATTTCCACAAGCATATTTATTATTTCCTGTGAATCTCAGGAATTAGAATCAATCGATCAACAAAATCCATTTGAAGATTTCATACTCGAACAAGCATATCCCGAAGAAACTGGAGAATTAATTCAGATTTTGTTAGAAGGAGAAGAAGTAGAGGTAGAAAGTGTAAATAAGCATTACATTTTAGAAGGAGATATCAAGGTTTTACCATCAGAAACAGACAAAGGTGTTGGTAGAGTAGGAGGTAGATGGCCTAACAATACAGTGTATTATGCTATCCAAAGTGGAATGCCTAATCAAGCTCGTATTACGAATGCAATTGCCCATTGGGAGTCTAAAACCGCACTAAGGTTTGTAAAACGTACTAACGAGACCAATTATGTATACTTTAGAAATGGATCAGGTTGTTCTTCTTACGTTGGCCGAATTGGAGGTCGACAAGAGATTACATTAGCTAATGGTTGCTCTACCGGAAATACAATTCATGAAATTGGTCACGCTATTGGATTATGGCATGAACAAAGTAGAAAAGATAGAGATCAGTACATTCAAATTCTTTTTGAAAATATACAAGATGGAAGAGAATTTAATTTCAGAACATATACAGAACAAGGACAAGATGGAAATGAATATACTTCTAGTTTAGATTTAGGAAGTATTATGATGTATGGTTCTTACGCATTTTCTAAGAATGGACAACCAACTATTACAAGACTTAATGGAAGTACATATAATGCGCAAAGAAATGGATTGTCTAATAGTGATGTAGATGGAATTAATAAGATGTACCCTCCAAGTACTGCTTCCGGAATCATTACATTAAAAGGAAACAATAATCAGTATGTAAGTAGTGAAAACGGAAGTAATCCTATGAATTGTAATAGAACAACTATAGGATCTTGGGAAAAGTTTGAAGTTATTACTCTAAGCGGAGGAAAAGTTGCACTAAAAGGTAATAATGGTAAATATGTGAGTAGCGAAAATGGAGGAAAACCAATTACTTGTAATAGGTCTCAAGTTGGTGCTTGGGAACAATTTACCTTGGAAAATGTTGGTGGAAATACCTATGCGTTAAAAGGCAATAATGGAAAATATATAAGTTCTGAAAACGGAACAAAACCAATGACCTGTAATAGAACAGCTATAGGGTCTTGGGAACAATTTGTGATATCCGGATTGTAGACTGACTGTGTTAACTGGATTATGTAAGTGGAAAAACACCGCCATGTGAGCGGTGTTTTTTTTATGTATTGAAACGGTTATTCAATAATCTTAGAGTTTCCAGGATCATCAAATAAATTTCCTTCATCTTCAATAAAAGTAATGTTAGAAATGGTAGCTTCTCCCAATTTGTCTGTCATTCCTTTCTCAGCAGTCCAACCATAAAACTCCCATGAAGTAGCAAATAGAATACCATCTACAGGTTTAAAATCTTTATATTGTATCGCATGAGGATCTGCTTCGGCCTTAGAAATATCTCCATCACTTCCAAAGGTTACAATATAAGCTGCTGCTTGTAGTAACTTAGCATCTGGATCTGCGTAGATTACGTACCAATCATCAGGAGCATCTCCAATACCATCTTCAAAAGTAAGTTTGGCAGTACTATGGGTTTTGTCTCCTAGCTTACGATCTTCTTGCATTTCCCATTTCGTGCCAGGATCACTGAATTTATAAGGGAACCCAAAAAAGTAAGTCCAGGTAAACATATCAAATCGTGCTCCTTGATCATTAGCATCTGCGGGATACAAGAATACTTTTTCACCATCATACACTAGGGTACTATTATCTTTTTTGTCGATTCTAATTTTTGAAGAGTTGGTAAGCATCGTAATCTTTCCTTCCAAGTGTTCCTTACCATTAAATAGAATTTTGATATCAAAACTTATGGCTTTGTGTTTTAGGAATTTTTCTTTTTTATGAGCTTTTTCGATACTCTTAATAAAATGGTCAGTGATAGATAAAGCTCCATCTCCAATTCCTCCATCAGCTTCTACAGGAATTTGTTCTATTTCTTCTTTTACTTCAGGAACTACTTTTTCTTCCTTTTTTTTCTGATCACATGACAATAGACAAAGGGTTATCAGAGCCAATATTATTCTTTTCATAGTAAGGTTATTTGTGTTTATAATCTAAAATAGTAAAAGCGCATCTAGTACTATAATCTTTATGAAAATTGTAACAGATATTATGATTTACCGTCTAGGTATTTTGAAATTAAATTTTGTTAATTTTTTTAAATAATGTAACAAAATTGCCTTGTCGATTACTAATTCCGTATATCTAAATAATTATCATCAATCTAATAAAAATCACATGAAACAATTATCAAAGAATTTTTTGAGTATCTGTATGGTCATGCTTTGTATGGCATTTACTCAAATATACAGTCAGGATGCAATAGGAACTTGGAAAGGTAAATTATCTGTACAAGGAACGGAAGTACCTTTAGTATTTCATATAGAAGAGAAAGAAGGAGCACTTTCTTCTACGATGGATAGTCCTTCGCAAGGAGCTTCTGGAATTCCAATGGATTCCACAGTTTTTGAAAACAATCAATTAACTTTGATCTTCAAACAAGCAGGGATTAAATATATAGCATCTCTGGAGAATAGTAAATTAAAAGGAACTTTTTATCAAGGCGGAATGGAACTACCATTAGAAATGGAAAAATCAGAGAAAACGATACCTGGAAACCCATCATTGGTTTCTTCAGATTCGGAATTAGAAAAAATGGCAAATTTGGATCAAGGCAATTATAAGTATTCTGTAGAGGATTATTTTGCAAAACCAAAAGCTAGAAGTTTTCAGTTTTCTCCAAATGGAAAGTATCTTTCTTATCGAGAGAAAGATGATAACAGTAAAAATCATGTATACGTAAAGGATATCGCAACTGATAAAGTAACACGTGTTATAGAAGAAAAAGAAGAATTAATACGAGGATACGGTTGGGCAAACAATGAGCGATTAGTATATGTTATGGATAAAGGTGGAAATGAAGATTACCATCTTTTTGCAGCAAACATAGATGGAACCGATCAGAAAGAATTAACTCCGTATGAAGGTGTTCAGGTAAATATATTAGAAGGTTTAAAAGAGGATAAAGATCATATGATTATCTCTATGAATAAAAATAATAAACAAATCTTTGAGCCTTATAAAATTAATATTGTTACAGGAGAGATTAAGCAATTATTTACCAATGAAGATGCTGCAAACCCAATAGCAGGATATAGTTTTGATAAAGATGGTAATCTACGAGGATATGGAAAAATAAGAGATGGAGTAAATGTAGATTTCTATTACGCTAAAGAAGATGGGAAATATGAGGTGCTTAAGCAAATGAATTGGAAAGATACCTTTTCTATCCTAAACTATGATTATTCTACAGATAACCCTCATGATGCGTATGTGGTATCTAACTTAGAAACAGACAAGTCACAAATTTATTTATACGACTTAAAAAAAGACAAAGTAATCAAGAAGTTATTCTCTAATGATAAATATGATGTCTCTAATCTTTCTTTATCTAGAAAAAGAGGATATGAATTAGATTATTTCTCTTATCAGGGAGAAAAGAGAGTGGTAGTACCAGTAAGCGATTATTATAAAAAATTACACTCAAAAATCACTAAAAAATTTCCTGATCACCAATATTCAATAGCAGGAAAGACAGATGATGAAGATAAGTATTTGATCTTCTTACAAAGTGATAAGTTATATGGAGTGTATTACTCTTATGATGCTAAGAAAGATACCTTTAAGCTATTGTATAATTTAATGCCTCAGCTAAAGGAGAACGATATGGCAGAAATGCGTCCAATTACTTTTAAGAGTAGAGACGGTTTAACAATTCATGGATATATTACATTGCCTAAAGAAGCTATCCAAGGAAAAAAAGTACCATTGGTAGTTAATCCTCATGGAGGACCACAAGGTATTAGAGATTCTTGGGGATTCAATCCAGAATCACAATTATTCGCAAGTAGAGGATATGCAACATTGCAAGTGAACTTTAGAATTTCTGGAGGATATGGTAGAGAGTTTTTAGAAACAGGATTCAAACAGATCGGTAGAAAAGCGATGGATGATGTAGAAGATGGATTGCAATACGTTATTGATCAAGGATGGGTAGATAAAGATAAAGTTGCTATTTACGGTGGTAGTCATGGTGGATACGCAGTACTACGAGGATTAACAAAAACACCAGATTTATATGCTTGTGGAGTAGATTATGTAGGAGTATCTAACTTATTTACATTCATGAAAACAATTCCACCATATTGGAAACCATATTTAAAAATTATCAAAGAAATCTGGTATGATGAGGATGTAGCTGAAGAAAAAGCAATTATGGAAGAAGTATCCCCGGTGTATCAAATCGATAAGATCAAAAAACCTCTGTTTGTGGTACAAGGAGCTAACGATCCTAGAGTAAATATAGATGAGTCTGATCAGATCGTAAAAGCATTACGTGATAAAGGATTTGATGTTCCATATATGGTAAAATATGATGAAGGCCATGGTTTTGCAAAAGAAGAAAATTCTATAGCGATGTATAAAGCTATGATGGGATTCTATGCAAAGCATATTGGTAAAAAGGAAACAACAAAACCTGTAAAGGGTTAGTTGGATTCATTTCTTAGAAGAACGGGACTTATTATCTTCTTAGGAATATATCAAAACCTCCTGAAAACTTGGGTCAGGAGGTTTTTTTATTACCTTAAATCAAATACATTCTGGATTTACTCCACTTCCTGTTCTAATCCTAATTCTTTTAATAAATCCTCACTGTTTTCTGGTTCCGAATCGGGTTTAGGTAGCTCCTGTTTTGCAAAAAATCGTGGAAAAAGATTGATATACTGATTAAAAGTATCAATTTCCTGATCGATAAGGTCATCATCTTTGTTCGTAACTAATGTATCTATAAGATCTCTGTAATAGGTTACGTTATCCATGATGTTTTCGAAATGTTCATACTGTTTTTCATAAGATAAACCAGAAAAATAGATTAATTGTTCTTGGTATTTGGTTGCTACCTGTTTCCATAATGATCTTGCTTTTTCTGTCTTGTCAATCTGATAATAATTATGAATAAAATCATGAAGTGGTGTATAGTATTCGTAGAATTCTAAAGGAAATTTTTCTAGCCCAAGATCTAAGATTTCTTCAGCTTTCTCGGTTTGATTTTCCCTAATTAACTGCTCTGCCAGTCTGCTTAGATTTGTTCTGTATGAAATGCCATTGCGTCTGGTTTCGGTATCATGATAAATCCCTGCACTATCTCCGTTTCCCCAATCCCAGTTCATCACATTTTTATACATAACTTCTGTATTCACTCTACCTAATTGATATGGATTCGAAGGATTTACTTTAGTTTTTATAGGTACTAGTTTATAGGTCATACCGTCTAGTTGTAGATAATCTTTCATCCATATATAATCATCATCACCAAAACTACCTCCTGTGAAATATATAGGGCGTTCCCAATCGTTATTGGCTATGATATCTAACATCACTAATCTATGTTTTGGAATATAACCACCTTTTAAATGAATATCGATATAAGGAACAATCTTATCTGCATCTTCCTTAGAAACGATACCATTTTTAAGAACTTTTTCTTTATCAACAGGAATCCTAATGTTTTTAGTGGGAAAGGTAGATACCGTTTTCCCATTCATAAGTTCACCTTTCGTTCTCGGGTCGTTAGAGGTTATCCATCGCATCCAGTTTTTAATATGCATCGTATCTTTAGTAACCTCTTTGAAATAAATTACATCGTTGTTTCCATAGGCATAAAATGAATGCTCTAATCCCGAAGGAACAGGTTTCCCTTCATAAGCGGCTTTTTTCATCTGATCAACGTACCAATCGGTAGCCAAAAGGTTTGTAATTAAAATACGAATATCGGTACGGTATCCTTCTATTTCTTGTAAATACCATAAAGGGAAGCTATCATTGTCTCCAATAGAGAATAGAATCGCGTCTTTCTGGCAAGATGATAAATACGTTTGTGCAGAACCCTTGGCGGTATACCTATCGGAACGATCATGGTCATCCCAGTTCTGAGCGATTAAAATTGCTGGAGCGCCTAACAATGAAATGATAATTGCTACATAGGAAGCATGCTTGGAGTGTACATAGTTTTTGAGTAGATCAAAAAGAGCAAAAACTCCAAATGCAATCCATATCGCAAATACATAAAAAGAACCTACTAAGGCATAATCTCGTTCTCTCGGTTCAAAAGGTCTTTCATTTAAATAAATTTTTAGGGATAAACCAGTAAACAAAAAGAATATAAATAATACCCAAAACATTTTTTTATCAGTTCGAAATTGAAAAACAATTCCTAACAACCCTAAAATTAAAGGTAGAAAATAGTAGGTGTTTCTGGCTTTGTTATTCGCAGCATCAGAAGGTAAATTGTCCTGAGAACCAAGATGAAACTTGTCTATAAAATCAATACCACTTAGCCAATTACCGTGTAAATCGGATAATCGTCCTTGTACGTCATCTTGTCGACCAACAAAATTCCACATAAAATATCTCCAATACATATAATTGATCTGATATTGAAATAGATAAGATACATTGTCCCAAAAAGAAGGAGGTTGTATGTCTAAAAACTGACCAAATGATTCTAAAAATTTATGATAGTCGTCATTATCTAACTCTCCTGAAGCGTATTTTTTTCTGAAATCGATAACAGTTTCTATCAGTTCTTGTTCATCTTGAAATTCTGTTTTTATTGAGAACTCTAATGGCCCACTAAAGATCATATAATTACTAATGTGCTCTGTACTCCACATTCTTGGTAATAGAGTCTTATGCGTATTATCTAAGTTTTGTCTGTCATTTTTCCAGTCATTTACGATAATGTATTTTCCAGAAGCAATATCTTTTTCATATTTGGGCTTATCGTCTAAATAGGGTTCATTCTCGTCGAGATTTCCATAGATCTCTGAAAATTGAGGACCATAAAAAAGATATGTTTTTGGGTATTGTTCTAGATTATAATAGGCTAGTAGTTCTCGAGCATTATTCGGATTATTTTCATTAATTACAGTGCCACTATTAGCTCGCACCGGAATCATTAACCAGCTAGAAAAACCAATTAAAATGAATGCCAAGCATAATAATGAAGTATTTAATAAAGAATATGCTTTCTTTCGAGTATATCTCAATCCTGAATAAAAAAGTACCAGGATGCTTATAACAGATAATATGGTTCCAGAATGAAAAGGAAGTCCAATAGTATTTACAAAAAATATTTCTACAAAACTGATGTAGGTCAGTGTGTAAGGAATAAACAATTTGAAAATGAAAAGCAATACCGCTACTACAATGAGATTAGCAATAATAAAATTCTTTATAGTAATGCTTTTATAATTTTTAAAATAATATAGCATACCTATCGCAGGAATAGAAAGTAGTCCCATAAAATGTATTCCAAATGATAATCCTATAACAAATGCAATTAGAATGATCCATTTATTTCCTTTTGGAGTATGCATATCACGTTTCCATAATAAGCCTAAGTAAAACATAATGGATAGTATTAGTGTGGCCATTGCATACACTTCGGCCTCTACCGCATTGAACCAAAAGCTATCTGTAAAAGCAAAACCTAAGGATCCCACTATAGCACTACCTAAAATAGTAAAGGGTGTGTTTCTTGTATTGCTATTTATGGTGGAAGCTAAATCTCTTAGAAGCATTGTTATTGACCAAAACATGAACAATATGGTAAATGCACTGGCTAATGCGGATGTAAGATTAAGAGTATAGGCAATCTGTTTTGGGTTGGTGGCAAAGACAGAAGCAAAGGCACCGATCATCTGAAATAGGGGAGCACCAGGCGGATGTCCAATTTGTAATTTTGAAGAAGTAGCTATATACTCTCCCACATCCCAAAAACTATTGGTAGGTTCTACAGTTTTGATATATACTCCTAAAGAAATTGTAAAAACTAACCAACCTAATAATAAGTTCCATTTTTTAAACCGATTGATCTGCATCTGATTTGATTGTTTCTCTTTTTTAAAGTCAAATGAAATCTAAAAATTGGATGAATCGAAAGAATGATGGTCGTAAAAAGGAACTAGTACCGGTATGATTTTATGAGAAATCCCTGTAAACAAAGGGTTTATAAGATGTGAAACAAGAGTAGCAAAAGAATGCCAATCTCAATAACAAACTTTTTGATGTAGGTTATTTAAAGATTACAATCCTCTGCATTTATCTAAGGAATAAACTTTTTATTTAGTAACTACGTATTAATTATTTCTTAAAATGTGTTTTACACCGATTATTATAGTTTAAATGCTGTTTTATAGGTGGTTTAATCAATTTTATACCGTTAAAAATCCTACAAAATGACAAAAATTACGTGTATTTTGTACGGTAAAACCGTAAAATTTGTGTATTTCATCGATTTAAAAAACCACTTTGTCTAAAAGTTTTTAAAAGATTTTATGGAGAGGTTTTTTCGACTTAAATTTACATCAGTTAATCAAAGTAACTTAAGCCCCCAATACTATGAAAGCTATCTTCTTTACCATCGCAGTTTTATTTTCTACTCTTACTATCACAGCACAAGATGTTGCTACTAATGAAGTTAACACATCTATCGAAAATGTAAAAAGTACTAAAACTGATTTTTTCAAAGCATTGGTAAAAGCGAATAACTTTGATATTGCAATTAAAGAAGTAAAGAAAGAAGTTGCTACTAATAAGAATACTACTAAAACTGAATTTTATAAGAGCTTATTAGAAAAAAATGGTTTTACTACAGATATTAGAAAAACTACTAGATTAACTAATGTAATCGATACAAATAAAAATACTCAAATAACTCAAAAAAATACAGTGGCTAGTTTATTGCCATAATTTAGAGGTCTAAGAAATGGAATATAACTCATAGTAAAAAACTCCTTCTAATCGAAGGAGTTTTTCTTTTTATATGTTTTTATATACATCATAAACGTATTCCCAATTGTAAGGAATCAATTTAAATAGAATGGTTTCCAGAAGAAAGTAATATTGGTTCGACTTATTTGTTTTTTATTAATAGTTCTTTTCTGCTCGTAATATTTAATTTGCTGTAAATATTAGAAATATGAGTTTTCACCGTATTTACACTAATAAAAAGTTCATTTGCAATTTCCTTGTTGGTTTTTCCGGAAAGAATAAGCTCTTTAATAGTGTTTTCCTGTTTGCTTAATGATGAGGTAATAATGGTATTTTGTGCTTTTCTTCTTTTACGTAACACTAAGAAAATAAGGCTCCCAATTATTAATATAGCAATACCGTTTAGTAGCATACTAACAGAATATTTTTGTTCAGCTTCTTCTTTGTAAACTAAAGAAAGCTTATTCTCTAAGTATAAAAATAAAGCAGGATCAATCTCACTAGATTTTAGTTCTTTTAAAAGACTTGTGTAATAGGAAGTGTTTTCCATAATGTCCTTATCTAGAAGTTTCTTATCATCCAGCTTTTTGATGCTAATTAGTTTTACTAACAAGATTTGAAGTGAATCTTTAATATATCCCTTTGTTCTTAGAAGATACTGGTCAGTATCAAAGCCATCATGTAAAGTGTCAAATTTAGATTCGAATTTCTTCAGTTGTTGCCATTCTTTGTCAGCCTTGTTATTCGTGGTATATGTTTCAAAAGGAGAAGATCCTTTTTCAAAATGTATAGAATCGTTTTTAGATAAAATGAATAATTTAGAGTCTTTGTTTTGTTTATTGGTAGTAGATGCTACTACAGGTTCTAGTTGTATTTTGTATAAATGGTCTTTAGAGGAAAACCATTTTTGATCAAAAGAAAAATACCCTTGTTCAGAAATGTTAGTAGAAGCTATTCTAGTGTATGAATAACTTTTGTCAGTATCATTTAAATCTACTTTACTTAGGTGAATTTTTTGTTCTACATCTTTATTATTTTCCAGAGGGATATAACCAGAGATGATGTCTTGCGCAATCCCTTGAAAACCAATAGAAAGTATTGTTAAAAAAAGAAAAAACCTGTTATTCATTTGTTTCTGTAATCTTTATAAAGAAAATGATATTGTAAAAATACTAAAATATGAAATATCCAGATTTGGATAATAAAAAAACCGCTTCAATTGCTGAAGCGGTTTCAATTACATGCTAAAAGAAGATAAACGCTTTTACTTATTTAATCATTTCAAAACTACGCTTGATAAATTCTGTCAGTTCTTCACCTTTCAGTAAATTTTGAGATAATCTAGCAAGGTCTAAGGATTGTTTGATAAGACGTTCCTTCTTTTTATCTGTTTTGGTATCTTTTATCTGAGTGATCAATTCATGATTGGTATTTACGATCAGATTATACATCTCTGGCATATTACCAAACATATTCATTCCTCCGCCACCAGTTTGCTGCATTTCTTTCATACGACGCATAAATTCTGGCTGGGTAATCATAAATGGAGAAGCGTTACTATCCATTGCTTCTAGCTGTACTGTATATGTAGAAGTAGGAACAACCTTTTCCAAATCTGTTTTTAAGATTTCTTTTTCCTCATCAGAAAGTTTAGAAATGGTTTCTTCATCTTTTTTGATAAGATTATCGATGTGATCACCATCTACACGAACAAAAGAAATATTTTCTTTACTAGTTTCTAGTTTTTGAATTAGATGCGAAACAATAGGTGAGTCTAGTAATAGAACTTCGTATCCTTTGTCTTTAGCAGCAGCAATATAAGCGTGTTGCGCATCTTTATCAGAAGCATACAGGACTACTAGCTTGTTGTCTTTGTCTGTCTGATTATCTTTTATTTTCTCTTGTAATTCTTCAAAGGTTAGGTACGTGTCATCTACGGTTGGGTATAAAGCAAATTTATCCGCTTTTTCGAAGAATTTTTCTTCTGATAACATTCCGTATTCGATCACTACTTTGATATCATTCCATTTCTTTTCAAAGTCTTCTCTATCATTCTTAAATAAAGAGTTTAACTTATCTGCTACTTTTCTGGTGATATAACTAGAAATCTTTTTTACAGCCCCATCAGCCTGTAAATACGATCTAGAAACATTTAAAGGAATATCTGGAGAATCAATCACACCGCGCAGCATAGTAAGGAATTCAGGTACTATACCTTCTACATTGTCTGTTACAAATACCTGGTTTTGATATAACTGAATTCTATCTTTTTGCATATTCATATCCTGTCCAAGCTTCGGGAAATACAATATTCCTGTTAGATTGAAAGGATAATCTACATTTAAATGGATGTTAAATAATGGCTCCTCGAATTGCATAGGATACAATTCTCGGTAAAAGCTTTTATAGTCTTCATCCTTTAAATCTGTTGGTTGTTTAGTCCAAGCTGGATTTGGATTGTTGATGATATTATCCACCTCTTGAGTAGGTGCTGGATCTTCTTCTTTAGCATCCTCTGGTTTTGGTAAGGTTTCAGTTTTTGTTCCAAATTTGATTGGAATAGGCATAAACTTATTGTACTTCACCAAAAGTTCGCTTATTCTGTTATCCTCAAGAAATTCAGACTCTTCTTCGCCAATATGTAAGATGATTTCAGTTCCTCTTTCGGTTTTATCATGTGCTTCTAAAGAGTAGGTTGGAGAACCATCACAAGTCCAGTGAGCAGCAGGCTCATCTTTATAAGATTTTGTAATGATTTCTACTTTATCAGCTACCATAAAAGCCGAGTAAAAACCTAATCCAAAATGACCTATAATACCAGAATCTTTGGCGCTATCCTTATATTTTTCTAAGAACTCCTCCGCTCCAGAAAAAGCAACCTGATTGATATATTTTTCTACCTCTTCAGCAGTCATACCAATTCCCTGGTCAATAATATGTAGTTGTTTATTCTCTTTATCAATCTTTATTTCAATTCTTGGGTCACCATATTCAATTTTGGCTTCACCAATATTGGTTAGATGCTTTAACTTTAATGTTGCATCTGTTGCATTAGATATTAATTCTCGTAAAAAAATCTCGTGATCTGAATACAAGAATTTCTTAATCAAAGGAAAAATGTTTTCAACCGATACATTAATACTTCCTGTTGCCATTCTTTTATGTTTTAATTTTTATTATCACTATTGTGTCTCTCCATAGACAAAAAAAGTACCAATCCTATATTGCTGACAAACTGACATTATGATCAAATTATCCATAATACGTAAGGATAATAATTGAATTGCGTCTACTTCAATATTAGAACTTTAAGTTTCATTTTTTATGAAACAACTTTAACAATTTTTTTGTTTAGGTTTTTTTAAAAAAAGTTAAACAATGACTATCTTTACTCTGTAAATTAATAGATATGGCATCATCCAGTAAAAAACAAACCGTAGACAGTCAGTACATCATAACTAAGTATATGAATTATGTTTTAGAGCATGATACATACCCTAAGTCGGTGTATAAATTTTGTAAAGAGTCAAAAATAAAAGAAGAAGAGTTTTATGAGTTCTTTGGTAGTTTGGATAGTGTAAACAAAGGCATTTGGAATACGTTCTTTAGTACTACAATAGACGCGATGAACAATAATAAAGAGTACGCTCATTTATCTAGTAAGGATAAAATGCTGACGTTCTTTTTTACGTTTTTTGAAATGTTGACATTGAACAGAAGTTACGTGCTATTAGCGCTACAATACCATAATATGCCTCTTAAAAATTTAACTCAGTTAAAAGGACTAAGAATGCATATCAAACATTTCGCCAAGGAATTGATCGAAACGGATAATGATGAAAAGTTATTTAAAATAGCTAAAAATCCAGTTTCTGTGTATTCAGAAGGAGCTTGGTTGCAATTTTTATTCTTATTAAAGTTTTGGATGGATGATGAATCTGCTGGTTTCGAGAAAACCGATATTGCTATCGAGAAATCAGTGAATACCATATTTGATTTATTTGATAATACACCACTAACCAGTGTTTTAGATTTGGGGAAATTCCTCTGGAAAGAAAAAGCCATGTGGAATTAATAGTTGAAAGTAAGATTGTAGATAGAGAAAAGGAATATGAAGACAATTGATAAAATACCCACTTCCAAACTAGGTAGAACCACAGAATTGGTAAAGACTGGTGTAAAAGTAGGAGGGAATTATCTGAAATATTATAGTAAAAAAGCGATAAACCCTAACATTACTAGAGATAAGCTAAATGAAGATAATGCCGCTGATATTTATGACGGATTAAAAAATTTAAAAGGTAGCGCATTGAAAGTAGCGCAGATGCTTTCTATGGAGAAAAACATATTGCCGAATGCTTATGTTGAAAAATTTTCCCTATCACAGTTTAGTGTTCCGCCATTATCAGCTCCTTTAGTAAGAAAGACATTTAAGAAATATCACGGAAAATATCCGGAAGATTTATATGATACGTTTGCAACTCAATCTGTTAATGCCGCCAGTATCGGACAGGTACATAAGGCCGCTAAAGACGGGAAAAAACTTGCTGTGAAAATTCAATATCCTGGAGTTGCAGACAGCATAAGTTCTGATTTGGCGATGGTAAAACCCATCGCCATCAGGATGTTTAATTTAAAAGGGAAAGATTCTGATAAGTATTTTCAGGAGTTAGAAGGGAAATTACTAGAGGAAACTGATTACGTATTGGAAGTAAAGCAAAGTAAAGAGATTACAAATGCCTGCGCTAAAATTGAAAATCTAAAGTTCCCAAAGTATTACGAAGATTTATCTAGTAAGCGAATTATTACGATGGATTGGATGGATGGAGAGCATCTTAGTGAGTTTGCAAAACATAACGAGGATCAAGAAAAAGCCAATAGAATAGGACAAGCTCTTTGGGATTTTTATATGTATCAAATGCATATCCTGAAAGCTGTACATGCGGATCCACATCCTGGTAATTTCTTGGTAGATAAAGAGGGAAATCTAATTGCAATAGATTTTGGATGTGTAAAGAAAGTACCGTTGGAGTTTTATACTCCTTATTTTGAATTAGCTGAAAGAGAAAATATAAATAATCCAGAATTCTTTGCTCAAAAGATGTTTGAACTCGAAATACTCCGAGAAGATGATTCTGAAGAAGAGAAGAAATTCTTCTCGGAGCTATTTTATGAGATGTTAAGTTTATTTACAAAACCATTTAATGAAGAAGTTTTTGACTTCGCAGATCAAGAGTTTTGGGATAAGATAACAGAGTTAAGTGAAAAATATTCTAAAGATACAGAGCTTAGGAAAATGAATGGAAATAGAGGAAGTAAGCATTTCCTATATATCAACAGAACATTCTTTGGGTTGTATAACTTATTACACGATTTAAAAGCAACAATTCGTGTGAAAAATTTTGAAAAGTACCTTTAGTCAGTTGCTAAGACTGGCTTTGGTTTGTTTATTTATTGGTTAGGTTGTTAGAAAGGCATGCTGTGGTTGGCGTGCCTTTCGCTTTTTTAAAAGAAAACATTTTACTAGTATAAACACTTTTGTAGAGTTTATGTGTCATTCATCGAAAAAAAGAAAATTTCCACAAAGAAGTCGCTCTTAACAAATTTTCTGTTTATCTAATTTTATACCTGACAATACTTATTTGCTTTAACCACAAATTAGGTATTACAAACTATAAATCAGATCGGGAAAAAGAATAGAGATATGAATGTGCAGTCGATATATAATACCAAAAGAATAGATACTTTAGAAACTACGTTTTCCGTGTATCTTAATCAAGGATTAAATGTTATTTATATCGATTTGCATAGGAATGATGCTAACGTTTTTTATAAGATCTATAACAGAAAAAGAAAGCTCGTAAAAGAAAAATACAATCTTTCTCAGAGAAACACTTTATCTCTTCATTCTTTTCCCACTGATTTATATGTCATCGAGGTTAGTGATGGCATACATAAAGTTGTGAAAACTATTTTGAAACTTACATAAGTACTATCGTTTTCCAAAAAAGCTTTAGTCCTTTTTGATGATACGATGAGAGAAAATATTTGTTATGCATGCATACAATAAGCTTGTACTTTCTTTTATCAAAAACGTAAGAATACATATCTTGCCCTGCAGTTTTTTTAAACTGAATAGTAATAATTAATTATTACGCACAATACACACTCAATATTATAATATATGTATACTTCAAGAGTAACAGGATTAGGGAGTTATGTTCCTGAAAATGTTGTAACTAATGACGATCTGTCGAAAATAATGGATACAAATGATGCTTGGATTCAAGAGCGTACAGGTATTAAAGAAAGACGTCATATAAAAAAGGGAGATGGTAATAGTACTTCTATAATGGGAGTAAAAGCAGCAAAAATTGCTTTAGAAAGAGCAAACCTAACGAAGGATGATATAGATTTTATCATTTTTGCCACATTAAGTCCTGATATGTATTTCCCCGGAGGAGGCGTTAGAGTTCAGGATATGATGGATATGAATACAATTCCAGCTTTGGATGTTAGAAATCAATGTAGTGGTTTTGTATATGCTGTATCCGTGGCGGACCAGTTTATCAAAACTGGAATGTACAAAAATGTACTGATTATTGGAAGTGAGAATCATAGTGGAGGTTTGGATATGACAACAAGAGGTAGAGCAGTATCTGTTATTTTTGGTGATGGTGCCGGAGCTATGGTTTTATCTAGAAATGAAAAAGAAGATGGTAGTGGAGTCTTATCTACGCATTTACATAGCGAAGGAGCGCATGCTAAAGAATTGTCGTTAGAAGGGCCAAGTACTGAACATTGGGTGCCTGAGATTATAGAAAAGAATGATCAGGAGAATATCACGTATTATCCATATATGAATGGACAGTTTGTTTTTAAAAATGCAGTAGTACGTTTTTCTGAAGTTATTAACGAAGGCTTACAACAAAATAACTTATCTCCATCGGATATAGATATGCTTATTCCGCATCAGGCGAATCTTAGAATTTCTCAGTTTGTACAAAAGCAGTTTAGATTATCTGATGATCAAGTGTATAATAATATTCAACGATATGGTAATACAACGGCTGCTTCGATCCCAATTGCACTTACAGAAGCCTGGGAAGAAGGAAAGATTAAAGAAGGTGATGTTGTCGTTTTAGCAGCTTTCGGAAGTGGATTTACATGGGGTAGTGCTGTTATAAAATGGTAACCTGATCAAACGACCGTATAAAATAAAATCGCGAAACTCATGGTTCCGCGATTTTTTGTTTTACCGGGTTATTTTTTTCTTTAAAGGCTAATTCAAATAAATTATAACCATAATGGTACTATAATAGACGTAACATATTTCATAGTGTTACAAAAACATTATAATTTTTACAATTATTTAACTTAGCAGGCTTTTATTTTGAAGATATGTGAATTTAACAAAAAACATGACTATTCTTTAATGAATTAACAAAATCATTAGTATTTCTAGAGTATTCCTCCGCCAGATTTTTCATTTGAATCTCTTCGTTTTCTTCTCACTTTTCGATTTTTTCCACTACCAAAACGATAGGATAGTCCTAAAAATACGGTTTGTGTTTCCCCTTGGAATTGTCCATTTTGTTCAAAAGGAAAGTCTCCAGAGAATCTAAAACGCATGGTGTTAAAGATATCGTTGAAATTAATGCTAGCCGTACCTTTTCCACCCAAGAAATTATATCGTGCACCAGTGTTTACGAAATAAAATGGTTTTGTTTTAAACTGTATTCCTTCTTGCTCACCACGATAGAATCCAAATATCTGAAAGGTCAAATTTTTAGTTGCCTTAAAATTGTTATTTATTCTGAAGTTGTATACCACTGCATCAACCTCGCTAGAAACTTGTACAATTTCATCTACTCCATTTACTTCTACAACATCTTCTACAATACCTTTTTGAGTTTGCGCATACAAATCAAAACTAGCATTAAAATTCCACCATTTTGTCGGTCGGTAGTTACTAGAAATTTCGATTCCATACGCAGAGTTGTTATCAAAATTCTCAAACGTAAGAATTTGTCCTTCTTCAACTGTTGGATCTGCTAATAGCGTTTGATTAATTTCATCATTGATAAGGCGATAAAATGTACCTGCAGTTATAGATCCTCCTGTCAATTTACGAGTGTAGTTAAACTCGATAGAATTTGTAAACTGAGGGTCTAATTCCGGATTTCCTCTAGAGGTAATTCTAGGAGTACTCCATTCTCTTATCGGGTTTACCTGATTTAATCCTGGTCGGTCTACACGCCTACTATAACTTAGTTGATATGAATTTTTTTCACTAGGTGTATATGTTAGATAGGCTGAAGGGTACACGGTAAAAATATCATCTTCAAACACTTTTACATTGTTAAAAATTGCTTCCACCTGATAACTTTCTAATCGCGCACCTAGTTGATATGACCATTTCTCATAATTTTTACCATAAGTCGCATATAAAGCATGAATGTCTCTATCATAACGATATTTAGAATCATCAAATAGAGTAGATCTGTACTCATTATCGGTACGTCTTATACGTCCTTCATATCCTAACTCTAGCTTTGCTTTTTCTGATAGTGGATTTACGTAATCTAGGTTGATAGTGGTATTTGTTCTTTCGTTATTTAATACATCATTATAATCTGGAGTAACGCCGCCAGCAAAATTGAAATCATCATCACTATCGCCTTCAAAAACATTATAATCTACTTCTAATTCGATATTATGCCCTTCTTTCTCAAAATCATGTTTAAAATCAAAATTATAAGTAGAACCAAGGTTATCACTATCATTAATCAAGTTTTGGAATATGTTGTTTTCTGGATTATCAAGAAAGTCGATATCTGTAGTACCATTAATATTTCCATCAAATAAATTTTGATTTGTATATAACGATATGGTGTTCTTGTCATTAATATAGTAGTCAAAGCCTACCTTGAAAAGATGAGATTTGTTATTATCTAAAAAACGAAAATCGGTTCTATAGTTTTGATCACCTCTAAAAATGAAACCTTGTTGTCGATTCTTTGTAATATTGGCTCCGTAATTTCCATAAACGTTTATTTTTCCACTTCGGTAATTCAGATCGATTGAGCTATTAAATCGCGCATTTTGATCCCAGTTTACACCCAAGTTGATGTTCCCGTTAAAACCAATATTAGCATTTTTACGTAGTACTATATTAATGATACCACTCATACCTTCGGGATTATATTTTGCCGATGGATTGGTTATTAATTCTACGGATTTAATCGATGTAGAAGGAATTTGTTTTAATAATTGAGTAGGAGAAATGTTTGTTGGTTTTCCGTCAATTAGTATCTGTACATTGGGGTTTCCACGTAGTGCGATATTCCCATCTTGATCTACATTAACTGATGGAATATTTTGCATAATTTCTGCAGCAGTACCACCAGTAGTTGTAAGGTCTTTTCCTATGTTTACTACCTTACGATCTATTTTTTGTTCGATCGTTGTACGTTCTGCAATTATGGTAACATCATCCAGTGCTTGTGCTTCCTCTTCTAAGGAGATAACTCCTACATTAACATCTTTGTTCTTTCTAGATATTTCTATAGGTTGTGTATAACTGGTATATCCAATGAATTGTACTTTTAGTGTATAATTTCCATTAGGAATATCAGGAATAAGAAAAGTTCCATCTTCTTTCGTAATTCCTCCACTAACTAATTTATTAGCTCCGTCATTTACTACTATTGTTGCATAAGGAATTGGTTGTTTAAGGTTTTTGTCGATTACTGTTCCCGAAATAGTACCAACAACTATACTGTTGCTGGGTTGAGCGGTAAGCAAGGAACAGCTTATTAATAAAATAAATAAGAATACATTACGGGTGGTTTGCCTAATAGGTAGGTTGTTTTTTTTCATATTAAATGTGTTTTGATTGATGTATGCAAAACAATGTACTGGGTATTGCATAATATCAGTGCATTTGTTTTCCCTTTTTTACGTTGATTAAACGTATATCTGTATGACGATGTAACCTAAAATCTGTTACACAAAATATTTCTTTTAACAATTAATTATATAACCAAAGACCGCTCCTGGATAAGGAGCGGTCTTCTTATAATAATCAAATAGTAACACTAACCATCAACTATGAATAAAATTTGATTATTAAGTAACTAACTAACTAAATTTATGAAAAATCATATTTCTTTATCTATAAGACGTGCAGTACAAGTCTTATGTTACACCTGTTTTTTGTTTTTAACATTTTAGGGTTTATTTTTAACGTTTGCGGACTGTAATAGCTATGAATTAACGTTATTTTGCGACTAAAATCATGCTTATGAAGGGAAAAAAGACCTTAGTGTTGGGAGCTTCGCTTAAACCAGATAGATATTCTAATTTGGCAATACATCGATTGGTGAATTATGATCAGGCAGTGGTAGCAATTGGATTGCGATCTGGCGAGGTAGCAGGAATTACTATTCATACATCTCTGATGGCATTTGAGAATATACATACGGTAACCCTATACCTAAATCCTACCAGACAAAAGCAGTATTATGATTATATTATTGGACTTGCTCCAGAAAGAGTGATTTTTAACCCAGGAACTGAAAATCGAGAGTTTTATGATATGCTTCAGGAAGCAGGTATCGATGTTGAAGTTGCCTGTACTTTAGTATTACTTTCTACGAATCAGTACTAAGCCTAAAAAGGTTAATAGTCCATTTAAGGGTAATAATTCATAACCAATTTTATACCCTCCAATGAGTTCTGAAGGTATTTTCCAAACTCCTATAATAATTAAAACAGATATTAAAGCTACAATCCAAGTGTACCTATCTTTGATTTTATGTTTTGTAAATATTCCAAAAGCAAATAAACCTAATAAAGGTCCATAAGTAAACGTAGCTACGGTAAGTAAATTGCTAATTACATTATCGGTTAATACATGTTTAAAAACTATAATCACGATGATTAACAAGACACTCATGGCAATATGAGTTTTTTTTCGGATCGCTACTTGATCTTGTTTTTCTTTTTTCTCTATGCTTAAAAAGTCTATACAGAAAGAAGTTGTTAGCGAAGTTAGCGCGCTATCTGCACTGCTGTATGCCGCAGCGACTAATCCAAGTATAAACGCAACAGCTAATACGATGCCTAATCCGCTATTAATTGCTATTTCTGGAAACAATAAATCTGTTTTTACATTTCCATCTACAACTGGGGTGACAATATTAAATTGATCAGCGTAAATGAATAATAAAGCACCTAGTAAAAGAAAAATAAAATTAACTACAATCAACACTAAACTAAAAGAAGCCATATTTTTCTGAGCGTCTTTTAAGTTTCGACAGGTCAGATTTTTTTGCATCATATCCTGATCCAAACCTGTCATACATATGGCAATAAACATTCCTCCAATGAATGATTTAAGGAAATGACTTTTTTCTAAAAAGCTATCATAAAAGAATATCTTATTATAATTTTTTAATTCTTCAGAGGATAGAAACTCTGTAAAAGACCAACCGATCTGATCATTTATGAAATAGATGGCGGTTATTACTGCGATTAACATAAACAGTGTTTGTAAAGTATCTGTCCAAACAATGGTTTTGATTCCCCCTTTAAAAGTATAAATCCATATTAATAAAATAGAGATGAGTACAGTAATTTCGAAAGGGATTTTCCAAGCGTCAAAAATATATTGTTGAAGTACTAAAGCTACCAGATAAAGTCTAAAAGAAGCTCCAAGAACTCTGGATATGAAAAAGAAAAACGAACCCGTTTTGTAGCTCACAACACCGAATCGTTCTTCAAGATATTGATAAATGGAAGTTACATTCATCTTATAATAAATAGGCATTAAAATATATGCAATCACAAAATAGCCTACTAAGTATCCAAAAACAACTTGCATGTAACCAAATTGAGCTCCATCTACCCAACCTGGTACAGAAATAAAAGTAACACCGCTTAGTGATGCTCCAATCATTCCAAAAGCAACTATATACCATGGCGATTGACGATTGGCTTTAAAAAAAGCGTCGTTTCCCGAATTCTTTCCTGTGAAATATGAGATTAAAAGAAGTACACCAAAATATCCGGCGATTAGAAAAAGAATATGTATCGGTTGCATAGAGTATTCGAATTAGTAAAACACCAAAATACGAATTAATCTATGACAATATCAATCTTAAACTACAAACTATCTATTTCTGGTATCGCTTTCGATCATGCCATCACGTAATCGAATGACTCTATGTGCATGAGCGGCAACTTCTTCTTCGTGAGTAACCAGGATTACCGTATTTCCAGCAGCATGAATATCATCAAATAATTGCATGATTTCCAAGGAGGTTTTCGAATCTAGGTTTCCTGTTGGTTCATCTGCCAGTATAATAGAAGGTTTATTTACCAGTGCTCTACCTACAGCAACTCTTTGTCGCTGCCCTCCAGATAATTGATTGGGTTTGTGATCCATTCGATCAGCTAGGCCTACGTCTGTCAATACTTCTTCTGCTCTGGCATTTCTATCCTTTTTAGAAGTACCTGCATAAATCATGGGTAATGCAACATTATCTAAAGCGGTTGTTCGCGGTAATAAATTAAATGTTTGAAATACAAAACCTATCTCCTTATTTCTAATTTCTGCTAATTCGTCATCAGTCATTTTACTCACATCATTTCCATTAAGGTTATACGTACCATCGGTAGGGGTGTCCAAACACCCCAAAAGGTTCATAAGTGTTGATTTTCCGGATCCAGAAGGTCCCATAATCGCTATATAATCTCCTCTTTTAACTTCTAGATCAATACCTTTGAGTACATACACTGTTTCTTGGCCTAGTTGAAAATTTCTAATGATACCTTTAATATCGATAACGTTTTCCATGTGATGCTTTAATTATAGCGTAAGATACGATTTTAGCCTATATGACGTACGATCAATAAATTTGTTACAATAAAATAGATTTAATTATCAGAGTTTTCTGGGATATGATGATTCCATCCCGTTCTTTTTAATTTAAGAGGCTTCAAAAATGAAGGAATTTTTAGTTATTTGGGTGTTGTTTTTATGGTAGATTAGTACTATCTTTAAGAGATAAGATCAACATCTTAAAATAGGGGATATAGTATTTGGAAATATGTAAATAGAAAGTCTGTTTGCATTAATCTCTAAATATACCAATATGTCTTTACACAACCCACCAAGTAAGAATACTACTGAAAACCAAATTGTACTGTCCAAAGAATTTGTAAGTTCTAAAAAGAGTCTTTATCATTTTGTCACTCATATAAACCATGATTTTATGTTATGGAATGACAACGAAAGAACGGATACCTTTTCTGATGCTCAAAATCCTATTTTGCAAATTGATATTCCCAAGATCATCCAAAAAAGATTTTGGCTACAATTATATACTAAAACAAATACTTACCTGATTAGCCAATGTTTAACCTCGGAAAGAGAATGGAAATGGGTGACTACAACCTTCAAAGTAAGAAGAAATGAAGACAATGAGATTTTGAATTATTTAATTGAGAGAAACATACCTTCTAAACGTGCAATCAGTAATATCGGTTCATTGTATAAAAAACTAGTAAATATCGAAACAACCATGGGAGTGGAGGTAGCAAATAACTATTTTAATAAATTTCTTTTGGAAAAAAATAAAACGTATGACCAGTACATGAAAGAATTATGTTTATCCACAGATAGGACTATGTTAAAAGTGAACTATCATAAAAATAATGCTATTCCTTCTATTTCCTAATGATAAAATGCTCTTTTGCTTGTTCGGTTCTAAAAAATACAAATCCTAGTGAATAGGTATCTATAGTTACAGTTACTTTTGGATGCTTTTTTATGGTGTTCCAGAGGTCGAAATTTTGTTTGGTATATCGGATGGAATTTATAAGTAATAAAGAGTCATTATGTGTGCTTTTTATTATGGTATTTAATACATCCATATTTGATGTAAAGTAATCAATGTCCAAAAATACCAAATCGAACACTATATCATTCTGAAAAGAAGTATACGTAAATATCTCATTGTTTTCTGATATAATTTGGGCAATGGTATCTGTTTTTTTCTTGAGGATAAGCACTTTTTTATAATCTAAATAGGGAATAGTACGATTTAATAGTTTGGCAGAATTTAGATTAATACCAACATTTGAGTTTTTATTTATAATTGATTGTATTTTTCCATAAGATTTTCTTTTAGTCCGATTATAAAAACATTTGGTTACCAAGCTGTAAACAAAGGGGGAATGAACCCCATGTTGATTTGTAGATTTTACTAAAAAAAGAAAGTAAGATTTAATTTTGAATAGCATGCTTACAATAAATAAGATGTGTTATTCCATTTTTTCGGATAACTCTAGCCAACGCATTTCTTTTTCTTCTATGCTATCAATAATATCTTTTAGTTTAGCAGATTCCTCATTGATTTTATCTTCATCTAAATTACCACTAGAAAATAATTCTTCTATTTCCTTTTTTTGTAACTCCAGTTTTTTGAGATCACGTTCTATACGACTATATTCTTTCTGCTCGTTATAAGATAGAGCGCTTTTATTATCCTTTTTCCAAGAAGTCTTTGGTTTTGATGCTGGATCATCTGTTTTAACTTTTTCTGGAACTCTACTGTTTTCATAAACTCTATAGTCAGAGTAATTTCCGGGGAAATCTTCGATAACTCCTTTGCCTCTAAATACGAATAAATGATCCACAATTTTATCCATAAAGTAACGATCGTGAGAAACCACTATTAAACATCCTGGAAAATCCAAAAGGAAATTCTCCAATACGTTTAAGGTTACGATATCAAGATCATTTGTTGGTTCGTCAAGGATTAAGAAGTTTGGATTTTGGATAAGAACAGTACATAGATATAGTCTTTTCCTTTCTCCACCACTTAGTTTTTCTACAAAATCATATTGCTTTTTACGATCGAATAAAAAACGCTCTAACAATTGTTGCGCAGAAATTTGACGTCCTTTTTTCAAAGGAATGTAATCACCAAACTCTCTAATCACATCAATTACTTTTTGCCCTTCTTTTATAGTAATACCTCTTTGTGTATAGTACCCGAATTTTACAGTTTCGCCAATTACTATTTTACCTTGATCGGGAGTAATGGCACCAGTAATCATATTAAGAAAGGTAGATTTGCCAGTTCCATTTTTACCAATAATTCCAACACGTTCACCTTTTTTGAAAACGTATTCATACTTATCTAGAAGAACAAGATCGTCGAATTTTTTGGAAACTTTATGGATTTCCAGAATCTTGCTTCCCAGACGTTCCATATTGATTTCTAATTGTACCTCATGATCATTTCTTCTTTTATGAGCACGTTCTTTGATTTCATAAAAATCATCAATACGGGATTTAGATTTGGTAGTACGCGCTTTGGGTTGGCGTCTCATCCAATCTAATTCTTTTTTGTAAAGTTGTTTAGCTTTATTGGTTTCTATTTCTTCATTCGCTATTCTAGCTTCTTTGTTCTGTAGATAATAGGCATAATTACCTTTGTAGCTATATAATCTTCCGTTTTCTAATTCTACAATTTCATTACAAACATTTTCTAGAAAATAACGATCATGAGTAACCATAAAAAGAGTAAAATTCTCTTTGGCAAAGTATTCTTCTAACCATTCGATCATTTCTAGATCTAAATGGTTTGTAGGTTCATCAAGATATAATAACTCAGGTTTGCTAAGTAAGATATTCGCTAAAGCTAATCTCTTTTTCTGCCCACCAGATAGTTGACTAACTTTTTGCTGTAGGTTTTCGAGTTTTAGTTTAAAGAGTATCTGCTTGTATTGTGTTTCAAAATCCCAAGCATTTAAAGCATCCATTTGTTCAAAAGCTTTTTGGTAAGCTTCTGTATCATCTGGATTTTGTAATGCTTTCTCGTACGCATTAATAACACGTAAGGTGTCATTATCTGAAGCAAAAATAGTTTGTTCTATAGTAAGATTAGGATCTAAATTGGGCTCTTGAGGTAGAAACGCTACTTTTAAGTTTTTTCTATATACTACCTGACCTTCATCTGGTTCTTCATCTCCTGCTACAATGTTTAGTAAGGATGTTTTACCAGTTCCATTTTTAGCTACAAAACCAATTTTTTGCCCTTCATTAATACCGAACGATATGTTGTTAAATAGCACTCGTTCTCCAAAAGATTTTGCAATATTTTCTACTGATACGTAATTCACCTGATAAAGCTTGGTTATGATTTGAAAATTTGCAAATTAAGTACAAATATTGGATTCTGCTTTATAGAGCCGTAATTTTCTTTCTTCGTCTTGTTACCGAGAATAGAAAAATAAAAATCATAAGAAAAATAGCAACTCTTGCTAGATAGTCGCCAGCTCTAACATAGAAAGTAATTTTTTTATTGGTAGTAAGAGTACCTTTTAATACTCCTTGCTGGTTATATGGTAAAGACGAGACAATATTTCCAGTTTGGTTTATAATTGCAGAAATACCAGTGTTTGCACTTCGGGCAATACTTCTTCTTGTTTCTATTGCTCTTAATTTAGCATAAGCCAAATGTTGTTGATGTCCTTGTGTAACACCCCACCAAGCGTCATTAGTGATAATTGCTAAGAAATCCGCATTATTTCTTACATAACCTGTAACAAATTCTCCGTAAACGCTTTCATAACAAATAATTGGAGCGGCGCCTAATCCTTCTTTTGTAAAAAAGACTTCTCTATCTGGTTGGGTAGTTTTCTTAGCTACAGTACCTCCTAAATCAATCATAGCATCACCAACAATTGGTTTAAAAACACTTTGATATGGAAAATTCTCTACACCTACTACTAATTTACTTTTATGATATAGCTCATCTGTACCATCAGGCCTTACTAAAAATGCAGAATTATAGTCATCATAAAACACACCACTTTTATGTTCATTTGTTTGTGGACGAACTTGAGCTGGATCTCTAAAAACATCTAATAAGGAAATTCCGGATAGAAAATTAGCTTTTGGATAATTTTGCACAATTGCACTAGCAGTCTTTTTTGCAATAGAATTCTTAAATGTTTTTAATCGATTATTATCAGCAAAAACGGTTTCTGGTGCGATAATAAAATCTGTGTTTTCCGTTATTTCTTTTTGAGAAAGAGAAGTTAACAATGCACCCACACGATCATCGCTAGTATTATATTTTTCGGTGTATGGGTTTATGTTTGGTTGTAGAATAACAACTTCTACCTCTTTACCATCTTCTTCATAGGTTTTTAGAATAATAAAAGAAATTATTATTGGAATGATAATGATCAATCCATTTCTAAGACCCGCTTTGTATAAAATTGACTTGTCTTTATGTTCTAGAAAAAGTAATATGCTTTTGTAAAGACCTATGTTTACAATCCAAATCCAAAGGGTACCTCCAAAAGTTCCAGTATACTCATACCATTGTATCCATGAAGTAAAACTAGCAAATCCATTTCCTAAGTTAAGCCAAGGCCAGGAAAACTGCCATTGTAAATGAAGGTATTCAAAACTCATCCATATACAAATGAGAAAGATAGTTCCAATAAAGAAAGAGGCTCTTCTTGCCACGATATGATACAAAAGAAATACCAACGCCATTATAAGCGTATTTACAATTTCTGCAAACCACATTCCAAATGGAGTAGAATTATAGATCCACCATGTGGTAATCATATTCCAAATAAATAGCGATAGAAAAGCAAATCCAAATACTTGAGATTTATGATACTTATTTGATCTGACTTTGTATTCAACAATTAATAAAGGAACAAAACCAAAAAAGAGAAATAACGGGAAACCATAAGTAGGCCAACCAATAGCAAGCAATAAGCCTGATAAAATGACAAGTAATATGTTCTTCATAAAAGATGTTATGTCTTAGAAACGAAATTAAACTTATTTCGTTACAAAACTGAAACCCTAAGCTAAAAAAATGTTATGATAGTATAAAGGCTATCTAAAAAGACTCCAATCTACTTTTATAGAAAATACATTAGAATAAATAGCAGCACTTTGATCGCCGATGTCTGTGAGTGCATAATCTACCTGTATGCCTTTATATTGAAAACCAATTCCAAAATTTGGTTGAAAACCTACGTTATCGGATCCATCAAATTGCTCAATATTTTGGAAATTACCTACACCTCCGCGAAGGTAAACGATTTTAGCATAATCTAATTCAAAACCAAAAGCAGGAGTAACACTAATTGCGGAAGATGAAATAATATCATTTGTTTCAGCAAAACGTACATTCATATCCAATTCTGTGTTTAGACCGAATTTTGTTCCTATATCAAATTTTCTGGCAGCTCCGAATTGAAGTTTAGGAATCGTTATTTCTGTAGTTTCTGGTAATTCTTGATCTCTTATCTGTGGGATTTGATCTTCATCAGGAATACCATCTCCGTTAAGATCGCCAATAGCAAATTCTTCAACACTCCAGGCATTAAAAGTGGTAGTGATATCTCTAACCATTACTCCAAATTGCCAGTTGTTCTTTTGATATTGTAAAGCAGCATCGAAACCGAATCCCCAAGAAGAGGCAAAATCTCCAATAATACGTCGGATTACCTTGGCATTAGCACCATAACTTAGACCTTCTATGGGTAGTTTTCTCGAATATGAAAATGTGAAGGCATAATCTGCCGCTGAGAATAAATTAATTCTTGTATAATCAATGTTACCATCTGCATCAACCAAGCTAGTAGTATCAAGAATATCATCAACCCCAAAACGAATTAAAGAAAATGCAATAGCACTTTTTTCGTCTAAAGGCATACCAAAAGCTAAGTAGTCGTAATTAGCAATATTAGCGAAGTATGCCGCATGCATAAAGGAAACCTGATTGTCTTCTAAATTGATCAATCCAGCAGGATTCCAATATCCAGAATTCACATCACCAGAAGTAGCAACAACAGCATTGGCCATACCTAACGCTCCAGCATCTACACCAATATTCAAAAATTCATTGGAATATTTACGAGTTTGAGCTGAAGAGAAAAACACAGACAAACTAAACAATGCGATTATAATTCTTTTCAATTCTAGCAATTTTTGACAAATATCTTACTATTTTTCAACATTATAAACTTTATTTACGATTTCATATTGTGTAGCCCTTGTTAATAGACGGAAATAGTTTGCTATTTTTACACAAAATTTATCCATATGAAGCTGAAAAAGCAAATTCCTAATATCATTACCCTTCTTAATCTTTTGTGTGGCTGTATTGCTACAATTTTTGCTGTTCAGGGAGATTTAGAGCTGGCTGCTTTATTTGTAGTGCTTGGGATAGGATTTGATTTTTTCGATGGATTAGCGGCTAGGTTACTAAAAGTACAAAGTGAACTTGGATTACAATTAGATTCACTAGCCGATATGGTAACAAGTGGATTAGTACCAGGTATTGTAATGTTTCAATTGATGGCAAAAGTATATAATGTCTCTTCAGATCAGGTGCTAAGATATCAGGTTTATGATGAAGATTTTATAGAAGGTTATGCAGAGTTTTTACCTATTATAGGCTTGCTTATTACGTTGGCTTCAGCATATCGATTAGCAAAGTTTAATATCGATACGAGACAGACGACTTCATTTATTGGATTACCAACTCCTGCTAACACTTTGTTAATTATTAGTTTGCCTTTAATTCTTAGTTTCAACTCTGCGGAATGTATTGCTGATGTTATTTTGAATCAATGGTTTTTAATAGGTCTCACATTGGTGAGTTGTTACTTACTCAATGCCGAAATTCCATTGTTTGCTTTAAAGTTTAAAACATGGGGTTTTCAGGAGAATAAAATTAGATATGCTTTCTTAGTAATAACGATTTTGTTGTTGGCATTTCTTCAATTCACCGCGATACCTGTAGTCATATTGCTATATGTTTTGATGTCTTTGATTTTAAAGGAAGGAAAAACCGATTCCTTATAACGTAAACTACTATTTTATTTTTGATCAGCATAATCCTATAAATTCTAAGGGATTATTAGTTCAATTAAAAATAGGGAAGCAACACATTTTAGTTTCAGATATGGAATTTGAAATCAAAAAATGTAGTCCAAGGCTTATAGATTAGTCTTATAAGTAACTAGGAATCGAAATCTATTTTCTTTTTTCTAAGCTCGAAATTTTGACCAAGATAAACTTTACGAACCATTTCATCTTCAGCCAGTTCTTCAGGAATTCCAGCTTTTAGAATACTTCCTTCGAACATAAGGTAGGTTCTGTCAGTAATTGCTAAAGTTTCTTGTACGTTATGATCTGTAATCAGAATACCAATATTTTTATTTTTTAACTGGGCTACAATTCGTTGAATATCTTCTACGGCAACTGGATCTACCCCAGCAAAAGGTTCATCTAATAAAATAAAATTAGGATCTGTCGCTAAGGCTCTAGCTATTTCTGTTCTTCTTCGTTCTCCACCACTTAATAAATCTCCTCTGTTCTTACGAATATGACCTAAACCAAATTCTTCAATCAGAGATTCCATTTTGTACAACTGTTCTTTTTTAGAAAGTTTTGTTAACTGTAAAACACTGAGGATATTATCCTCGATACTCAATTTTCTAAAAACAGAAGCTTCTTGTGCTAGATAACCAATCCCATTCTGAGCACGTTTATACATCGGAAACTTTGTAATATCGGTACTATCAAGTGATATTTTTCCTCCATTTGGTTTTACCAATCCTACAATCATATAGAATGAAGTTGTTTTACCAGCTCCATTAGGACCTAATAAACCTACAATTTCTCCTTGATTTACTTCCAGAGAAATCCCTTTTACTACTTTTCTTCCTTTATATGATTTTATTAAGTTGTCTGCTGTTAACTTCATATTCTGAATGACTTCTTTCTATATTGGATGTTGCTAAAATAAGCGAATAAATTGACTAAGAGCAATGTTATGAGTTTTGCTCCTCCAAAGCATCCCAAAATTCATATGCTTTTCGTAAATGCGGTATAACGATAGTTCCTCCAACTAAAGTCGCAATACTTAAAGATTCTACCACTTCTTCTTTGGTTAAACCTTCTTTATAACAGGTTTCTAAGTGATATTTTATGCAGTCATCACATCTAAGTACAGTAGATGCTACTAAACCTAAAAGCTCTTTTGTTTTTACATCCAACGCACCTTCCATGTAAGCATTGGTGTCTAAATTGAAGATTCTTTTAATAATCTTATTGTTATCTTCTAGAATTCGAGAGTTCATTTTCTCTCTATATTCATTGAAATCGTCTACTATGGTACTCATTTGGTTTGCGGAATTAATTTTTTGTTTTGTCTTTTGACCACTATTTTAGAAATAATAATACTTACTTCGTATAAAATCAATATTGGAATTGCTACAATCACCTGACTCGCAATATCAGGAGGAGTGATTACAGCGGATAAAATCAATACAATTACTAATGCGAATTTTCTGTATTTCTTTAAAAATTGAGGAGTGACAAGCCCAACTTTGGTAAGAAAAAACATAATAACAGGCAGTTCGAATATCAATCCACAAGCAATCACCGAAGCTCTTACTAAGGCGATGTAGCTATCAATATCAAACTCATTTAATACTTCTGCACTCACCTGATACCCTCCTAAAAAGTTAATTGATAATGGAGTGATAATATAATATCCAAAAAGTACACCTAGAAAAAATAGACAAGAGCAGATAATGATGAACCCCTTAGAGTATTTTCTTTCTTTGTCATATAATGCAGGAGCAATAAACTTCCAAAATTCGTATAATACATATGGGAAAGCTGCTATAAAACCAGCAGTAATAGATGTCCAGATATGTACCGAGAACTGCCCGGCTACTTTTCTACTTTGTACACTAAATGGTAACTCTTGGAAACATAAACTTTCATCTAAACCTAAAAGTTTAGAAAGATTGCAAAGCCCTTTGTAGGTAGGGAAATCTGGTTTTTTTGGACCAAAAATTAACACATCAAAAATAAATTCTTTAGCAATAAATGCTACAATTGCTGCTATCAGAACGGCTACGGTAGCTCTTATTAAATGCCATCTCAATTCTTCAAGATGATCCAGAAAAGACATGGATTGTGGATCTTTTGTTATCTTCTTTCCCATTATAGTATTCCTTCTCTCATTAGGTCATGAATATGTAAAAGGCCAGCATAGTTGCCTTGTTCTTCTGCTAATAATTGTGATATTCCGTATTCTTCTAAACGATCAAGAGCGTCTACTGCCATCGCATCGATATCAATACGCTTAGGATTAGGAGACATAATATCCTTAGCAGTTAATCCTGCAAAAGAAGTATTTGTGGTCAACATTCTTCTTAAATCTCCATCCGTGATAATACCTATGATCTTATTATTGTCGGTAACGGCTGTGGCACCTAATCTCTTTTCGGTCATTTCTACGATTACTGAATTGATATCAGAGTCTGGACCTACTTCCGGTTTTTCGTTTTTAGAAACGATATCTTGTACTCTTAGGTATAATTTCTTGCCCAATGCGCCTCCTGGATGATATTTTGCAAAATCCTTGCTAGAGAAACCCTTAAGGTGTAATAAAGATACCGCTACGGCATCTCCCATAACTAATTGCGCGGTGGTACTTGTAGTTGGTGCTAGATTATTAGGACAGGCTTCTTTTTCTACATATGCGTGTAGTACAAAATCAGCTTCTTTTCCTAAGAAAGACTCCTTGTTTGAAGTAATGCCAATTAAAGTATTGTTAAAGTTTTTAATTAGGGGAACTAGCACCTTTATTTCAGGAGTATTTCCACTTTTAGAAATACAAATAACCACATCATCTTTCAGGATATTACCCAAATCTCCGTGAATAGCATCTGCAGCGTGCATAAATACAGCGGGAGTTCCCGTAGAATTCATGGTAGCTACTATTTTTGAAGCAATTATGGCGCTTTTTCCGATCCCAGTAATGATTACTCGTCCATTAGAATTATGAATGGTATTCACGGCTTCAGCAAATTCCTTGTCGATAAGTTGTTCTAGATGTGCAATGGCTCTAGCTTCTTCATTAATAGTTTGTTGCGCGAAGGAAATAATCGTATCGAGGGTGTTCAAAATTTATAAAATTTGCGTGTTATAAATAAAGATTTTAGTATCTTTAATTATGCAAAGGTATAGAATACCTTATGAATATTAAATAATGCTGAAAAAAAGCTTTCTAAATTTTAGTTTGCTTATCTTTGGTAACTTTTTAAAAAAGAACAATCCACTAAATCTGAATTGGGGAAAAAGGTTTATGTGATAGAATTATTTTTAATTTAATTGGTATATAAAAGTTTGACAATTTAATGAGTTTGAACAAAACTGACTTACAAGGAGCTTTAAAAAAGTACTTTGGGTTTAGTCAATTTAGAGGATTGCAGGAAAAGGTGATAGAAAGTATTTTAAACAAAGAGAATACTTTTGTAATCATGCCTACAGGTGGTGGAAAATCCCTTTGCTACCAACTTCCTGCCTTAATGTGCGAAGGAACAGCAATTGTAGTATCTCCGTTAATCGCATTAATGAAAAATCAAGTAGACGCCATTCGTAGTATTTCTTCCGAAGAAGGGATTGCGCATGTGTTAAATTCGTCCTTAAACAAATCTGAAGTAAAAAGAGTAAAGAGTGACATCGTTAACGGAGTTACTAAGTTACTTTATGTTGCTCCAGAATCATTAACCAAAGAAGAATATGTAGACTTCTTAAGGGAACAAAAAATTTCTTTCTTGGCGGTAGATGAAGCACATTGTATTAGCGAGTGGGGACACGATTTCAGACCAGAATACAGAAATCTTAGAAATATTATCAAAAGAATAGGAGAGGATATCCCCATTATAGGATTAACAGCCACAGCTACTCCCAAAGTACAAGAAGACATTCTTAAGAACCTTGGGATGAGTAATGCGCAGACCTTTAAAGCCTCTTTTAATAGGCCTAATCTTTTTTACGAAATACGTCCAAAAACTAAGAACGTCGATGCTGATATCATTCGTTTTGTAAAGCAAAATAGCGGTAAAAGTGGTATTGTATATTGCTTAAGCAGAAAGCGCGTAGAAGAGTTAGCTCAGACCTTAGAAGTGAATGGAGTAAAAGCAGTTCCTTATCACGCAGGTTTAGATGCCAAGACTAGAGCAAAACATCAAGATATGTTCCTTATGGAAGATGTGGATGTAGTGGTAGCAACGATTGCTTTTGGGATGGGGATTGATAAACCAGATGTTCGTTTTGTGATTCATCATGATATCCCTAAAAGTATCGAAAGTTATTATCAGGAAACTGGTCGTGCTGGACGTGATGGAGGAGAAGGACATTGTTTAGCTTATTATGCCTATAAGGATATCGAAAAGCTAGAAAAATTTATGAGTGGAAAACCTGTTGCCGAACAGGAAATTGGTCATGCTCTATTACAGGAGGTGGTTGCTTTTGCAGAAACTTCTATTTCCAGACGTAAATTTATTCTACATTATTTCGGAGAAGAATTTGATGAGGTAACGGGAGAAGGAGCGGATATGGACGATAATGTTCGTAACCCTAAAAAGAAGCACGAAGCAAAGGATGAGGTACAACTATTATTAAAAGTTGTAAATAAAACTGGAGAAATATATAAGTCTAAAGATCTTGTAAATACACTCATTGGGAAAAGTAATGCTCTTATTATTTCTCATAAAACCCATGAACAGCCATTCTTTGGAACTGGAAAATCAAAAGAAGATAAGTACTGGATGGCATTGATACGACAAGTGTTGGTTTCTGGATATTTGCGAAAAGACATAGAGACGTATGGAGTGATACGTATCACCAAAGAAGGAAGAGAATTTATCGAGTCGCCTGTTAGTTTTATGATGACAGAAGATCACGTGTATGATGAAACCAAGGATGATTCTATAATTACCGCAGCGAAATCAGGAGGAAAAGGAGGAACAGACGAGCAATTGGTTGGAATGCTAAAAGATCTTAGGAAAAAGGTTGCAAAGAAACTAGGAGTGCCTCCATTTGTGGTATTTCAAGATCCTTCTTTAGAGGATATGGCACTTAAATACCCTATAAGTATTGAAGAATTAGGAAATGTACATGGAGTAGGAGAGGGAAAAGCTAAGAAATACGGAAAAGAATTTATAGCGCTTATCGCTAAATATGTGGAAGAAAACGATATTATGCGTCCTGATGATTTTGTGGTAAAGAGTACAGGAGCAAATAGCGGTATCAAACTATATATTATTCAGAATGTAGATAGAAAATTGCCATTAGATGATATTGCTGCTGCTAAAGGAATGGACATGCCAGATTTTATAAAAGAAATGGAAGCGATTGTCTACAGTGGTACAAAACTAAATATCAGTTATTGGATAGATGAAATATTAGACGAAGATCAGCAGGAAGAAATACATGAGTATTTTATCGAAGCTGAAAGCGATAAAATTGATACTGCGATTGAAGAATTTGATGGTGATTATGATGATGAAGAGTTACGACTATATCGTATTAAATTTATCAGTGAAGTAGCAAATTAGAAGATTAAATTTTATATAAGTAAAAAAGGATTATACTAATTGTATAATCCTTTTTTGTTTTTTTATTTTATGATTGTTTTTGTGCCTAAAAAATATTGAAAGAAACATAAAGACTAGAAGTAGTAAGCTCTGAATCTGGTATTGCAGTACTTTTAGAAATGTTTTTGGGAGAGTATTGTCTGAATCCAATCTTTAAACGACCAGATCCAATACCACCTCCATAAAAATAATCTGTGGTTGTGTTTTCTAATTCATTCTCCATAAATTGAGTAGCTTCTGTGCCGATATTAAAATCTACAGTAAGTCCTCCTTCCAGGAAGAGCTCAAATTTAGGACTCAAATAAATATGGAATCTTGGTCCTACAGCAACGTTAATACTTTTATAATCTAATTCGAATTCACTGTTAGAAATAGCAAAATCCCTACCATCCATTGTAAATGCTTTATAGGTAGATTCTAAAAAGAAACTTAAATCTACTTTAGAAAACGGAATAAAGGTTTCTATAAAGACTCCATAACGAGGAGCAAATACATCATCATAATTTACATCGCCTGCAGGACCAGCAATAGAACCATGAGTAAATCCTGTTAGATCAACTGCAGCGACCACACCAATTCTTGTTTGGTTAATTTTTTTACGGATGATATATTCAATTTTATTGCCTTTGCATTCATTATATTTTTTAAAATATCGTTTAAGATCTCCTTGCGTATAGGTTAATTTAGAAGGATCTTGATCTCCACATTTTATTTTTTTAGCTAATTGTTCTTGGTAGGTATTATTTTCCTGAGGAATTACTTTTTTTCCTGGTTTTTTGCTTTCATCAGGAGTATAGAAAACCTTGTATAATAACAGTTCTGGGTATACTGTCTCAGGATTGGTATAGAAAAAACGATGCACGTCGTTTTTTGAGTATTGATACAGCGTTGTTTTACTTTTTAAGATGGTTCTTAAAAAAATCTTTTTATAGGTAAGATCTGGATCTTTGTATTTGGTAGACTTTCCTACGGTATCTCCGTTAAGATCAAATTGTAAAATGTACCTTTTGTAAACGTAATCTTCTCCAACCCCAAATTCTTTTATGTTTTCGATGGTAGCAGTTTTAGAACTAGAAGAAATGTTTTTTTTCCATTGGAATTCTGTTGGGTTGGTTCTCCAAGGAAGTTTTTTGATTAAGCATTCGGTACGTTTTCCGTTATTATCTACAAAATAACCCGCTTCATAAATGCTCTGTGCCTGCATAGTGGTTATAAAAAATAAACCAACTACAATACTAAGTAAAGATTTCATGTGTGTGACGATCTGAGTTTGCGCAACCACAAATATAGCTTTTTTGGAAAAAATCAAATGCTTTGATGTGGAAATAAGTTTTTTTGAAGATCAGAGAGTCGGTAATGATTTTTTGAGGAAAAGAGTTTTAATCGATAGGTTTAAAAGAATAATATTTTCTGTTTACCGACTTCATTCCTCCTAATAATTAGGAGAAATGAAGTTTTTTACTGGATTAGCAAGCACCTGTAGGAAATCCGCATAATTGATTTCCAGTAATTGGATCTTCCCATAAAATCTCATAACAGCTACCACATTTGTTAATTCTAGAACCTCCTTTAATAGATTTTTGTTCAGTTTTGTTGATTGAAGATACCCCTTTTGAGTTTAAGATGTTTTTAATCATTGTTTTGTTTTTAAAAATTATTAATTCTTGCTCTAAATTAGTAGCGAATAAGTTTTTTTAAAATCAAAAAAGTGTAGTAGTAAGTTTAAAAAATGTAAGCGTAGCTGATATGAGTTTAAGCGAAGTTTTTGATTAGTTCGGTAAGTTGCGGTCTGGTTCTTACAGATACACTAATTCGTTCTTTATTAGTAAGTATAATAGCTTCTTTTTTATAAATCGAATGAATATGATTGATATTTACCAGAGTTGATCGATTTGCACGAAAAAAACCTTTAGTTTCTAATAGGCTATCGTAATATTTAAGGGACTCAGAGGATAAATAGGAAGATTTTTGAACCATATGAAAATAACAGTAGTTACCATCTGCAACACATTTTAGAACGTCTTTTAAATGAATAACGACATGCTCTGATCCAGTATTTAAAAACAGTTTAGAGTCCAACATAAATTCCCTTAATAGTGTATATTTCTGTTTAGAAAACAAACGTTCTTTCAGTTTTATATATCGATGTAAGGTGGTGCGCAGTCTTTCAGGTTCAAAAGGTTTGGTAATGTAATTTAGGGTATGGTATTCCAGGGACCTCTCCATATGTTCGCTATGTGCAGAAATAAACACAATTTCGAAATCATGTGTCTGTAAGTTATCTAGAATATCAAAGGCATTACCATCAATTAGTTCAATATCCATAAAGACCAATTCAGGGTTTTTAACTTGTATATTATGAACGGCATCTATTACATTATCATATATCCCTTGTATCTGAATATTAGGAAAGTCTTTTTGTAATATTGAAACAAGAAATTCCTGAGCGTCCTTTTCATCTTCAATTATTATTGCCGAAATCGAATTAATCATATTTTTGCCTATCGATATTAAATAACGTACACACAAATCTAATTCTTTTTAATTTAAATAGAATGTCTAAAAAAAGGTGCTTTCTTATTCTTGTTTTGCTTTTTTCTATGAAAAATATAGCTCAACAAAGAATATATACCCAATCAGAAATTGACAGTTTTGAAATTAATCCAAATACAATAGAGAAACAGATAGAGTTTAAACGGATGTTGCAATCTGATTCTGAGCTCACGGGTTGGGTACGCTATTACCGCAGAAAAAGTCGATATTTTTTGGGTAAAGGTGAATTGGATTCTACTTACTATTATGGTATAAAAGGTGTTGAAAGGTTTAATAGTCTTGGAATTGAAGCTCCCATTGAAGAAATAAATCTAAAAGATATCTATTTTTATCTCTCGTATATTCTTACAAACAGAGATAGAAATTATAGAAAATCCACAGAGTACTTACTAAAGGCAATCGATATTTCAAAAAAGTATCCGACATCGCGAGTAGAGACCAATTCCTATTTATATGCTTATTTAGCAAGCAATTATATCAAAATTGGAGAAAAAAAGAAAGCGTTGCAATTTAGATTACAAATTGCAAAAGATACCGCGTTTATGGCTGTTCCAAGAGAAGCTGGAGCAACATACAATCGTATTGGGCTCTTATACTTTGATCAGGGTAAAAAAGATTCTGCAATACATTACTATAGAAAAGCGTTGAAGACCTATTTAGAGAGCGATAACAAAGCAGGAATTAAAAGTATGTATAACAATATTGGGAACTATTTTAAAGATCAAAATCAAATAGATTCTACTTTGTACTATTTCAAAAAAAATAAAGTATTACATGAAAATTACCCAGATGAGAATTATGGGTATATGGATTTGTTTATAAAAACTAATAATGCTTTTGTATCTATAAAAGAGGGTCGTCCTAAAAAAGCATTACCTGCTTTAACTAAGGTTTTGGATTCTTTATACAAAATACCTAAAATTGATGATGAAGTGTTAGGGTTACACGATGACGCTTTAGATTACTTAGTGGAGGTATATAGGAATCTAAATCAAAAGGAAAAGGCTATTGAAACGATAAAACAAAAGGATCTTTTTTTTAGAAAGTACCATCAACAAGTATTAGATGAAAAACTTAGAGAGCTCAACATTGCCTATGAAGTAAAAGAAAAGGAAGAATCCATTGAACAATTAGAAGCCGTAACGGAGGAACAACAGGTTATCATAAAGCAAAGAAATATTATAACTTTAGCATTATTAGGGATATTAGTGTCGATTATCGGAGTTGGAATATTGTTGTTTAGACAACGTAAACTGAAGAGTAAGTATGAAACTACCAATCTAAAACAACGATTGTTACGATCACAGTTAAATCCTCATTTTGTATTTAATGCACTAAACACAGTAAGTAATTTAGTGAATAAAAAATCCGAGCATACCTTACAGTATATCTCTAAATTAAGTAGTTTAATTCGGTTGATTCTCAAAAATTCCAGAGAAGAGTTCATTCTTTTCGAAGATGAGTTACAGTCTATAGAAGATTATCTGGAATTAGAATCTAATTTTTCTCAAAAGTTTACCTATACAATTTCAGTTTCAGAAGATATAGATATAGAAGAAACCTTTATTCCCCCTATGTTTATTCAACCTTTTATAGAAAATTCGATTCAGCATGGATTACGAGGTGTCGATGACGGTCTTATTAAGATAGTATTATCTAAAAATGAAAAGGAAGGTTTGATCCAGTGTCTTATCGTAGATAATGGTGTGGGTATTACAAAATCTTCAGAATTTAAAACTAAAGTTGATCCAAAACATCAGTCTTTTTCTGGTAAAATTATTAAAGAACGCTTGCAGATTTATGCGAAGTCATTAAATAAAAAAACAACTTTTACTGTTGATCAAATTCCGGAAGGAAAAGGTACTGAAGTTAAAGTGATATTGCCTTATTTAATAGATACTTGATTTTTCTTTTATTTCTAAGAGAAGAACAGCAATATTGCTGTTCTTCATCTTGTTTTAATTTACATCATAAACAATGAACACCGTAAGAATCACAAGTTAAAAATGATTCACCATCGTCAGTTAGTATGCAGTCTTTTGTTCTATCAATAACAGTGATACCAGAACCGCAATCACACCTAGAATCTACCGGTTCGGTGCGATTATCATCATGAGTAAAAAAACCTCCTTTGATACCTTGACTACCTAGTCTAGAAATAACATTTTTTTTTAATGACAATCCGTTTAACTTTTTTTTCTTCATGATTTTAATTTTAGAATAATAAAAACCCGAACATTTATAGACATTCAGGCGCTATGTCTACAAAGACGTTCTTTAGAAAAAGAAATTGTTACTATCGTTCTTTCTTATTTATAGAAAAATTAACAGATTTTTTACACAAATCGAATTTTTCGGTGCACTAACAATTATCTTGTTTTTTTAACTAAGAAATATACTAAACACAAAAGTAGTACTGCAACTAATCCGATCCACAGCATCCATAAATCATTAGATTGTGGCAACAATGTTCCTGTATCTCCAATAAGGATCATCGATGCCCAATAGTGTGGTGATGCTTCTGCATCTGTGTTGTGATGTAGATAATTTAGTTTTGCAGTCCGTAAAGCTGCCGATTTGGTTTGTCCTTCGCTTAGGTTTTTATAAAAATCAGCAGTGATCGTAGCAATCGCCTTATCATTGGTACTCCATAAAGATGGAATGACCGTATTAGCCCCCGATTTAAAAAAACCTCTGGCAAGACTCAGAATACCTTCTCCACGGCTTATTTTTCCTAAAGATGTATTGCATGCACTTAATACTACCAACTCTGCCTCACTTTGCAATGAATTAAGTTCTAAATCCGTGAGTTTCGAATTTCTAAAAGCGATCCATGGAGCAATAGAGTCCGATGCATCTGCATGTGTAGCAAGATGTAAGATTTTATAATCCTTGATCTTTTTAATAAAGTTTTCTTTGGTAGCTTCTTGGTCTACTAATAAATCCCCACTATAGAATGCATTCGCAGCCGTAATCTCTTTATTACTGTTTTTTAAAGGTGTAAGTTCTTGTTTGAAGTTTACAGGTGCAATACCCAAAAAATCCTGCGCTGCTGTTCTGGATATCTTAGCATTTTGCTGTTGGAAGGTAAGTGAAAAAGCGTAATCAATTTCGCAATCTTCGATGAGATAAGTATTATTATCTAGATTAGTTACCAGGGCTTCAAAAGGGATCATACCAATCATATGATCTGGGATAATGGTTACTTGTTTACCTTTGAGTACTGTACTTATTTCTTTTGGAAATAAAGCGTTATAGATATCATTGGATGTTTTTCTGTAGGTAGTAATATCTTCTTTAGTTGTAAAAGGTTGGTTTAAGAGTTTTCTGAGCTTTTTGATATTATCAATTAAGGTTTTTATATTGGATATCTTAAACATTTTTTGACTATCCTTAGCAAAAACTAGCATATATGCATGAGGAAGTTCTCCTGCTCTTCTCTCTGCCATGGCATATTGAATAATGATTTCATTTTCTGGAACTTCTACTTCTGATAGTTCTAATATTTTGGGTATTTTACTATTAGAAACATCATCAGGATACTTGGCGCTTAAAGAGTCTTTGAATATTCTATATTGTTCTTTTTCTTTATTGAGAAGTTTTATTAAAGAATCCTTGTCTTTATCAATAGCAATTAGCACTTTACTTTGTAAATCTTCTATTGCATTTTTATAGTTAACTTTATTGGATAATATTTTGTGAGGTAACGATGTGCTTTGATCATTCATCGTAAACATTAATAAAACTACCTTGCTTTTTTCCATTAAATAAAAAGCTGTCTCTAAATCATTTGTTTGATAACAAGCTTCTAATCCCATAATGTTTATTTCTGATTCTAGATCTCTGGCTAATAATTTAGTGCCATAAGAAAAATCTTCAATCGTCATATAGTTAATTAAAGAATCATTTAATTTGACAATTTTAAGTATTTCTGTGTAAATAGCATCATTATTTTCAAGCTTTACTTGTTTTAGATAATCTTCAGTTCTATAATTAAATAATTTTAAAATCTTTTCTTTTCTGTTCGAAGTTTTTAAATCTTCTGCTACGGGCGTCCAGGATTCTCCTGCTTTTTGATTATTAAGGATATGGATAAAATATTTCTGATAGAACTCTTGTGCAAGTGAATAATTTTCTCGTTTAGAAGCTATGGATGCCATACCCAAAAAGTAAGAAGCCCTTAAAAACTCATTTTTATCCAAGTAATCTAGGGATTTTCTGAAATATTGTTCAGAAATCTCAAGGTTGTTTAGCTCTAAGTTGGCAAATCCTATATTAGAGTAAATCGCTCCGATATATTTATTATTATTTAAGTCTACTGCATATTTAAGAGCTTTTTCGAAATAGAACACGGCTTTTTTATGATCAAGGAAAAATTCAGTACTGTAAACAGCACCCAGATTAAGATTGATACTATATAAATCTGTTAATTTTGCTTTTTTTTGAGTTTTTATTAAAGAATCTACAGTTAATAGGTGATGTAAGGTCCTGTTGGTAGATATATCGCTTCCTTGTTTTAAGTATGCTGATGATATTTTGATATGATTTGTTATGATTCTCTTTTTATCCTTTTCTGGATGGTATAATTCAAAGGCTTTAGAAAAATGTTCAACAGCTCTATGAGGATCTTCTAATTTATTATAAATAGTACCAAGTCTTGTATACGATAGTCCATTAAAAATAGTACTTTCCTTTATGTCAAGCATATTTTCATAGGCTTGTATTGCTTTAGTATAATTTTTTTGAAGCGTATAATAATTTCCAAGATTTACATAGCTTCTTTTAAGTAATTCTGGATTAAAAGGAACCGCTTTTTTTCTTGCTGCAACTCCTGTTTCTATTACTTCTATAGTTTTCTCTAATTGATTTTCACGAACTAGCCATTTTGCTAATTGATGTGCATCTGATCCTAACTGCGTATAGTTTTTAGTTTTTTTATAATGCGTAAGTAAAGAATCATATAAATGAATATTACCGTAATCATCTTCCGGATTCAATTGATGAATAGAGTCTAAAGCAGAAGAAATTTGTTGTGCATTACAAATTAATGTAGTCAACCATAAGAAAAAATAAAGTATAAGATTTCTTATCATACTCGGGTTATTCTTTTGTAAACGTACAAGCTTAATGCAATCGCTGCGATAATCCCAAATCCTAACAAAAACATCCATAAATCATTAGATTGTGGCAACAATGTTCCTGTATCTCCAATAAGGATCATTGATGCCCAATAATGGGGTGATGCTTCAGCATCTGTGTTGTTATGCAGATAATTAAGTTTTGCTTGTCGTAAAGCTGCTGATTTGGTTTGCCCTTCGCTTAGGTTTTTATAAAAATCAGCAGTGATCGTAGCAGTCGCTTTATCATTGGTACTCCATAAAGATGGAATGACCGTATTAGCACCCGATTTAAAAAAACCTCTGGCAAGACTCAGAATACCTTCGCCACGGCTTATTTTCCCTAAAGATGTATTGCATGCACTTAATACTACCAATTCTGCCTGACTTTGTAATGAATTAAGTTCTAAATCCGTGAGTTTCGAATTTCTAAATGCAATCCATGGTGCAATAGAGTCTGATGCATCTGCATGTGTAGCAAGATGTAAGATTTTATAATTCTTGATCTTTTTAATAAAGTTTTCTTTGGTAGCTTCTTGGTCTACTAATAAATCCCCACTATAGAATGCATTCGCAGCTGTGATCTCTTTGTTGCTGTTTTGTAGTGCGGTTAAACCTTGTGAAAAATTTACTGGAGCAATACCCAAGAAATCCTGCGCTGCTTTTCGGGATATTTTAGCATTTTGCTGTTGGAAGGTAAGTGAAAAAGCATAATCAATTTCGCAGTCTTCGATTAGGTACTTAGTATTATCTGGATCAGTAACTAGGGCTTCAAAAGGAATCAGACCAAGCATGTGATCAGGTATGATAGTTACTTTTTTACCTTTGAGCACTGCTCTTATTTCTTCTGGAAATAAAGATTTGTAGATATCATTGGATGTTTTTCTATAGGTAGTAATATCTTCTGTAGTTGTAAAAGGTTGATCTAGCAGTTTTCTAAGGGTTTTGATGTCTTCAATTAATATATCGACCTCAGGTATCTCAAGCATTTTTTGTGTATCCTTAGTAAGTGTCATTACATAGGCATGTGGTAATGCTCCGGCATTTCTTTCCGCCATGGAATATTGTATGATGACTTCATTTTCTTTAACTGAAACCTCAGAAAGTGGTAAAATCTTTGGTGCTTCAATAGGATTGCTATAGGTGGGATATATTACTTCAATAGAATCTATAAAGCGAGTATATCGTTTTTTTATCTTTTTAATTGTTGTAGTTAATGAATCTTTTTCACTATCTACTGCCAGGAAAAGTTGATTTTGTAGTTTTTGGATCCTACGCTCGTAATTTGTTTTTTTAGATGCTATATCGGTAGGTAATGATCGGTTTTTTTGATAAATATCAGTCATTAATAACATCGCTTTGCTTTTTTCCATCAAATAAAAAGCATCATCTAGATTATTGGTGTATAAAGACGCTTCTAATCCCATATTATAAAATTCAGAGCTTATATCTTTATTTCTTAACTTTTCGAGTTGAGAAAAGTTTTTGTTCGTAGTATAGTCTATAATGGAATCACAGGATTTAACCAATTGTACAACCCTATCGAATAAGTCTTTGTTTTTGGATTGCTTCGCTTCTTTCAAATAATCAATTATGCTGTATCGGAATATATCTAGAATTTCTTCTTTATAATCAGAGTGTTGTATGTTTTTAAATAAAGGAGGCCAATTTTGATCATATTCCGTTTTATTCAAAAGAAGCGCTAGTGATTTCTTATAATATTTATGGGCGTCTTCATAATTTTCTTTTTCGGATGCTATACTAGCTACACCAAGAAGAGATACAAATGTATTATATCTATTGTTTTTTGAATATTGTAAAGCCTTTGAAAAATGATTTTTAGATTGTTCAAAATTCTCAAGGGATAAATAGGTCTGCCCTAAATTCACGTGTACTCCGGCTAGATAATTGCTATTGTCTAGCTTTTCTGCAAGTTCAAATGCCTTTTCAAAATAGAATATTGTTTTTTCTTTTTTAGGGAATTTTTTCTTGTTATCATAAAAAAGTCCAATTTCTAAATTCACAAGAAAATGATCATTTAAAGATGGTTTCTGTTGTGTTTTTAATATAGAATCAGCGGTTAGTAAGTGGTAGAGCAATTTATCAGTTATGGTATCTTTTTCTTGATACCCATAACTTCGTAAGTCCTTATAAGCGCCAACTATGTCTATATGGTTTTTGATGATTTTTTTCCTATCTTTTTCAGGATCATAAAATTTAAAAGCCTTATTAAACGCATCAACTGATTTGTAGTGGGCTTCGGTTCTTTTGTATATATGTCCTAATCGAGCGTATGATATTTCGTTTAAATCTGTAGATTCTTTAACCGAAATCATATCTAAGTAAGCTTGTATGCAATTATTGTAGTCTTCTTTTAATTTAAAATAGTTACCTAAATTAAGATAGCTTCTTTTTAATAAATCAGGGTTAAATGGGACTGCTTTTTTTCTTGCTGCTATACCCGTTTTTAGAACTTCTATAGTTTTCTCTAATTGATTTTCACGAACTAGCCATTTTGCTAATTGATGTGCATCAGATCCTAGCTGCGTATAGTTTTTAGTTTTTTTATAATGCGTAAGTAAAGAATCATATAAATGAATATTACCGTAATCATCTTCCGGATTCAATTGATGAATAGAGTCTAAAGCAGAAGAAATTTGTTGTGCATGACAAACTAATGTAGTCAACCATAAGAAAAAATAAAGTGTAAGACTTCTTATCATACTCGGGTTACTCTTTTGTAAACATACAAGCTTAATGCAATCGCTGCGATAATCCCAAATCCTAACAAAAAAATCCACAAATTATTGGATTGTGGCAACAATGTTCCTGTATCTCCGATAAGGATCATCGATGCCCAATAGTGTGGTGATGCTTCTGCATCGGTATTGCTTTGTAGATAATTTAGTTTTGCCGTTCTTAAGGCTGCTGATTTGGTTTGTCCTTCGCTTAAGTTTTTATAAAAATCAGCAGTGATCGTAGCCGTAGCTTTATCATTGGTACTCCATAAAGACGGAATCACGGTATTTGCGCCAGATTTAAAAAAACTTCTAGCTAGGCTCAAAACACCTTCTCCGCTATGTACTTCTCCCAAGGAGGTGTTACAAGCACTCAATACGACCATATCTGCATTATTTCTTAAAAGATCAATTTCTGCATTGGTAATTTTTTCGTTTTTAAAAGAGATCCATGGAGTAATCGAATCACTAGCAAAAGCATGAGTTGCTAGATGAACGATTTTATAGTCTTTTATTTCTTTAATGAAATTATCTTTCGTTGCTTCTTCATTTTGCAAAAGTTTACCAGAATATTGTTTGATGCCAGATTTAATTTCTTGGATACTGTTGGGTAAGCTAGTAAGATCATTTTTGAAATCTTTTGGAGCTATACCCAAAAACTCCTCATTGGAATTTCTTTTTCTTTCGGTGTTTTGTTTTTGAAAGGATAACGAATAGGTATAGCTAATTTCATTTTCCTCTAATAGATAATTACCAGTATCTGTAATCAGAGCTTCAAACGGAAGGTTAGATAGTAAATGATCCGGTACGATAGTAATTTTTTTGTTTTTTAGTAACGGTCTTATTTCTTCTGGAAAAAGAGAATGATATAATGTAGTTGCTCTTTTTTTATAATTCAGGATATCTTCTTGATTTCTAAAAGGTTTGTTTAAAAGTGCTCGTAAGGTAAATATTTTATCATGCAGGTCTTTTGTATTCTCTAGTTTAAATAATTTTTTAGCATCTTTAGATAATACTAAACAATAGGTGTTTGGGAATATACCTGCAATCCTTTCGGTCATCATATATTGCATAACGATTTCATTATCTTTAATTACAATATCGGATAGAGGAGTAAGTAATGCAGAAGATTGCCTTTCTTTTATATAATCTGGATATAGTGTTTTGATAGAATCTCTTAAGTGATAGAGTTCTTCTTGCTTGTCGAATAATAAACTCATAAAAAGAGAATCATTAACAGAGTTAGAACGTTCTTGTTCCTTTTGTAAACTTATCAACTCTCTTTGTAAAGAGCGTTCATATTCTATAAAATCAGATGGAATCGAACTATTCTCTTTTAGAATTTCTTGTTGTAGTAGTAAAGCTTTGTTTTTTTCTGAAAGAAAAAATCCATAATCAATATCATCTGCTTCCAAACTGGCTTGGATTCCTGATGCATAAGTTCCAGAAGCAATACTACGCCATAATAACTTAGAATTGTCAGAATTGGTGCTTTCGAGCATGAGATTAATTAACCTGTCAGATACTTTTACCAATCTAATAGCTTTTTGATGATACGAACTGTTATTTGCCTTTATACCCCAATCAATATAATTATCGATAGCGTATTTTAAGATTTCTAACAAGAACATTCTGTCTTTAATATCGGTCAGTTTTTCTTTTGTTAAAAAATTATCAATGGTATCATAGGAAATAGTGCTCTCAAAAAATTCAGATAAACATTTATAATAATATTCTTCTGCCTGAATGTAATTTTTATTAGAGTTGGCTAATAATCCCATCCCAAAATATGGAAGCTTGAGTTCCATTTTGGCTTCTAAGAATTTTTTATATGAAATATCAATATATTGTTTAGCTGCTAAATTATCTCTATCAATATAGGTAAGACCTAGATTATAAGATATCACAGCCTGATATCTAATATCATTAATGTTTTGGGTAATTTTGTCTGCTTTTTTAAAATATTTTTCGCCATTAAGTGTGTCCTGAAGTTGCTCAAAATACCATCTGCCAATTTCATTATTAATATTAAATAATCTTCTATAATCTATTTTATTATTTTCTAGTAAAAGTTTTTCAGATGTTTTTAGATGATAGAGTACTTTTTCGGAGTTTTTGCGACTCCTTATTATTCTATAAGCCTTACTAAGTTGATAATGATTTTTACTTAGGTATTTTTTGTCATTTTTGAAGTAATATTGAGCTTTTTGGAAATATGTGATAGCTTGATAGGGATCTTCTAATTTGTTAAAATTTCTTCCCATCATGTAGTAACCTCGACCAATTAGAAAATCAGTAGCTGTTACTTTTATAAGAGTTTTATAAACCTTTATAGATGCTTGATATTGTTTTCCTTTAAAATAATAAAGTCCTAAATTATTATAACTTCTTTTGAGCAGATCAGGATTAAAAGGTATGGCTTTTATTCTAGCATCAATGGCAGTTTGTACCATTTCTATCGCCTTTTGTTTTGTATTTGTATTTATATGAAGCCATTCAGCAATCTGATGCGCATCAGATCCTAATTGGGTATAGTTGTTTAACTTTTCATATCTACTAATGAGTGCGTCGTAGAGTTTAATTTTTTCTGATTTATTAACCTCTAATTTGTGTATGGAATCTAATCTTTTTGAAATTTTTTGTGCGGTAATAGGATGATAATGAAATATAAAAAAAACAGCTACCGTAATATTTTTTATGAATAGCTGTTTTTTATTTTTTAAAAAGTTCAAAATTATTTCGCTTAATTAATTTAGTAATAAAGGGTCATTACTTGGGCAAGGTTCTGGTATTATATCAGTCCTATAATGAACTATCCTGTAACCACCAATATATTCAATAGAAAAAATACTTGAATTATTATTCAAACTATATTCTACATCAGTACCTTCTTCATCTTCATCAATTTCTGCAGTGATAGTGCCACCCGGTAATGCTGCAAAACCTGATTGAGCAAATAGCACTGGATCATAATCGCCAACATCCCAAGTTTCCATCTCGGAACATGATTTATCTAAATATGTTAAAAGTGTGCTGTAAACTCTTTTTCTTAATAAATTTTTTAATTCCAAACGTTTGTCTTCAGAAATAGATTCAGAGAAAAAGACATACATGTAATTTTGGCTAAGTTTCGGTAATCCTATTAAAGATTTTTGTTGTTCCTTAGGGTTTACCTTCTCTTCTAATAATACTTCTTCTTCCGTAGAACAGCTTTGTATTCCAATTGCAAAGACTGCCGCTACTAATAGTAACGTGATTTTTTTCATTTTTAAATGTTTTTTGTTTTCATTATTCATTAGTATATTTCCCGAACCTAATAAATGTTACTACGCGAAAGTAAAAAAAATTTAACGTTAAAGATCTCTTAATGTCTATAAATGAAAAAGATCAACTAAAACTTCTCGTAGCGGGTGATAAAAAGGTTATACAAGATTTGTATGTAAATCAATTCCCCAAAATAAGAAGTTTTGTATTAAATAATAATGGAAGTGTTAGTGATGCAGAAGATGTTTTTCAGAAAGCTTTGATGCAATTAATTGCCAGATATCGGGTTAAAGAGTTCTCTGTAGAAGGTTCATTCACTGGTTATCTTTATGTAGCCTGTAGAAATTTATGGCGTAGAGACCTAAATAAACAAAAACGGATAGTAACAAATAATGAGATTGTTGAACGTGATAAAGAAGCAGAAGACTTGACCATGGGAACATTGGAACAGGAAAAATGGGAATTGTTTCAGGAAAAACTAGCCGAGTTATCCGATAATTGTAAGCAATTGTTACAAATGTTTTTTAACAAAGTACCCTATAAAGAAATTGTAGAAAAACTTGGTTACAACAGTGATAATGTGGTAAGACAACGTATTTTTAATTGTAAGTCACAGTTGACAAAATTGATTAAAAAAGATAGTAGATTTAACCAAATCAAAGAATTATGAAGGATTATCCGATAGAAATTGATGATTACCTAAGTGGTAATATGTCAATATCAGAACAACAAGCGTTCGAGGAAAGACTTCGCACAGATGCAGCACTTGCTCAAGAATTTAAATTGCAAAAAGAGATGTTTGCAATGTATGGAAATGAAAGTTGGGCAGAAGGGGATGAAGACATATTAAAGACAGATCAGGCAAAACAATTACAGTCTTTTTTTAAGAGTGATGAAGCTTCAGATATAAAAGCTACCATCAATGAAGTGATCACGGAAAACCGAACCAGTGTAAATTCTAGAAGATTTTGGTTTATTGGTATTGCAGCATCTATTGCGGTATTACTTACAGTTTCTTTATTTGTTTTTAAGGATAGGAATTACGAAGAATTATATGCTTCGTACATACATTTAGATGAAATACCTTCTCTTGTAACCAGAGGAGAGGATGCCCACAAATTATTGGAAGAAGCTCAATTGTTATTCGAAGCTCAAAAATATGAGGAGGCCACTCAATCTTTTTCAGAATACCATCAAAAAGAAGCTACAATAAACCCATTAAGTTATATTTATAATGGTATTGCTTACATAGAACTGGGTGAATTTGACCGTGCTTTAGTACAGTTTAAGAGGTTGGAAGATTCAAATACTTTGCAGGCTAAAAAGGCAAAATGGTATCGCGCTTTAGTCTTTTTAAAACAAAAAAATAGGACAAAACTTAAACAGACATTGCAAACTATCTTAGATAATAATAGCAATTATAAATATAAAGAAGCACAAGAATTATTGGATATGATTGATTAGCCAATATTTTGTTATATGAGAATGCTTTAAAAGCGTATGAATTCCATAGGATTATGTTGCTAAACAATCGACTGTTTTATAGGATAAAAACTACCTAATTACCTATCTTTGCAGCTCAAATTTTAACAAGCTTAAAAATACGCAGTTATGCAAGACGGATTATACGCAAAATTTAATACTACAAAAGGAAGTATCCTTGTGAATCTAGAGTATAAAAAAACTCCAGGAACGGTTGGAAACTTTGTTGGTTTGGCCGAAGGAAACATGGATAACCAAGCTATTCCACAAGGAAAGCCTTATTACAATGGATTAAAATTTCATAGAGTAATTCCTGATTTTATGATTCAAGGAGGAGATCCACAGGGAACAGGTGCTGGTGGACCTGGTTATAAATTTGATGATGAAATCCATCCAGATTTAAAGCATGATGGACCAGGAGTATTATCTATGGCAAATGCAGGACCAGGAACTAATGGAAGTCAGTTTTTTATAACACATGTAGAAACTGCTTGGTTGGACGGTAAGCATACTGTTTTTGGAAAAGTAGTAGAAGGACAAGATGTTGTGGATACCATTGCACAGGGAGATACTATTGATTCTTTAGAGATTTTGCGAGTAGGAGCAGAAGCAGAAAATTTTAATGCTGTAGAAACTTTCAGACAGTTTAACGGTGCTAAAGCTGAAAGAGAAGCTGCTGCTAAAAAAGCTGCAGAGCAATTACTAGAAGAGATTGCTGCTGGATTTGATAAAACAGAGAGCGGTTTGAGATATAAAATCATTCAAAAAGGAGATGGTGTTCAGGCAGAAAAAGGAAAAACAGTATCTGTACACTACAAAGGAAGTTTGACAGACGGAACTGTTTTTGATTCTTCTTACAAACGCAACCAGCCAATTGATTTTTCATTAGGTATGGGACAAGTAATTCCTGGATGGGATGAAGGAATCTCATTATTACAAGTAGGGGATAAGGCTCGTTTTGTAATACCACCATCATTAGGATATGGAGAGCATGGTGCAGGTGGTGTTATTCCTCCAAATGCTACACTTATATTCGATGTAGAATTGATGGCTGTGAAATAGCATAATTTTTAATAGTTTGACTATAGAAAAACCTCTGAAAATGTATTCAGAGGTTTTTTATTTTCTTCTAGAAAGTTGACTACCCTACATAAAAAAGTCACTTTAACTCATAATTAACACTTGATTTGAAGTGTCAAATGTTAATTTCCTTTCTAAAATTTGGAAGTTTTTCCAAAAAGAGTAAACTTTCCCGTCTATAATTTAGATATTTACAACCCTTTTTGGGATAATAAACCAATAAAGAAACCCCGATTTTGGATAGTTATGAAGTGGATACTAATCGTTTTTTTAACATTTTGTTGTATAAATTACTCTTTTACACAAGATAATAATGAAGCCATGGCAGCTATCAGAGACCAGATAGAAATCATAGATAGCTATATGGAATCCGATGTTTTTTCTCTGGATCCAGAGGAATTTTTAGATCAAATAGCAGATCATGGAGCAGAGCTTAATGGATATTATGAGCACGAACGCCTAAAGAAGATTATTCGTAAGATAGGAATGCCTAATGCGATGGTGATTACTGTGTTCTATTTTTGGAATGATCAACTGATACACGTAAACTACAAACAACGTCAGTATATGGAAACTAAAAATGCGGATGGTCTTGTAGTCATGGATTATTCTAATGCGTTTACCAAATTTGAATCAAAACACTTTTTTGATAAAGGAAGCGAAATCTATAAAGTAGTTTCTGGAAATGCTGTAAAAAATATAAAGCCAGAAGAAACCTTCGTTTCTTATAGTTTGCGAATGAAAGCCTTATTGGATAATAAGTTCAAAAACAGAAATACATATGAAGCGTTACAAGGGAAATGGGTAAATGTTCAGTTTCCTGATGAGCATATGATTTTTGAAGAAACTATACGTTTTAATTTTAGGGATGGAAAGTTTCTGAAACGATTAAAAGTAAAAATAAAGGATGATGTAATGTATTGTTCCTCTCCAAAAGATCAGTATGTTTATCGATATGAAATCGAATCTTTGAACGCTGTAGAATTGGTAGTAAAAGATTTGCAAGATGCATCTGCAAGTTTAGTTTTTTATAAAAAAATCGAATAAATGCTATGAATCTTCAATACCCTATAGGGCAGTTTGAGTGTCCGTCCAAAATAACAACAGAACATATTACAAATTGGATACAGGATATAGAAGACTTACCAAGTAAAATAGAGACGCTTGTTGCTGATTTTAGCGAACAACAATTAGAAACTCCTTACAGACCAGGGGGCTGGACAGCAAGACAGGTAATTCACCATATTCACGATAGCCATCATAATGGCTATATCCGTTTTAAATGGGCTCTAACCGAGGAGAATCCTGTAATAAAAGCTTATTATGAGGATCGATGGGCAGAATTGTTCGATACCAAATCTGCTCCAATTTATCTCTCGCTAGATATGATTAAAGCATTGCATGCGAAATGGGTGTATTTTTTAAAAGGATTGTCTTCAGAAGATTTAGAGAAATCATTTATTCATCCCGAAGGAGATGTTGTTATCTCGCTAGCTGAAGATATTGGAATCTATGCATGGCATGGTAATCATCACTTGGCACATCTTCAGATTGTTGCGGGAATTGAAATGTAAAAGGTTGTTATTGCTGCTTCCATTTTATATTACAGCCTATACTAGGTTTTTGAACTTCGGAAACGGTTGCATTGCGCAATACGGCATCTAAAGCCTGTCTAAGATCACGACCGTTTACAGGAATTCCATTTCCAGGTCTAGAATCGTCTAGCTGACCACGATAGATCAATTTTAATTCTGAATCAAAAAGGTAAAAATCGGGTGTGCAAGCAGCATCATAAGCTTTTGCTACTTCCTGAGTTTCATCGTATAAGTATGGAAACGAATAATTGTTTTTCTGTGCAGTTTTCCACATAAATTGCGGAGCATCTTGGGGGTAGTTTTCGATATCATTACTACTAATAGCAACAAAACCAAAACCCTGTACCCGATAATCGTTGGCAATTCTTACAATTTCTTCGTTTACGTGTATCACAAAAGGACAATGATTGCAAATAAACATGATTACAGTACCTCTTTCACCTTTAATATCATCTAGAGAGGTTGCATTATTAGTAACAGCATCAACAAGGGTAAAATCAGGAGCTATCGTGCCTAATGGAAGCATATTAGAAGGTGTACGTGCCATAATCTTTGTTTTTATGAAGTTTCGAAATTACAATATTATACTTTATAAGTCTAAAAATTATTATCTTAGTTACATTTCAAAATATAAAATTATGAGAACTTTAGAAACTTGGTTTGCGGAGTATGCTGTAAGTCATCAAAATAAAACAAATATCCTTATACATTTTATTTGTGTTCCAGCTATTTATTTTTCGATCGTAGGACTTTTAATGAGTATTCCTAATGGATTTTTAGCTTCTATAATCCCAGGGAATAACCAGTTTATAGAAAACTGGGCATTTGTAGTATTACTATTTGTACTGTTCTTTTATGTAAGATTATCAGTAAAAATGGCATTGCAAATTTTGATTTTTTCCGCACTCTGTATCATTGCTAATTATTATATAGGTCAATATGCTCCCTTATGGATGGTTTCTTTAGGAATTTTTGTAGCGGCATGGTTAGGTCAGTTTTACGGACATAAATTAGAAGGAAAAAAGCCTTCTTTTCTTAAGGATCTTCAATTTTTACTGATCGGTCCAGGATGGGTTATCCAAAAAATGTTCGGGAAAAAATAATATGAATTTACAGGATTGGAAGAATTCAGGATTATATTTTACTTATAAAAATCATGAAATTTTCTACAAAAAAGAAGGTAAAGGATATCCTTTAATTCTAGTTCATGGTTTTCCGACCTCTTCCTGGGATTGGTATAAAATCTGGGATCGTTTAGTTGATAGTTACCAGGTTTATGCAATAGATATGTTAGGCTTTGGTTTTTCATCTAAACCTGAAGACTTTGTTTATACAATAGGTGCTCAGGTAGATATTTGGGAAGCGTTTTTACTTTCTGAAGGGATTTCTTCATTCCATATTTTGGCTCATGACTATGGAGATACGGTGGTTCAGGAAATGTTGGCCAGAACAAGAGAGAAGGATGCGTATCCTTTGAATATTAATTCTGTTTGTTTTTTAAACGGGGGTATGTTTCCCGAAACTAATTTTCCTACACTTACGCAGAAATTATTACTAACACCACTAGGAGGTTTGTTAAAGCATTTTATGGGACGCCATACTTTGGCTAAAAATTTTAAAAAAATATTTGGAAAGAAAACTCAGGCTAGTGAACAAGAAATTGATGACTTTTGGGAAACGATAGCCTATAATTCTGGTAAAAATGTAATTCCGAAGCTTATTAAGTATTTAAAGGAACGAAAGGTTTATAAAATCCGTTGGCGAGAAGCTTTACAATATACAGATATTCCGAAAAGACTAATTAATGGAGGTGTAGATCCGATTTCCGGGAAGCATATGGCAACGTTCTACAAGGAAAATATTGCTGATGCTGATGTGGTAATTTTAGAAACTATTGGCCACTATCCTCAAACAGAAGCTCCTAATGAAGTGTTGCATCATTATTTGGAGTTTAGAAATAGCTTACCGTAACACTTCGTAAAATAAAAGCACCCATTTTTACTATCGAAATATGTATAGTAGTATTAAGGTTATCCAAGTCTAAAAGACTTCATCTGCCAAACGGCACTTAAAAACTGCTCTGTCTAATAGTATTTGTTAGATGTAAAATATAAACGTTATCACATTTCATCACTAAAGAATATAGCATTCATTAGTAATTTATTGGTGCCATACCAAAATGCTCTGAAATTAGTATTGTCTGTAAATAAAATAGTATTTCCTCTACCTAAACTTTGATGTCTAAAAGGAACTGTGCTTGCTAATGAGTCTAAATTCTTCTTACTAATATATCCGCTTAATAAAGGAGATTTGGTATACTGAATAGGATTATTGTAGCTCTGCTTATCTGGTTTGATGAATAATGTAGTATTCCTGAAAAGGGAAATTTTATTATTCTTGTAACCAAAGTTGATAGGATGAGATCTGTCCGTTTTTGCTTCAAAAATAGCACCACCAATTACTTGCGCTCCGAAGAAATCTCTTTGTTGTTCGAAAGAGATATTTTTAGCATCATTTTCAGGTTTAGAAAACTCAATTTTCATGAGCTCATTGTTCTTAAAAAACTGTGCGGCATTTCTATATCCAATGAGAGTTCCTCCATTTCTGATCCAAGTTTTTATTTTGTCGATGACATTCTTACTCATGCTTTGATTCCAGCTGTTTGGGAGAATGATATGCGTATATCTGGCTAACCCTCTTCTTTCTAAAGATTCTGTATTTAGTTTTGTAAGCGGGATGTTATAACGTTGGTCCATTACATGCCATATTTCTCCTGCGTCATATGGTGTAATTCCGTTTCCTGTTAACAATGCAATTTTTGGTAAACTTAATGCTCTAAACTGACTACTTCCTAAATCTATTCCAGTTGTCAAGCCAGTTGAAACTCCAGTGATATCCACATGATTTTCTGCGGCTAGCTGTTGTAAAAATGTATGTAGTTCGTCTGCACTCAGTCTTTGATTCTGAATAGGAATCATTATAGTTCCATAGTCGTAGTTCTTGTTTTCTACAGAAAAAGGTGTCATTCCTACCTTAGCTCTTAATCCTTTACGAAGAATTTTATATAAAACCGCTGGAGTATAGTATTCATGCCACTCCATAAGATATGCATAGTTGCTTTTTGCAATTGCTGTAGGTTTTCTAAACTCTAAATTTGTGACTTCATTACCTAATTCTGTAGTAGAAGCTCTTTCGCTATAATCCAAATTAAAAGCTAGTGGGAATGTCCAAGCTGATACATCATAAAATAGACTGTCTTGGAACTTAGTGCGTTTCTCGAACATAGCTTTGATCAAGCGACTTTGCTTTTGATTTTTTGGTACTACATAACTATATCCTTTTTTGAATTTTTTACCATTAGAAGAGATATCATTTTTTAATTCATAAAATGAAACCTGATGTCTTTTTAGGATTTCGGCTAGGTGATATGCAGAGGCTGCATCTTTTTCGTTTCCGAAAAGATAAGCGCCATTTTCTGCTTCTCTGCGCGCGTTAGAGTAGAAGTTTTTTTGATATTGCAATAACTCAGTACGAATAGATTTGGCAGCTTCTAAGGTCGATAACATCGCGGTAAACTGATTTCTAATGGTAAAAGGAAATGTTAGTATTCCGTTGTCACTTTCCTGAGCATGACCACGAGAACTCCCTTGTTCGAATAAAATACCTATTCCTCCATTGATATCAGGAAATGTAGATCCTTTTCCGTAGTAGAAGTCATCAAAATTTTCTTCGGTATAGTATAAAGACCCAATTTTATTAAAAGCATCTGCATGGTAGTTGCCAATTTTCTTTGTGAGTTCCTGATTTAATTTTGGTGTTAATGGATGGGTTCTTGATTGTATTCCTGGTTGAAAGAAAAACGTGCTATTTGTTCCCATCTCATGATGATCCGTTAAGACGTTAGGATACCACTTATGAAAAGTGGCTATTCTAGCTCTTGATTCTGGTAATTGTACAGGCAACCAATCACGATTCATATCAAACCAGTAGTGATTCGTTCTTCCTCCTGGCCATACTTCGCTATATTCTCTATCCTGTGGATCAGGATTAATGTTTTTACTTTTGTTGGTATTCGCCCAATAAGAAAATCGCTGCAAGCCATCAGGGTTAAGAGATGGGTCGAATAAAATAACAACATTTTCTAAGAGCTCATCAATTTTTGGTCCTTGGGCAGCGGCAAGATAATACGCCGCTACTAAACCTGCGTTAGATCCACTTGGTTCATTACCATGAATAGAAAGTCCTTGGTATACAATAGCGGGCATCGATGAGATATCTTTTGTGTTAGAAGTACTTGTTGTAAGTTCTAGATGTTCTTTTCTAATTTTTTCTAGGTTCTGATGGTTTTTCTCTGAAGTAATGGTTAGAAGAATAAGAGGTCTGTCTTCAAAAGTTTTTCCGCGATCTTCAATAGTAATTCTAGATGAAGCTTTTGCTAAACTTTTCATGTACTCCACCAACTTATCATGTGTAACATGCCATTTACCGGGAACGAAACCTAAAACACTCTGTGGAGTAGGAATGTTAGGGTTATAAGATACATCTTTTGGTAAATAATAGTCTAACGAAAGATTTTTTTGAGCAAAAGAAGAAAGTGATAAAATTGAAAAAATGATAGATAAGAAGTACTTCATAGGAATGATATCTGCGATTGTTGAGTTTAATGCTGTCGAAAATAAAAAAAACCGCTTCAGAGATTGAAGCGGTTTGCATAAGTTTAACATAACTTATTATTCTTATATATCGTCAAAGCTTACATCTGTAAAACTTTCAGTAGAAGCAGTAACTTCTTCATTAACCGAAGCGGATACCGCACTGTGGTCATAAGACTTCTGATAATCTCTTTGATGTCTCTCACTGATTACTTCTTCACCTTTTTCATTAACGATAAAATCGGTCATTTCATTTAATATCTCAGTGAATCCAGCAAAATCTTCTTTGTATAAATAGATCTTGTGCTTTTTGTAATGAAAAGATCCGTCATCGTTAGTGAATTTTTTACTTTCTGTAATAGTAAGATAATAATCCCCTGCTTTTGTCGATCTTACATCAAAGAAATAGGTTCTTCTACCTGCTCTTAAAACTTTTGAGAAAATTTCCTCTTTATCCAACATTTCATTATCGCTCATAATCCTTATTTCTTAATTAATTAGTCTGTTACGATGGAATCAAAAATCCAAAAAAATTGTTAATCGTACAACAAAATATCAAATTTCTTTTTCGCTAAGCTGTTTTAAATACAGTTCTTTGTAGTATCCATCGACCTCTAATAGTTGATTATGAGTACCTTTTTGGATAATTTTTCCTTCGTCTAGCACGATTATTTTATCCGCATTTCTAGCTGTAGAAACACGATGACTTACGATAAAAGTAGTCTTATTTTTAGAAATTCTATGAAGATTATTCAGAATTTCTTCTTCTGTTTCTGTGTCTACCGCAGACAAACAATCATCAAAAAGCAATATCGATGGATCTTTAATAATTGCTCTGGCAATAGATACACGCTGTTTTTGTCCGCCGGATAAAGTTATTCCACGTTCACCTAATACCGTATCATATCCTTTACTGAATTCTACAATGTTTTTATGAACCGCTGAGTTTTTTGCAGCTTGGATCACATCATCATCTGAAGCGTCTGTTTTTCCAAACTTAATATTGTTTCTAATAGAGTCGCTGAATAAAAATGCATCTTGTGGTACATATCCAATCGAGGATCTTAAGTCGATGAGGTTTAATTTTTGAATAGGAGTATTGTCTACTTTTATTTCTCCATGGCTTACATCATATAACCTTCCTAATAAATCCAAAATAGTTGATTTTCCAGATCCTGTTTTTCCAATAATTGCAATGGTTTGGCCAGAATTGATAGAAAAGCTAATATTTTTTAAAGCTGTAATATTTGTGTCATCATAAGTAAATGAAACGTCATCAAATACGATATTACCAGTAATTGGTGTCTCGGTAGTTACCGTATTTGTAATTTCTGGTTCTTGGCTTAAGAACTCATTAATTCTTACCTGCGATGCTTCTGCTTGTTGAATAATTGAGGTAACCCAACCAACCGTGGCAACTGGCCAAGTGAGCATATTTACAAAAATGATAAACTCCACAATGATCCCCAGATCTTTTATAGTACCATTAATATACTGTTGACCTCCAATATAGATGACTAAAAGATTACTTACTCCGATAAGAAGTACCATTAATGGGAAAAATAGCGCCTGAACTTTAACCAGATCTATATTTTTTTCTTTACTAGTATTAGATAACTCTGTGAAGTTGGTCAACGTTTGAGTTTCTATTCCATACGCTTTAATGACCGAAATACCGCTAAAAGATTCTTGCGTAAATGTGGTTAGTTTTGATAAATACTGTTGTACGATAGTACTTCGCTTATGAATAGCTACACTAAGTTTATAAATAGAAATAGATAAAATAGGTAATGGCGCTACGGTATACAATGTTAATTGTGGAGCAATTGTAATCATATAGCCAATTACTACTACAAATAATGTTATTGTGTTTACGCTATACATAATCGCGGGACCTACATACATTCTCACTTTGGAAACATCTTCACTAATACGATTCATCAAATCCCCTGTTCGATTTTTTTTGTAAAAATTCAGAGACAAAATTTGATAATGTTCGAATACTTCATTTTTTAAATCGAATTCTATAAATCGAGACACAACGATAAAAGTCTGCCTCATTAAAAATGTAAAGAAAGCTGCAATAAGAACCGAACCAAGAATTAATAAAATGTTAGTAATCAATCCCGATTTTACTTCGTTGATATCCGTAATAGTATGGTTGATATATTGCTCTACTATTTCTACAGAGTCTCCTACAAATTTAGGAACAGCAACTGCAAAGATTCTGGCAATAATGGTAATGAATAAACCGATGAGGAGTCGATATTTATATTTCAGGAAGTACTTGTTCAGATGCTGTAATGCACGCATAAAGTATTGATTTTTAGAAACTCAATTATTAACAAATTCTTAAAATTTAACAACAAAAAATTTTAAATTCGTAAAAATACATTATTTTAGCACTCCAATTTTGACTATTATTTAATAATAACATTTTAAAATTTCTGAAAATGATAACTGAAGTGCTTACTGCAAATCAATTAAAAAAAGAAGCTCCAGTATTTGGACAATTGTCTTTTAATGATCACGAACAAGTTGTTTTTTGTCAAGACAAAGATACAGGATTAAAGGCAATAATTGGTGTGCATAACACAATTTTAGGACCTGCTTTGGGAGGTACTAGAATGTATAATTATCAAACAGAATGGGATGCATTAAATGATGTATTACGTTTGTCTAGAGGTATGACCTACAAAGCTGCAATCACTGGTTTAAATCTTGGTGGTGGTAAAGCAGTAATCATCGGAGATCCTAAGACGGTCAAAACACCTGCATTGATGAGACGTTTTGGAGAGTTTGTACATACCTTAGGAGGAAAATACTACACAGCAGAAGATGTTGGAATGGAAACTTCTGATATGGATACTGTTAGAGAAGTTACTCCTTATGTAACAGGTATTTCTGAAGAAAAAGGAGGAGCTGGTAATCCATCACCAGTAACTGCTTATGGAGTGTATATGGGAATGAAAGCATCTGCTAAGTTCGCTTATGGAACAGATAATCTAGAAGGCAAAAAGATATTGGTGCAAGGAATAGGTCATGTAGGAGAGGAGTTAGTTCGTTTAACTGCAGAAGAAGGTGCTAACGTAATTATTGCAGATATCAATCAAGAACGTTTAGAGCAAGTAAGTGCTGCGTACGGAGTTGATATATACAGAGGACAAGATTTATATGCAGAAGAAGCGGATATCTATGCGCCGTGTGCTTTAGGAGCTACTATAAATAACGATACTATAGATAAGTTAAAAGTAAAAGTGATCGCTGGAGCGGCGAATAATCAATTAGCTACCGAGAATATCCATGGACCTTTATTGCAAGAAAGAGGTATTGTTTATGCTCCTGATTTCTTAATTAATGCAGGAGGTATTATTAATGTATACGCAGAAATAGAAGGGTACGGTAGAGAGCAGATTAAATCTAAAACCGAAAATATTTACAATACTACATTAGATATTTTGAATAAAGCAAAAGCTACAGGGATGACTACGAATGCTGCAGCAATGAGCATTGCTGAAGAAAGAATTGCTTCTAAAAAAAATAGCAAATAATAGTAATCTAAAATTTACAATATAATAATGTAAGTTTTAGAACTTGTAGAATAAAAATAATAGTATTTTTGCAGGGCGAAAGTGAGAACCACTTTCGCCCCCTTTTTATTAATGTTCTTTGTAATTTCTTATGTTAACCAGAAGACATATTCGAGTTAAAGTAATGCAGTCACTCTACGCAATGGAGCAGACGCAAAGTGATAATTTAGATAAAGAAGAAAAGTTTTTACTTTTTAGTATCGATCAGATGTATGATTTATTTCTTATTAACCTGCAACTTTTGGTAGAAATAAGAAAACATGCAGCTGATTTTGTAGAAAAAAGTCAGAAAAAACATTTAGCTACTTCAGAAGAGAAAAACCCAAATTTAAAGTTTATTAATAATGAAGTTCTTTTATTGCTAGAAAAGAATCTAGAATTAAAGGAAGCTATGGATCGCAAGAAATTAAATTGTTGGGATCTAGATGACGAGTATGTAAAAATACTTTGGAAAGAAATTAAAAAGAGTGAGCTATACTCAGATTACATGAGTACAAAAATGAGCTCTTTTAAAGAGGATAAAGATTTTATTCTTGATGTATTCAAAGAGATTATAGCTCCTAATGAAAAGCTCTACGAATATATAGAGGATCAAAAACTTACCTGGATTGATGATCTACCGCTTATAAATACTGGAATTATTAAAATGCTCAGAAAAATCAAGAAGACACATGATGAGCATATGTCATTACCGAGTCTTTATAAAGATATCGACGACAAAAAATTTGCAAAAGATATTTTTAGAAAAACTGCTTTAAAAGGAGTAGAGTTTGCAAAAGAGATAGAAGGAAAGACACCAAATTGGGACAAAGACCGAATTGCAGAATTGGATAAAGCAGTGATTAAAATGGCAATTTGTGAGTTTCAAAAGTTTCCGTCAATACCTGTAAAAGTAACAATTAACGAATATTTAGAGATTGCAAAGGAATATAGTACTCCAAAGAGTAGTATATTTATCAATGGAATTCTTGATAAAATATCAAAAGAGTATCAAGAAAACGGTAAATTAAATAAAGTTGGCCGTGGACTTATGTAGTTCAAAAAAAATAGTATTTTTAACCCTCAATTAATTAAAAACCCAAGTAATGAAAAAAGGAATCTTAATTTTGGCTGGTGTTTTTGCTTTGACATTTATGTCTTGTAAAGATAATGCAGCAGAAAAAGTTAAAGAAGAAAATGTAGCAGATGCTGCAGATCGTGATGCAAAAAACACAGATTTTCCTGTAATGACTTTCTCTGAAACAGAGCACGATTTTGGAACTATCAACGAAGGTGATGTTGTAGAGCATACATTTACATTTACAAACACAGGTAAAGCTCCTTTAGTAATTGTAAACGCAAAAGGTAGTTGTGGTTGTACAGTTCCTGAGTGGACTAAAGAACCAGTAGCACCAGGAGCAACAGGATCTATGTTAGTAAAGTTTAACTCTAACGGAAAGCCTAATGCTCAGAACAAACAAGTTACTATTACTGCAAACACTGAAGCAGGAAAAGAAATCCTTAAGATTAAGGCAATGGTAACTCCTAAAGCTAAGCCAGTTAGCGGAACTCCTGTAAGTGAGTAATATTTATGGAAGGATTTGGAGGACAGTTACCTTTTATACTTCTGATATTTGTAGTGATGTATTTTTTTATGATACGTCCACAAATGCAAAAGGCTAAAAAGGAGAAGAAATTTGCTGAAGAACTAAAGAAAGGAGATCGTGTTGTTACAAAAAGCGGTCTTCATGGAAAAGTTTTTGACTTCAGTGAAAAAAATAATGCCGTTATTATTGAAACTGGATCAGGAAAGCTAACATTTGATAAATCTGCCATTTCACTAGAAATGAGTCAGAAATTAAATGCTCCACCTGCAGAAAAGAAAAAATAATAAAGGCTATCGTTAAAAAAAAGCGTCGTACACAAAATGTACGACGCTTTTTTTATGAGTAATATGTACTATGATTTCATAGTTACAATACGTTGTGGTAATGGTGCTGCATAGTTAGCATTACCTAATGCCTCAACAATTTTTTGACGTGTATCCCAATATACATCCCAATAATCATCGCAAGTAGAATAAGGTAGTGCTAATAGCTCAACTCCATTCGCTCCCAAATTATTAACAGCAACTCTTGGCGCAGGATCATTCATTACTTTTGGATCATTTTTCATTACCTCTAGCACGATTTGTTTTGCCTTTTCGATATCGGTTCCATATTGGATACCAAAAGGCATATCTACTCTTAAGTTACCAATTGTAGTAAGGTTGGTGATTGTTCCTGAAGTAATAGAACCGTTAGGAATGATTTCTGTTTTGTTTTGGAACGTTTCTAAGATGGTAACGAAAACCGAAATTTCCTTTACAAAACCTAATTTCCCTCCAGTTTCGATAAGATCTCCTACCTTAAACGGTCGGAAAACTAATAACATTACTCCTGCAGCCATATGTCCTAATGAACCATTAAAGGCGCCGCCTATAGCTAAACCAACAGCTGCTAGTAAAGCTGCAAAAGTCGCTGTTGGAATCCCAACGATTCCTGCAATAGAAATAAATAACAGTACCTTTAGTAAGAAATTAACTAAAGTAACTAAGAAAGGTTTTAGTGTGTGATCTACATTACTTTTGTCAAACGCTTTTTTGATGGCCTTCATGATCATCTTTACAATCCAGAGACCAATAATTAGGGCTACAATTCCTCCAACAATTTTTAATCCATATTGACCTACACCTTCTTGTATAGAGTTAAAAAATCCTCCTAAAGAATCCATAATGGCACCTCCGGTCTCAGTTGTAGCAGATACTGCTGTATCCACTACTTTTTCTGTAGTTTGCATGATTTATGTTTTAAAGTGATTAAATAGTTATCACATAAATCTACTACTATATGAGGTATTTGCTTTTTATTTCGAAATGAGAAAAAAGAGTAAAATCGTCCAAATAATTAAAATATCGACGAAGTACTATTTACGTTCTGCAGTAAGTTGTGCAATCTTTACGATTACTTCTACAGCTTTGATCATACTTTCTACCGGAACATATTCATATCTTCCATGGAAATTATGACCACCAGCAAATATATTAGGGCAAGGTAATCCCATATAGCTCAATTGCGATCCATCGGTTCCCCCGCGGATTGGTTTTATAAGTGGTTTAATTCCCAATGCCTTCATAGCTTCTTCGGCAATATCTACAATATGCATTACAGGTTCCACCTTTTCCTTCATATTATAGTATTGATCTTTTATCTCTACATGGATAACATCTTTTCCATATTGCTTATTAAGCTCATCACCTAGTTTGGACATCATTTCTTTGCGAGCTTCAAAATGCTCCTTATCATGATCTCTAATAATGTAATGTAATTTGGTTTCTTCTACTTCACCATTCATGGTATGAAGATGAAAGAATCCCTCACGACCACTGGTATGTTCTGGAGTTTCCAATCGAGGTAAAGAGTTAATAAAATCTTGCGCGATATACATACTATTAATCATTTTGCCTTTAGCATACCCAGGATGTACTATTTTTCCTTTGATCGTAACTACGGCACCTGCGGCATTAAAATTCTCGTATTCTAATTCACCAATTTGACTACCATCCATTGTATAAGCCCATTCTGCACCAAACTTTTGTACATCAAATTTATGAGCTCCTCTTCCAATTTCTTCATCAGGAGTAAATCCAATACGGATCTTACCATGTTTGATTTCAGGATGTTGGATTAAGTATTCCATCGCAGATACTATTTCTGCAATACCAGCTTTATCATCAGCACCTAAAAGCGTAGTACCATCAGTGGTAATTAACGTTTGTCCTTTGTATAGTTTTAAATCTTCAAAATAATCAGGCGATAAAATAATTTCTTCCTCCTTATTCAGTATAATGTCTTTTCCATCGTAATTTTCTATGATCTGTGGATTAACATTCGCTCCTGTAAAATCAGGTGTAGTATCGAAATGAGAAATAAAACCAATAGTAGGTACTTCATGATCTACATTTGAAGGTACTGTAGCCATGATATATGCATTTTCATCGATAGTAACATCTTCCAAACCAATAGATTTTAATTCTTCTACTAATTTATGCGCAAGATCCCATTGTTTCTCAGAGCTTGGAGTAGTATCACTGTTAGGATCACTTTCCGTATCTATAGTAACGTAACTTATAAATCTATCAATAATATGTTTTTTTGGAATCATAGCGAGGTGTGTTTTTACTTGAAGATTTCAAAAATACGGTATTCTACTAAAAAGTTGTTTCAAAAAAAAGAAAACCTTGTGAACAAGGTTTTCTTTATATAAGCCAAACAATTATAACTTAACAAAAGGGGTATTAACAAATCATAAAATTAGAAGCTAGTCACATTGTTGTTTGGCTGGTAGACATAATTAAATGTGAAATATCTACCTTCATCAGTAAAGGCATCTGGATTGGTAGGTGCATCTTTATAATAGCTGAGAATTTCTACTTTAGCATATTTATTTTCAGATGTTCTAATGACTAAGATTTTCCCCGGTAATGGAGTAATCAAAAATAACGGAGATCCAGAATAATTATACCATCCGTTATCACTTCCTGATGGAATAGCAAGAACGTCTGCTGCATCTTGTGTAAAAAGATTAGTGTCTACAGAGGCGATATCCGTCATGGTTCCAGTAGCAATATAAGCAGCAGCATTTGAAGTTCTGTCTGGTTCATCAGTAGTTCCTTGAGAAACTCCTCCGTTTATTATAATCGTCGTTCCTCTAAAAGCAATATCCCAGTCATCTGCATTTGTAGTGATTTGTCCTGCATCCAAATCATATAAGGTAAACTCTCCAGATATTGGTTGTCCTTGTCCGCCTTCTTGAGGGGCGTGGATATTGTTTGCAGTTGCAGAAACAAGGTCTGCTAATGCTTGGCTGTCATCATTGTCATCTGAATTAGCAACAAATCCATCTGGAGCTGTACATGCAAGTTGTGATGAAGCAGCATTTCCTAGTCCATCGCCATCAGCATCTTCAAAAAAAACAGTCTCTGCACATGATGAGTCGTCATCACTGCTACAAGAAGCAACAATGAAACTAAAAATTAGTAATAAATAAAATCCTCTTTTCATTTTTATACATATTAAAATTGGTAATTAACTCTTACATATCCTCTTATTCCAGGATTTCCTGGGATATTAATATTTTGGTAGTTGAGTACGTTATCCGCACCTGCTTGTATTTCAAATTTTTTAAATAGCCTTTTGCTGGCTGCTATGTTCAGTGTTGCAAAACCATCAACGACAACCGCTTCACTATCGAAAGCATCAAATGTTCCATTACCATTAGTGTCTCCTAGTCCATACTTACTTCTGTAGATGGCACGTGCATTAAGGTTTAAAGTCCATTTTGGTATTTCCCAAAAGACTTTGAGATTTCCATTATGTCTTGATCGATTAAAAAAGCCGTAATGATCATCTTCGGAGAGTGCCACGGATGTTAGGTTTTCGTCTCGGACAAATAGTTCTCCGTTTTTTACTTGTCTTTTAATGTCTTTATTAAATGCGTATAATAGCTGGTAGCCACCACTGATTTCTATATTTTTATGTAAATGATAAGTAGCACTAAATTCTATTCCTTCTGTATAGATTTCATCAAAATTCTGATAGCTAAATACATTTTGTCCGTTCGTTTTTCTAGCAAGCACAAAAGTGTCAATCAGATTTCTAAAATCATTCCTAAAGAAGTTGAGATCTAATATGAGTTTATTAGATTGTCGATAGTTAAGTCCAATGTTATAACCAATAGAACTTTCAGCTTCTAGATCATTTCCAAAAGGGGCTATTAATTTATCAACTCTTGCTTGTCCTTGTGCAGATGTTAGATTAGTTCCAAATGCTAGTTGTCCTTGATCAAAAAGAGTCTGTAGTTCTTGTGGTACTGTTTTGTAGCCTAAAACTGAATATCCGACAGATGGATTGGTAAAGTTTAAGTACAGTTGTCTAAAATCTGGGGCTTTGAATCCATAACCTGTAGAACCTTTGATAGAAAGTTTGTCAGTTATTTTATAGTTAAAGGCAAACTTTGGACTTACCTGATTACTATATTCTGAGTGATTGTCAAAACGAGCTCCGATGATGATATTTAAGTTTTCTAATGGATTCATGTCGAACTGGCTATAGATATATTGAGAATTGAAGCTAACTTCATTTTCAAAAAGACTTCTGTCTAGAAAGTCATATTGATAACCAGCACCAGTGGTTATCGTACCAATATTTCCAATTTTATTATTCGCACGTATTTCACCTCTAAATAGTTTTTGATCAAATAAATTGCTGAAAACTATATCATTAGTTTCAGAATTTCTACTGATATCTTCCGCGATATAATTGGTATAGTATAACTCATAAGTAGCATCAAACTTTTTAGACCAGTTTTGATCTAATTTGATAAGGGCGTTTATATCTCTTTCTATTGCTTCACCTTCGGCATTTACTATAACTTCTTGTCCATCTGCATCTGTATCGCTAATTGAAAAACCAGAATCTTGTAATTGATCAAAGTATCGCCCAGAAGCACTTAATTTTAGGTTGTCATTAATCTCATAATAAAATCGACCATTAAAAGTGTAATTCTCAATTGGATTTACCGTTAAAGAGTTTTCATCATTATCAGGATTAAGAGTGTATCTTCCTCTAGAAAAACGGTTTCCAAACAAAGCATATCGTATTTTACCTTTTTTTTGTTGGAATGATAGATTCATGTCCTGAGCAGTAAAAGATCCAATTCGATAAGATGCTTGTCCTTTCAGTTTTTCATTTTTAGGTTTTTCTGTAATAATATTAATTACTCCTGCTAAAGCTTCGGATCCGTATAAGCTACTGGTCGGTCCTTTGACCACTTCTATCTGTTTAATATTACCAACGGTTAATCTACTTAGATCAAAATTACCTGAGCTTCTACCCACAAGTGGGACACCATCTAATAATATGAGTGTGTAATCAGAATCTATTCCTTGTATTTGAATGCCTTCAAAACCACTTTCATCATTAGCAAGAACAAGTCCAGTTTGTTCTGCTAGAATATCATTTAAGCGAACACTTCCAGATTGTTTAATAATCCTATCCGAAACTAAAATTACAGGTAGTGGAATAGAAGATAATTGACGTTCTGTCCGCGTAGCAGTCAGAACAACTTCTTCTAGCTTTTCAGTTTTTAAGGAGTCATTTTCTCTAGATAGAGGATTTTCCTGACCGTATGAATTAAAAGATAAAAGTAATATGAAGGTAATGAATTTCTTCATTTATTTAGATTAATTAAAAATAATAATTAGCTTTGCAAATATATAATCTTATTTTAATTGAGTCTAAATAAGAGTAATTAATTTTTTGTTTTTAACCTTTTTAATTATTAATCAAAATGAAAATCAGTCGGTTAGCAGCTATCTTGTCACTATTTATGTCTGGTGTGGTAGTAAGTCAAACAAGTAAAAAAGAAAATGATCTTACCGCAATAAAGTCTATGTGCGGGTGCTATGAAGTGTCTTTTAATTTTGCAGAAACCTTTAGTTACAGTAGTGATTCTTTATATAAACCTTCTAAAGTAAAAGTAACAGGAGGTTTAGAATGGGCACAGCTTGTAGTCGATGAAGAAGATAAAATATCTATCCAGCACATCTTACAAGTCGGTAATCCAGCAGAGCCTCATATTGTGAAGCATTGGAGACAAGATTGGGAATATGAAAATCAAGATTTTTATCTATACGATGGGGATAACAATTGGAAATATGTTCAAAAGCCTCAAGAAGATGTAACTGGGCAGTGGTCTCAAAAAGTCTTTCAAGTAGATGATAGCCCTCGTTATGAAGGTTCTGCAAGTTGGATACATGTTGATGGTAAAAGCTTTTGGGAAAATACAACTCCAGCACCACTACCAAGAAGAGAATATACTACAAGAAGTGACTATAATGTTACGATCAGAGGAAATCGTCATGAAATCACTGAAACTGGATGGATTCATGATCAAGATAACACTAAAGTGATTAGAGAAATTGGTAAGGATGATATTGTACTTGCTAAAGAAAAAGGATATAATGTTTACAAGCGGGTAGATGATAAACGTTGTGCAGCAGCTGCTAATTGGTGGAAAGAGCATCACAGTAAATGGGCATTAGTTCGTGGTAAATGGGATGAAGTGTTTGCCAGAAATAAGGATTTATCACTAGAGCAAAAGGTAGAAAACAAGGCACTGTATAAGCATTTGTTTACCGATGATTATACCGCAGAAGCTGATATCAATTTTATTATAGAATCCTTTGTAAAAAAGCCGTAATATGAATTACAAGTATCGTAAGAGCCTCATCCTTGTTTTTGTTCTTGTCTTGACAAAAATGACGGCTCAGCAAAATGTTTTTTTAGATAGGGTTTATTGGAAAGCTAATCCTACTATAGAACAAATAGATAAGGACATTGCAAATGGAAATGATCCCACGGAATTAAATCGATTTGCTTTTGATGCAGTTTCCTGGGCACTTATTGAAAAAGTAGATAATGCAACTATTAAATACCTATTGACCAAAAAAGGAAATGATGTAAATAAGAAGACGCATGACGGTCGTACGTATATTTTTTGGGCGATTTATCGAGATAATCTTGAGATGATGCAACATCTTTTGGATAAAGGAGCAAGAACTGATTTCATCGATAGTCATGGATATTCGGTACTAAACTTTGGAGCTGTTACTGGGCAAACAAATACTAAGCTGTATGATTTTTGCATAGCTAACGGAGCAGATCCTTTAAAAGAGAAAAGTAATGACGGAGCTAATCCAATGTTATTAGTGGCTCCATTTTTAGAAGATGACACGATGATCACTTACTTTCTTGATAAAGGTATTGATCTGCACAGTAAAGATGATAAAGGGAATGGAATCTTTAATTATGCTGCCAAAAAAGGAAATAAGAAACTGTTGGATCTACTCATTCAGAAAGGAGTAACCTATAAAGAATTAAATGACAATGGTGGCAACGCTTTCATATTTGCAAGTCAAGGTACCAGAGGAACTGAAAATAGTCTTGATGTCTATAAATATTTAGAGGCATTGGGAATTCAACCTAATGTAGTAACAAAAGATGGAGTAAATCCATTACATGCTTTAGCTTTTAAAAATAAAGACCTTAATATCTTCAACTATTTTATCGAAAAAGGAGTGGATGTTAATCAGGCAGATAGTAAAGGTGATACTCCTTTTGCTAATGCAGTTTCTCGAAATGATTTCAATAGTATTTCGCATTTGATCAAAAGTGTTAGTAACATAAATCATGCAAATAAAAGCGGAGTAACTCCATTGATGAAAGCTGCTCAAAGAAATTCATTAGAAGTGGTAGATCTATTGCTAAAAAATGGAGCAGATCCAATTTTGAAAGATATAGAAGGAAATTCATTAGCATATTACGTTGTACAGTCATACAATGCTAAAAAGCCAGAAGAATTTGACAAGAAGATTTCATTGCTTAAAGAAAAAGGAGTGAATTTTACAGAACAGCAAGCAGATGGAGAAACACTATGGCATCTGGCTGTAAAGAAGAACGATCTAAGCTTGCTTAAAAAGATCGCACAATTAGATGTGCCTTTGAATACAAAGAATTCAGATGGAAATACAGCACTCCATTTAGCAGCTATGAAAGCTAAGAATACAGATGTATTGAAGTTCCTATTAGAAAATGGTGCCGATAAGAATATCCAAACCAGTTTTGATGAAACTGTTTTTGATCTGGCATCAGAAAACGAATTATTACAAAAACAAAATATTCAGTTGAACTTCTTACAAGATTAGATCAAAAGAATATTTCAATTAAAATAATAGAGATTAACAGATAATATGGAAAAGATTTTTAAGATATTTCCAATAGCAGTTTTTACAATATTGGCTTTATTTTCTTTTACAAAAGAACCTAATACGACAAACTTAAAATGTATGATTCAGATGGTCAATTATACTGGAGAAGGAGCATATGTTGTAATTTCCCTTATGAAACCAGATGGGTCATATGATCAAACCTTATATGTACAAGGAAAGGACAGTGAATGGTATAGCGATATTACAGAGTGGTGGAAGTTTTATGGAAAAAGAAGGCCTGATATCGATGCGATTTCAGGAGCAACAATTGGTGGTGGAGAGAGAACAGTGAGTGTTATTAAAATTCCCAAGGATAAAATCAATGCTGGTTATAAAATCCGTTTTGAAACCGCAGTAGAAGATCAAGAGTATTACAAAGATGACGTGGAATTCGAATTAACTACAGCAACTTTAAAATCTAAAGTAAAAGGAAACGGTTTTATTAGATATGTGAGGATGATGCCTCAATAATATAAAGGAAATATGACGATTTCGATATGGAGATATAGCCATTTAATTTTGGCTATATCTTCTGCTGTTTTTTTATCAATAGCTGCTATTACTGGAATTATTCTGGCTTTAGAGCCTATTTCCAATGCTGCTCAACCTTATGCTATCGAAAATATAGATACTATATCGATTGCAGAAATGGTTGAAGTACTTCAAAAAGAATATGAAGAAGTAATTGATATTGTTGTAGAAGAAGCCAATTTTGTAATAGCTTCCGTAGTTACCAAAAATGGGAAAAATGAAAGAATCTACATAGACCCAAGAACAGGAGAAAAATTAGGAGTTCCAGAAAATAAAGCAGCAATATTCAAATTTGCAACAAATTTGCATCGATCTCTGTTTTTGAAAAGTATTGGTCGGTTTTTTGTTGGGTTAGTTTCTTTATTATTGGTAATTATAGCAATTACAGGAGTCCTTCTTATTTGTAAGAGACAAGGTGGGTTTACACGTTTTTTTTCGAAAGTACATAAAGAGTATTCTAATCAATTCTATCATGTAGTTCTCGGGAGATGGTTTTTAATCCCAATACTTATTATAGCTGTCACAGGAGTATATTTATCACTAGAAAAATTTTCTTTATTACCTAAACATTCTTCATCTAATCAAGTTCCTATTCTAGAGCATACAGGAGATTCGGCTATTTCTATTGCTGATTTTGAAATTTTTAAGAATATAAAACTTGACGAAGTAAGAAATATACAATTCCCTTTTTCAGATGATATTGAAGATTATTTTACATTAGAACTGATGCATAAGGAACTTATCGTTAATCAGTTTAACGGTCATGTACTAGTTGATCAACAGTATCCTTTTGTAAAATTGGTCTCGTATTACAGTCTAATATTGCATACAGGAAAAGGAAATGTTTTATGGTCTATCGTGCTGCTTGCTACTAGCATTGTACTCCTGTTTTTTATGTACTCAGGTTTTTATATGACTATTCAACGTAGACAAACAAGAAAACTAATTCAGAATGATACAAGTAAAGACTCAAGTGAATATATAATTTTAGTGGGATCCGAAAATGGTTCTACTTATATTTTTGCAGACTTGTTGAGAAATGCATTGACTGTTCTGGGAAAGACGGTATTTGTTTCAGAATTAAACGCTTATGCCACTTACAAACGTGCAAAACATGTTATTGCTATTACGGCTACCTATGGAGAAGGAGAAGCTCCAACGAATGCAAGAAAGTTTAGTTGTTTATTTAAAGAAATAGAGCCTTTGCAACAACTCAAGTTTTCTGTTGTGGGTATGGGATCTTTAGCATATAAAGATTTTTGCAAATATGCTGAAGACATCTACGATATGCTTACTTTGCACCCTAAATTTACTACTGAACTTCCATTACAAAAAATAAATAATAAGTCTACTCAGGATTTTAAAGAGTGGATGAAAAAGTGGAGCAATAAAGAAGGAATCTTGTTTGATTCAAAAAATTATGAAGAGTATAATATACCGAAATATGATTCTTTCAAGATTGTTGATAAAACGGAAATTAACAAAGACAACACTTTTTTATTAAAACTACGAGCTACTGACCCTTCGATTACTTATAAATCAGGGGATTTGTTAGCAGTTATTCCTAATGAAAGTGTCATGGAGAGACTTTATTCCATAGGAAAATTGGATTCTGATATTATATTAAGTGTAAAAAAGCATGAACGAGGTGTTTGTTCAACATATCTGAGTACACTTAACATAGGTGATACTCTGAAAGCTAGAGTTCAAATTAATACGAAGTTTCATTTACCCGAAAGAAGTAAAAAGGTCATTTTAATAGCTAATGGTACAGGTGTAGCACCATTTTTAGGGGTGATTCGAAATAGAAACCTTAGAACAGATCTTTTTTGGGGAGTGAGAACAAAGGAATCACTGAATATGTATAACTGTTTTGTAGGGGCAAATATAGCACAATCGGATTCGACTCATATTGCATATTCTAAGGAGAATGAACAACAGTATGTGCAAGATTTGATACATGAAAAAAGAGATGTCCTAATTGATGTTATTAAAAATGAAGGAGTTATTATGATTTGTGGATCTCTAAATATGCAAAAGGGAGTATTCGAACTATTGGAAACTATCTTGGAAAAACATTCGGAGGTAACACTGGATGACCTTATAGATGATCAAAGATTGTTGGTGGATTGTTATTAAATTCATATTGGTGTTTTTTTAAGCTGAATACTTCATATAGATCTAATATCATCACAAAACTTCAATTTTTGTATGCTAGAATTTTTGTAACCCGTATTTTTGCAGCCAAAACCATATTGGAATGTATAAAACACTAATTCGTCCAATTCTATTTCAATTCGATCCAGAAAAAGTACACTACTTTACGTTTAGTTTGATAAAATTCATTTCTCGACTTCCTTTCGTTTCTTCCTTAATTCGTTCTAGATATTTTGTAAAGGGCATTGGATTACATAGAGAGATTTTTGGATTAACATTTAAGAATCCAGTAGGATTAGCGGCTGGGTTCGATAAAAATGCTGTGTTGTATAATGAATTAGCTAATTTTGGTTTTGGTTTTATCGAGATAGGCACAGTTACTCCAAGAGGACAAGTTGGAAATCCTAAAAAGAGATTGTTTAGATTGAAGGAAGATAAAGGTATCATCAATCGAATGGGATTTAATAATGAAGGACTTGAAGCTGCTATCACTCAATTAAAGAAAAACAAAGGGAAGCTTATTATTGGAGGAAATATTGGTAAGAATACTGATACCGCTCCAGAAGATTATACGAAAGACTATTTACAATGTTTTGAAGCTTTACATCCTTATGTAGATTATTTTGTTCTAAATGTAAGTTGTCCTAATGTAAGCAGTCATGCCAAACTAAACGATAAGGACTATTTAGTAGAATTGATTGAAGCGGTTCAAAAGAAAAATAAAACTTTTGATTCGCAGAAACCTATTGTATTAAAGATCGCACCAGATCTAAACACAAATCAGTTAGATGAAATTGTGGAACTGGTACAAGAAACAAAACTAGATGGTGTTATTGCAAGTAATACTTCTGTTTCTAGAGAAGGATTAAAAGTTTCTCAAACAAGACTGGAGGAAATAGGGAACGGAGGTTTAAGTGGACAACCTATTAAAGATAAAAGTACTGCTGTAATCAAATATTTATCAGATAAAAGTAATAGATCATTTCCGATTATTGGAGTAGGAGGAATCCATAACGCTAACGATGCCATAGAAAAAATGGAAGCAGGTGCAAGCTTGGTACAGATCTATACTGGTTTTATTTATGAAGGACCTAAATTGATAAGAGATATCAATAAAGCTGTAATAGCAAAAGGATTATAAAATATTACTTAAGAATAATTTTCTGGGTTTCTATTCGTCCAGCTTCAGTAAATAAACGTACAAGATATATTCCAGAGTTTAGATTAGTTAAATCAAGGTTGATAGTATTGTTGCTGTTTTTGAAATCGTAACGCCTCACTTGTTTCCCAAGTACGTTGTATATCTCAATTTCTTTAATGTTAGATACCTTTCCAGTTAGTATAGATATATTACCGTCACTTGGATTAGGAGAGATTTTTATTTCTTCTTTTTGATTATTGAAGTCTTGAACGTTGAGTTGTTTTTGAGTAAAAACAATGGTTCCAATTCTTTCGTTAATTAAAGGGGTATTCGTGTGATTCACCAAAGAAATAGGTTCGTGTGGATTGGTAGGATTATTATTTAAACTGTAACCATTTCCTTCTTCTGTTCCTGCATCATAAGTAAATAAATCCATGGTAATTTCAGGAATCCATTGTCCTCCATTATCAATTAGAGAAACACTATTTACTGCAATCATCCAATCAGGACTTGGAGCTAACATAGATGCTAAACTTACTAATGGATAATCAGAACTTACTGTAACATCGCTTATTGTAATCGTTCTTTCTGGTCCATTAAAAAATAAATCCGGACCTTCTATAAATTGATCTGCATTATTTGCATTGATAGCAGCATTAACTTCAGATTCAAAAATACTGAAACCTCCTGTTTCTGCGACTTGTTCAATTCCCGGAGTAGCCAAACCTCCCATTTCTAGAAAAGTAATACTGGTGTTATGGGTGGCTCCTACCAATTCTGTAAAGTGAGCACTACCAGGAAGCGTTCCATGTGCTTCCCAATTACTGGTAAAAATAATATCATAGGTAGCTGTTGTAGTCTGACCAAAAGAATAAAAACAAAATAATAAGAAAATAGGTTGGAGTATAAGCTTTTTCATTTGTGTGGTTATTGGTTAAAATGATTGTGTTATATATGCTAAACAGTTGAATTAAGAATAACCCTAATTTGTTTTACCGATTATGTATATTTTTGAGATGTCGTTTTTTGAATCAAAAACTTACAGAGTATTCGATGAATTTTGAAATTTTATATGCATTTATCATAGCGACATTCGCGTTATCTATTTCTCCTGGACCAGATAATATTTATGTATTAATGCAAAGTATTGTAAATGGCAAAAAATATGGAATTGCAACTGTGATGGGTTTAATGACAGGATGTTTAGTCCATACAACATTAGTTGCTTTTGGGGTTTCTGTGATTATTAAACAAAGCGAAGTCTTATTTTTTGTGATTAAACTGGCGGGAGCATTGTATCTGTTTTTTTTGGCGTATAAAGTTTGGAGAAGTAACGCTTCATTGCAATTCTCTTCAAGCAACATAGAAAAGAAAAGTTTAGGTCAATTATTTAAACAGGGATTTATCATGAACGTATTAAACCCTAAAGTTTCAATTTTCTTTTTAGCTTTCTTTCCAGGTTTTTTATTCAGTGATGAATTAAGTAATGTAATACAGTTTTATGTATTAGGGTTTCTGTTTATTCTAGTGTCATTTATTGTTTTCGGAGGAATTGCAGTTATGGCAGGTTATATTTCCAATAATATAAAAGGGAGTTCTAAAATTGGAGTGTTTTTAAAATGGATGCAGATTGTAGTCTTTGTTGGAATTGGAATTTTTATCATGTTTTCTGAAAAATAATCATATTTTTATACTCTTAATTGAATTTCTTTTAGACAGAAGCTCTTAAATGACTGAAAAAGTAAAAATTATTGAATGTCCAAGGGATGCCATGCAAGGCATTAAGGATTTTATTCCAACAGATAAAAAGGTGCAATACATCCAATCTTTATTACGATGTGGATTTGATACGATAGATTTTGGAAGTTTTGTTTCTCCAAAGGCGATCCCCCAGATGGTAGATACTGCAGAAGTACTTTCTAAATTAGATCTTTCAACAACTGAAAGTAAATTGTTGGCTATTATAGCTAATGTGCGAGGCGCAAAAGATGCAGTGCAGCATAAAGAAATAAATTATCTAGGATATCCTTTTTCTATATCTGAAAATTTTCAAATGCGTAACACGCATAAAACAATAGCGCAGTCAGTAGAAACATTACAAGAAATTCTTAATCTTGCGGATCAGGCTAATAAAAAAGTAGTAGCGTATTTGTCTATGGGATTTGGAAATCCTTATGGAGATCCCTGGAGTGTCGAAATAGTAGGAGAGTGGACAGAGAAGTTAAGTCATATGGGGGTAAAAATTTTATCGCTTTCTGATACCGTAGGAACCTCTAATCCAGAGACTATTGAGTATCTGTATTCTAATCTAATTCCTAAGTATCCGGATATCGAGTTTGGGGCTCATTTACATACAACTCCAACAACATGGTTCGAAAAAGTAGATGCGGCTTATAAATCTGGTTGTCGAAGATTTGACGGAGCAATTCAAGGATTTGGAGGATGTCCAATGGCAAAAGATGAGTTAACAGGAAATATGCCAACCGAAAGAATGTTGTCTTATTTTACAACAGCCAAAGCTGATACGAATATAAAAACAATGAGTTTTGAAGCTTCTCATAATGAAGCAACCAAGATATTTACTAAATACCATTAACTAACACACAGAAATGAAAAACATCTTAAAAAAACTAGGGCTAGCTTTAATTGTTATATTAGTAATTATTCAATTTATTCGCCCTGATAGAAATGAGTCTGGCTATGAATCTGTTGCTTATTTTGAAATTGAAACCAAACCCACTTCAGAGATACAAGAGATTTTAAAGAGTAATTGTTACGATTGTCATAGTAACCAAACTATTTATCCTTGGTATGCTAACATTGCTCCTGTATCATATTGGTTAGCGAATCATGTAGATGAAGGAAAGGAACATTTCAATGTTTCAGAGTGGGAAACGTATTCAGATAAAAAGAAGGATCATAAATTAGAAGAGTTGATCGAAGAAGTAGAGGAAGGTGAAATGCCTTTACCATCTTATACTTGGACTCATGGAAATTTAGAAGATCAAGAAAAAGAGTTGCTAATCAATTGGGTTACAGCACTGCGAAAGAAATATAGTACAGATTAGTATTAGCTTTTAAAATACTATTAAAATTCCTGCCTAGTTTTACGAAATTGTTAAAACTTTAAATTTATTTAGATTTATTACAAATAAAGTTTGTAGAATATTTCTGTATGGATATATTTGCACCTCATTAACTATTTGAATTAAGTCTAAATAAAAAGCAATGAAAATTAAAAATCTAACTAAAGTTATATGTGTAACAGGAGCGATAGTTTTTGCTTCTTGTTCTTCCGATGATGACAATACCCCTGTTGTTCAGGTAGAAGCGCCTGCAACCTATGTTTTTGAACGTGATGGACAAAGTACAGTAAGCTTTAGCGGACAAACTACCAGAATAGCAATGGCAGAAGCTATTATAGGTCAGTTTAAAAATACAACTACTACAGAAGCTATTGTGGATGCGATGTTTGATCATCAGGAAAATGCGGATGATTTCGAGGATGCTGCGCTAAATGCGTCTGATAAGAGCGTAAGAAATAAAACAGCTGCTTCTAGAGACTATTTTTCTTCTAATGCTACAGATGCAGCAGAAATTAAAGCGGATTTTGATGCCTGGATCAAAGGACAGATTGATGAGGTGTTTCCTAATTGGGCAGTAACAGCAACTGCTGGAAATGCTGGTGTTTTGCAAGAAGCTGGTGGAGGATCTGAGCGTTATGTAAATGCGAAAGGTTTAGAATACGATCAAGCTTTTACAAAAAGTTTGATAGGAGCTTTAATGACAGATCAGGCATTAAATAATTATTTAGGTACTGCTGTTTTGGATGAAGCAGATAATATTGCTAATAATGATAATGGAGTAGTAGCTGATGGTCAAGTATATACTACTATGGAACATAAATGGGATGAAGCATATGGGTATCTATACGGTGCGTCTGCAGATCCAGCAAATCCAAACCCAACTATTGGGGATGCGGATAGTTTCCTTAATAAATATATAGGTAGAGTAGAAGGGGATCCCGATTTTGCAGGAATCGCAGCAGAGATTTATGATGCACTTAAATTAGGTAGAGCAGCTATCGTAGCTAAGAATTATACAGTTAGAGATGCACAAGCAGCTATTGTAAAAGAAAAAGTTTCTGAGATTATCGGAATCAGAGCAGTATACTATTTACAGCAAGGTAAAAATGGTCTAGAAGCTGGAACAGTTGATTACGCAAGTGTTTTCCACGATTTATCTGAAGGATTTGGTTTTATCTATAGTCTTCAGTTTACCCAAAATCCTGCTACTAATCAACCTTATTTTAGTAAAACAGAGGTTGAAGTATTGTTGAACCAATTAATGGGAGCGACTAATGGTTTATGGGATGTAACTCCAACAACATTGGATTCATTGTCAGATACTATCGCTGCTAAATTTAGTTTTACAGTTGCTCAAGCAGGTAGTACGAACTAAACAATTCATAAATTATGAAAAAAAGAGGCGAAAGGTGAATAACATTTCGACCTCTTTTTTTACATTTGCACAGATTTATTAAGAATAAATAAAAATAAGATGAGGAAGTATTTGTTTTTGTCAGCGTTCGTGTTAGCTCTTTTTGTAGTTGCCTGTTCGTCTAGTGATGATGAAGGAGGAACTGTTGATAATTTTGATAGAGAAGCGATGTTAGAAAATATAGCAGATAATATTATAGTTCCTGCATATCAAAATTTTTCCTCTGATATGACAGCGCTAAAAACTGCTACATCAGATTTTGTAACTACCACAGATGAAGCTAATCTGGTATCTTTAAGAGAAGCTTGGTTAACAGCATACACTTCATGGCAATCGGTAAGCATGTATGAAATTGGAATGGCTGAAGCTATATCTTTCAGAAATTTCATGAATGTGTACCCAGTAAATACAGCTAATATAGAAAGTAATATCTCCTCTGGTTCTTATGATCTTTCTTCTATTAGCCAGCAGGATGAACAAGGATTTGGTGCTTTAGATTATTTAATAAATGGTGTTTCTGATTCGGATACTAATATCGTTGGAGTTTTTACCGATGCTACTGCAGGTGCTGATTATAAAGAATATCTTACCAATTTAGTAAATAGAATGGATGCATTAACATCTCAGGTGGTTACTGATTGGACTGCCAATTATAGAGATACTTTTGTGAATAATAGCGGATCTTCTGCTACTAGTTCGGTTGATAGAATTGTAAACGATTTTATTTTTCATTATGAAAAGCATCTAAGGGCTGGGAAAGTAGGTATTCCTGCAGGAGTATTTTCTGGATCTCCGCTGGAAGATAGAGTAGAAGGGTTTTATAAGGGAGATATTTCGAAAATGCTATTCAATGCTAATCTGGATGCCCTTCAGGACTTTTTTAACGGAGAGCATTTTACAAGTAGTACAACAGGACAAAGTCTTAAAACGTATTTAGATTTTCTTAATTCCATTAAAGATGGAGAAGATCTAAGTACTTTGATCAATAATCAGTTTAACGTTGCAAGAACGACAGCTACTAATTTAAATAATGATTTCTCTGAACAAGTAAGGACAAATAATAGTTTGATGCTTAATACTTATGATGAATTACAAAAGAACGTTGTATTGATCAAAGTAGATATGCTTCAGGCAATATCGGTTAATGTTGATTTTGTAGATGCCGATGGAGATTAAATTTATCTTCAGTATTGTATGATATATCGACGAAACGAATATTTAAAAAAATATACAGAGGCTGCACCACTTGCAGTCTTTCGTATTTTTTTTGGGTTAATGATGTTGATCAGTATTATTCGTTTTTGGAGTTATGGGTGGATAGATAAATTGTATATCAAGCCTACTTTTTTCTTTTCATACTATGGATTGGATTTTATAAAGCCAATCGGTAATTATACATATCTTATTTTTGGTGTTTGTGCTATAGCTAGTATTTGTGTAATGCTAGGATATCAATATAGAGTAGCAATTATTACCTTTTTTTTAAGTTTTACTTATATAGAGTTGATGGATAAGACCACCTATCTAAATCACTACTATTTTATAAGCATTCTTAGTTTCTTACTAATTTTTTTACCGGCAAATGCATACTATTCACTTGATGCTAAAATAAAAGGAAAGTCTTTTCAGAAAGTACCCGTTTGGACTATAGATGCCTTAAAATTACTGATAGGAATTGTGTATTTCTATGCAGGTTTGGCAAAACTCAATTCGGACTGGTTAGTACGTGCGATGCCTCTTAAAATTTGGCTTCCTTCTAAGTATGACATTCCTTTAATTGGAGATTTAATGCAGCAAGAATGGATGCATTATGTATTTAGTTATTCTGGTGCGATCTATGATCTTACTATTCCATTTCTTTTACTATTTAGAAAAACTAGAGTTGTGGCATTTGGTCTAGTTGTTATTTTTCATGTTTTAACCAGAGTACTTTTTCCGATAGGTATGTTCCCCTATATTATGATTGTTGGAGCTACCATTTTTTTTGGGGCACAAGTACACCATAGAATATTAGGTTGGATATCTAAAATAATGAAGATAAATAAAGACTATTTTGATAGTAATATATCTCTGGTTTTTACTCAAAATAAGACTAAAATAATTACCACTATACTAGGGTTGTTTTTTGTGATTCAATTACTTTTGCCGTTTCGATTTTTACTATATCCAGGAGAACTATTTTGGACCGAAGAAGGGTATCGTTTTTCTTGGAGAGTAATGCTTATGGAAAAAGCAGGATATGCTAATTTTAAAATTGTGAATGCTGAAACAGGCAAACGATTTTATGTGGATAATGATGATTTTTTAACCGCATTTCAGCAAAAACAAATGGCAACCCAGCCTGATTTTATTTTGGAGTATGCGCATTATCTAAAAGCACATTTCGAAAAACAAGGGCACCAAAATGTGCAAATATTTGTAGAAAGTTACGTAGCGCTTAACGGTCGGTTAAGTACTCAATATATCGATCCTAATGTGGATCTGGGAAAACAAAAAGAGTCATTTAAACATAAAACATGGATTATTCCATTTAAGGATGAAATTAAAGGATTGTAAAGTAGTTGTCTTTTTTTTACTTATAACAACTATTGTGTCGGGGCAGTATAGTATTAAAGGGGTTGTAAAAAATCAAAATAACCAACCTGTTCAGGGAGCTGAGGTTTATAATAGATCCAACGGTGATCAAACAGTTACTAGAAGCGATGGTAGTTTTGAACTTAATGATGTAGAACAAGGGGTTTGTTACCTATCTGTTTTTAGCTTTGATTATGAAATTTTAGAAAGACAAATTACCGTTTCTGATAATGTTGAAATTAGTCTGGTTTTACAACCATTAGGAGAAGAATTGTCAGAAGTGGTAATTACGCAACGTAGAGAAAAAGTTTTTGGACTCAAACAATTAAAACCAGTAGAAGGTACGGCTATTTACGCAGGTAAAAAAAGTGAGGTAGTTTTATTAAGTAATGTACAAGGTAATTTAGCATCCAATAATACTAGACAGATTTATGCACAAGTAGCAGGATTGAATATCTATGAAAATAGTGTTGGTGGATTACAGCTAAATATTGGTGGTAGAGGATTGGATCCTAATCGTACTTCTAATTTTAATACACGACAAAATGGATATGATATTAGTGCAGATGTATTAGGCTATCCAGAAAGTTACTACACACCCCCTGCAGAGGCTATTGAGGAAATACAGGTTGTTCGTGGGGCTGCTTCGCTTCAATATGGTACGCAGTTTGGTGGTTTGTTGAATTTTAAAATGAAGAAACCAAATCAGAATAAAAAGATCGAATTGATTTCTCGACAAACATTAGGCTCTTATAATTTGTTTACTAGTTTTAATAGTTTAGGTGGCACCGTTGGTAAGTTTAGTTACTACACTTATTTTAATTACAAAAGAGGAGATGGTTTTAGACCTAATTCCGAGTTTGATTCTAAAAATGTTTATGCGCATTTGGGATATCAATTTTCTGATAGAACTAAATTAATTGGTGAGTTTACGTATTTAGATTATTTAGCGCAGCAACCTGGCGGTTTAACGGATACCCAGTTTAATATAGATCCTACGTTTAGTAATAGAACTAGAAATTGGTTTGATGTTAATTGGAAGTTATTTTCCTTAAAGTTAGAGCATCAATTTTCGGATAAGACGGATTTTAGCATTAATCTATTTGGATTAGATGCGTCTAGATCTGCTGTTGGTTTTAGAGGAATTCCAGGGAGTTTAAATACAAATCCTATTACAGACGTAGATGAAGTAGATGGAGAGGGTAATTTTGTAAACTCCAGAGATCTTATCGTAGACAATTTTAAAAATTGGGGTGCAGAGGCTAGATTGTTAACTAGGTATAGTTTATTGGATACAGAGTCTGTATTCTTAATAGGATCAAAATATTATCAGGCTTTGAATGATTCCAGACAAGGATCTGGAGGACTTGGGTCAGGACCAGATTTTAATTTCCAAGATGAAACTTTTCCAGATTACCCAAATCAATCTTCTTTTGATTTTCCAAATTTAAATGCATCGGTTTTTGGAGAGAACATATTTAAATTTTCAGATAAGTTGTCTCTTACGCCAGGATTTAGATTTGAATATATTAAAACAGAAAGTGAAGGAAGTTTTAATAACGTAATATTTGATAATGCTGGAAATCCAATTTCTAATACAGAAGAAACCGATAATAGAGATTTGGAAAGATCTTTTTTTCTTTTTGGAATAGGATCTAGTTATAAATTAAATAACTCTTTAGAAATATATGCAAATGTATCACAGAATTATAGATCTATTACATTTAGTGATATTAGAGTGGTGAGTCCTACTTTTAGGGTAGATCCTAATATTGGAGATGAAGAAGGGTTTACGGCGGACGTTGGGTTTAGAGGTAGATTAAACAATATGCTATCTTATGATATAAGTGTTTTTGGGTTAGTGTATGATGATAGAATTGGTATTGTGTTTAATGATAGAGCAGAGCGCGTAAGAGGAAATATTGGAGATGCTTTTATTTATGGACTGGAGAGTTTTGTGGATTGGAATATTTGGAATACGTTCTCTGCTGATAATGAGAATTACAGATTGAGTTTGTTTGCTAATACTTCATTAACCACATCCGAGTATACTGCATCGGATCTTGCTGGTGTAGAAGGTAATAAAGTAGAGTTTATACCAGAGGTGAATCTTAAAACAGGATTGAAATTCGGTTACAAGAATTTTCTTTCTAGTCTTCAGTATACTTATGTTTCCGAGCAGTTTACAGATGTTTCTAATGCTTCTGCAGCCTTAGATGGAGACAGTAGAAATGGTATTATAGGAACAATACCAGCATATTCAATTTTAGACCTTTCATTATCATATACCTATAAAATGTTTAAACTAGAAACAGGTATTAATAATCTGTTAGATGAAAGTTATTTTACACAAAGAGCTACTGGATATCCAGGACCAGGAATTATTCCTTCAGAGCCTTTAACTTGGTATGCTACTTTGCAGTTTAAGTGGTAATTTATATAGTATTTAACGTTTGTTTACTTGTATAATTAACTTTTGTTCAATTAATTAATCCTAATTAAATCAATACATTTGCTCAAAACCAACATTATGAAGGAGTTCGAAGGATACGACAATATGATGGCAGAGTATTATAATGCTGTCCCGTCTTTTATTTTGCCACTTACGAGTTGGGAATTTTATAGTGAACACAATTGGTTTTTACAAAACTTTAAAAACGATCTTGACAACCTAAACAAGATTACCAAGAAATGGGATTTCGAAAACGTATACCATAATGAATTAGTTCATAATAAATCTGTTATTGTAATTACAAATCCAGAACTTAAAATCGTGTATGCTACTCGTAATATTGAAAAAATGAGTGGTTATACTCCAGAGGAAGTGATTGGAAATTCTCCTAAAATGTTTCAGGGTGAGCAAACTGACCACACCATTTCTAAAACTATTAGACAAGCGATTGACAATGAAGAACCTTTCGAGGTGTCTATTGTAAATTACAAGAAAGATAGATCTACCTATTTATGTCATATTAAAGGATATCCAGTACGTGATAAGAAAGGTAGATTGATCAATTATATCGCTTTTGAGCAGGCAGCTTAATTGTTTATTTTATTCACTCAATGTAAGTCATGCATTTTTTTCTAAAGTAAATTTTATAAAAAAGTGAGTTTAAAACGACTTTCCTTGTTTATATACTTTTTACAATTTGTTGTTTTTGTTAATCAAAATTTAAAATAATCAAGTTTGCAATTATTTTATAATGTAATTGCTGCAAAATAATAGTTTCATAGGTTTTTATTGCAGACCCTTTATGATCGGTAAAGGATGTGTCTTTATTAGGTTGAAAATTCCGCAAACTGTTATTCGTTAGTTTGTTAATCTGCTGTTAAAGATGTTTTAGTAGTGTAACAATCTTTGATTTCTGGTCGTCTTATAAACATAAATCAATAAAAACGAATAGAATGAAAAAATTAAATGTTATGCTGTTAGCAGTGGCTTTCGCAATCAGTAGTGTTGCAAGCGCGAGTACAAAACCAACAAAATCAGAAACTAATTTCACAAGCGAAATTAAAGAATTGTTAGAAAATCCATCTTTCAAGGTGGAAGATGAAATCGAAGCTAGCGTTACCTTTACCTTAAACAACAAAGGTGAAATTGTAGTGTTATCTGTAGATTCTGATAGCAATATTGTAGAAGGTTTTATTAAGAGCAGATTAAACTATCAGAAGTTAGAAGCTAAACCTGCAACGGGTGTTAAATTCTATACAATGCCAGTGAGAGTAGTTGCTTCTTAGATAGTAAATAGTATAAAGTTAAAATCCCGGATTCATCACCCGGGATTTTTTATTTTCCAGTAATATAATGAATACTTACCGTAGCAAGGTCTGAATCCGGAAATTTAGAAAAATAATCCTGATGACTATGCAAACCAACTTCATTTATAATTTTTAGAAAAGAACTTATTTCTAAAATATATTGATCAGAAAAACCATGAGTTGCATCATAAGCAGTAGCGGCAGTTCGTCCTATGTTTTTCGAGGTTATTTCTGGCGGAATTGTATGAAGCTCTATAACAATAAGCCCAAATTTCGCAATATGAGGTTCCCATTTTTTGAAATGATCTTTTAGATTTCTTTCCACATCGTTATTAGATAATAATTTTCCTCTATAAGCAAATGCTCCAGTTGATAGACTTGGATTATCTAACTGAGCGAGAGGTTCGCTCCAAATTCGATTATGATCCAAAAAGGTTCTTACAGAAAGTAAGTCTTTGAGGGCAATTTTATAATTTTCGTTTAGATCTTTTTCTAATAGATCAGGATCACTAATATCACCCCAGATTACCTTGGCCCAGATATCCGCCTGGATGAGGTTTGCTCGTGTGACTTTTAACGCGGCTTTATTATAATCTGCACCTACTAAAAATAAAGGATGATCATCGAGATGTTTCCCTCTTAAGGTTTTGGTAGCAATAATGTCAAAAAGATGAATTAAAAAAGCGCCATTACCACAGCCCATATCTAGAATCCCTTTAGGCTGTTCATCTAGAGGTTTATTAAATAAACGAATAATAATTTCGTCGATCTTTTTAAAATAAGTAGAATGGGCACCGCCGCTTCCCCAGACGTTCATTTCTCGATCTACATGAGTTTCATCGGTATCTTTTTCAGTATTCCATAAAATAGTTGGATCTCCCAATAGCAGTTGATCCATTTGTCGAAACATTGGGATATAAGAAACCGTTACTCCATAGGCAGTTGCTCTTTTAGCAAAAAATAAACCTTTATTGGTAAAAGTGTAATTGTCATTATTTTTACTAAACCATCCTAAATTCGCTAAAAATGTAAGGATCGTATCAAAGCTTTCTGGAAACTTATGGTACTCATCTGCACTGAAGGAAGCTTCCATAAAGTATTTATGAAACATACCTCCCATACCTAAATGAACAATAGTAGGACCAACTAGAATTCCTTCGATGTGTTTTAGGATTTGTTTTTGTATAGTTTTGGTAGTCTCATCTTCGGAAAGTCGAATGTTAAAGGAGTTTTTAAATTCCTGAAATAGATTCTCGAGTTTACGGAAAGGTTCTAATTCGAATTTTCGATGATGAAACTTTCCTGAATATGCCAGGAGATCGACAACACCTTCGTATAATTTGAAATGTTCAAAGGCTATTTTGGTATTTTCGTTTACAGAAATAAAGGGAATAGTATCTATGATAGTATAGTCTAACCATCCTTGTGAAGATAACATTCTAAGGGCTACATTAATATATCCCGAATTGCCTTTAAAATGTTCTGAGATTTCTACTACTGATAATTTAGAATGATCAAGAATGTAATCTGTAAGACCATTTTTTAGAAGAGAATACGCTACTGGAGCGATAGTTATTCCGTCTAAATGTCTAAATAATTCTTCTCGGAATGTTTGCTTTTCCTGTTTTGTTAGCATAGATACTTAATTGGTGTATGTTTGAGTTTATTGATAGCATTGAGATACACAAATTAAGCATTTATTTCATAAGTTGCTATTACTTTGTATTATTGAGAAGAAGGAGGCTTTGGTTTTTTTTCGGGCATAGGACCTCGTAAATGAATAATAAGTCCATTGAGAAAATTACGTAGAATTTGATCTCCACATTCCATATATTTTGGGTGGTTCTCATTTCTAAAAATAGCACCCAATTCGCTTTTGGAAACTTTAAAATCAACCAAAGCACAAATTTTTACGATTTCATCATCACGTAGTTTGTGAGCTACTCGTAATTTCTTAAAAATATCATTGTTTGTTAAACCCATAGGACAAAGGTACTTTTTTAATTGACTTCAAAAAAGATATCCTTCTATGTTTCATAACAAATATGTTTATAAGATATTTGTACTCTTTAAATTTTAGAAAATATATGTATACCAAGGAGGAGAAATTGAGTTTGTTATCAGAGATGATTGAGTTTGCAAAAGCGGATAAAGAAATTAAAGATGAGGAGTATAATTTTATATTGGCTGTAGCTTCGCAATTGGATGTTACCGAAGAGGAAATAGGGTATTTGGTAAGAAACAATGCAGAGAAAAAGAACTTGCAGCCAGAATCCCAGAGAATACTTCAGTTTCATAGGTTGGTGTTGTTAATGAATGTTGATCAGGAAACCAATCCTGCAGAAATAGATAAAATAAGAGAAATGGGATTGCATATGGGATTAAGGGCAGAAGCTATTGATACCGTTTTAAAAGAAATGCATAAGTATCCAAATAAGGTGATTCCTCCGAATGAATTGATTGCTATTTTTTCGAGATTCTATAACTAGAGAGGAAAAATAAACTTCTTATAGCTAACCTTCAGTGATCATCTGAAGGTTTTTTTATGCGGTTTTGTCACAGAAAACAATATAAAATTGACAAAAAGTCAGTTTTGTATATTGTATAAATGACAAAATGACATAAAAAATGTAATGGAATCCATTTTGCTATATACATATCGAATTTAAATCTAGAATAACTTAAAAAATAAAATACAATGAGTTTAATAAAAAGAACAGACAGATTACCATTTATTTTCGATGATATTTTTAATACTGATTGGTTTGGAGGCAGTGTTAACGAACACAAAATAGGATTCAATACACCAGCTGTTAATGTGCAGGAAAATGATAACGAATTTGTTATCGAGTTAGCAGCGCCAGGATTAGTAAAAGAAGATTTTAATATCGAATTAGACAACGAAGTGTTAACGATTTCTTCTGAAAAGAAAAATGAAGTAAAAGAAGAAAAAGATTCTTACACTAGAAAAGAATTTAGTTACAGCACATTTAAGAGATCATTTAATTTACCGGATACTGTTAATGTTACGGAGATTATAGCTTCTTATGATAGTGGAATATTATCGGTAAAACTTCCTAAAAAAGAAGAAGCAAAAGTACAGCCAAAGCGCTTTATAGAAATTTCATAAGTTGTGAGACTTAAGTTAGTTAGTTAATGTTACGTAAAACGCCCTCTAAACTAGAGGGCGTTTTTGGTATTTATAAGCTGTTTCCGTAGTAACAGTCCTGGGATAATGCTTTCGAGTAACTTATCTTGTCTTGTAAATCCATGATAAGATAAATTTCTTTTTTCAATTTGATTTCAACTCTATTTTGCTTCCAATAGATTTTGATATCCTTTGATTTTAAATTTTTAATATAGCTATATTTATTAGCGTAGTTTGTAGTTAATGGCGGAGCATTTCCATTTTTGGTAGCCTCTTGCGGACTTATAGTTATAGATTCGGGATCTACTACAGAACAAAGAAAACCATCAAAATCAATTCCTTGTTTATCTTTGTTTAGTAAGTATACCCAAACAGAATATTCATCTTCTTCTATCATTAAAGTTCTTCCAGAAATAGGATCCGTAGAAGTAATAAATATTCCTTCTACATTGGCAACTAATTTGGTTTTAGGTTCACCAATGGCAAAAACACTGGTAAATAGGGATAGTAAAATTAGTTTCATAGGGGACGTTTTATATTAATACTAATTTATATTCAGCAATTTATTATGCTAAGCCCTAAAATGTAATTATATAAATGTTTGAGTGAGAGATAAATGAGTATGAACAACTCATCTTAATTTGTGAATCACTAAATTACTAAATTAATTATAAAGTTGTATGCCTTGTATGTGTATAATTTTGTGAGATTTTCCCGTAAGATTATGAAGGAAAAATCCTATAAACATTTGAAGATCATAAGTGTATAGATTTGCGAATCGTACTATTTCTAAGATCATTATTACGTATTAGGAAGTGAGAAATTACTAAGTTAGGAACCCAACATAACCAGGAAACAATTTTATACGCAACTATAAAATCACCAAATGATAGCGTAAGTAGAGGTAACCATATTCTTAAAGTAACTGCAGCAAAACAGCATGCAAAGCTATAATACATATATTTTTTATGGGTGTCCATTAACCCTTGTCGAATATGGCTAAATCCAATAAAAGTGAATAGGATCCATAGTACTCCAAGACTAATAAAACCTAACGAAGCTATTATACCACCTGTTGCAAAAAAACCTATATAGATTCCTGCTAAACCACTAAGTAATGCAGATATGACATAGACTCTTCCACAAAAGCGATGTAATTTGATTTTACTTATACGAATTTTTTCACTGAACTGTATCCAACCCGTTAATAGAGCAATTCCGCCAAGTATAATATGAAAATAAAAAGAAATATTCCAAGCGAGATCTAAAAGCAGTTTTGGGTCTTTAGTACTGAGTAGACCAAACTCTCGATGTAGTATAAAATAAGAAGAAGGATATAGACCAATGAGAATACAGCATAGTACAAATAGAATTCTAATACCTTTTTTCATATTACGCTAAACTGAGTTTTATAGCGCTTTCTGCACATGCTAAAATAGCTTCTTTTACAGGTATTGGTTTCCAATCTAACAGTTTAATAGCTTTATTGTTGCTCACCTTTCGTTCAGTACCTAAGTCTATTAAAATAGGTTTGATAGTTTTATCGATATTAGAAAATAGACGAACAGCAAAATCTGGTAAGGTAAATTTAGGAACCTTTTTGTTTGGGTAGTTTTCTCTTAGAATATTAGCCACTTCTTTAAAAGTCATATATCCTGCTGAGCATACAAATCGTTCTCCTGCAGCTTCTGGAGCTTCCAAAGCTTTTATGTGTAAATCCGCTACAGATCTAACATCCACCATATCAAAACCAATTCTTGGAATTGCTGGAGAGCTACCATCTAAAGCTTTAATCACAATATTGGCAGAAGTCCCAAAATCTTTCTCTAGTATCGGTCCTAAAATAGCGCCTGGACATACAGTAGTTAATTCTAATCCACTTGTGTCCTGTTTAATAAATTCCCAAGCAGCTTTTTCTGCAATTGTTTTACTTCTAAAATATGGTGTGGAATCTAACCTGTTATGAATATCTGTCCAGTTGTTTTCATCGAATGTACTTTTCCTGTTGTCTTTATCTTTCCCATAGATAATAGCTCCAGATGATGAGGTAAGAACAACTCTTCTTAATCCATGTTTTGAAGCTGCTTTTAAAATATGTAATGTACCGTTTTTTGCAGGTATAATAAGATCATCCTCGTTTTTGGGGAGTTCTCTAGGAAAAGGAGAAGCGATATGAATAATATCCTGAACTTCGCTAACGAGATCACACCATACTTCTTCATCTAATAAATCAGCCTCAGCGAATTCTAAATTATCAATATATTCGGTGTTTTGGGCTATAACCTCTTTAATCTCTGAAACGCGATCTAAATTCCTAAGTGTACCAATTACTTTATAGCCTTTATTTAATAGTTGGATTGCAGTGTGTGATCCTAAAAAACCAGTTACTCCTGTTAATAATACTTTTTTGGTGTCCATGTTTTGATAATTTTTAATGATATCAGAGATCTAACCACTTTTTAAAATTTGAGGTTCTTTCTCTAGAAACAATAATTTGTTCGTCTTCCTGAGGTTTTAATTTTAGTAGTAATCTGCTATTGAAGTAACTATGGATTTCGATAACAGACTTTACAGAGATCATAAATTTTCTGTTGATTCTAAAAAAATGAACAGGATCAAGAATTTCTTCTAGTTGATCAATAGAATACTCGATAGGGTATTGTTGTCCTGTGTGAGAGTGTAGAAAAATTAACCCTTCGTTTGATTTAAAATAGGCAATATCATCCACACTAAACGTGTTAAACTGATTACCAACCTTGATCATAAATCGTTTTTTATATTCTTTATTGAATAGTTTTTTGATGCTTGCTAGTTTTTGTTCATCAAAAATCCCATTGTTGTTAGACTTAGATTTTCGATATTTATTTAAGGCGTTGTTTAGGTCATTTTTATCAATAGGTTTAAGCAAATAATCGAGTCCATTATACTTAAAACCTCTTATAGCATATTCGTTATACGCAGTTGTGAAGATAACAGGAGGATGATCTTCTAGCATATCTAAAATGTCAAAACCATATCCATCATTTAACTGAATGTCCAAAAATATCAAATCAGGTTTTGGGTTATCTTCGAACCATTGCCTCCCATTTTCTACAGATGTGATTTGCCCTATGATGTTAATTTCAGGAGCCAATTCTTCTATTAAAGAAGCTAATCTTTTAGAGGCAAAGTTTTCATCTTCTACAATTACTGCTTTCATCTTAGGATACTTTTACAATAGAAACATCTTTCATGTTTTTTGGCAGTAAAGGAATGGTTACTTTGAAATATCCATTCTCCGTTTCTATTTTTATGTTTTCGTTTGTATAAAAAGAATATCTCTTTTCAATGTTTTTTAATCCTAACTTAGTGGATTCTTCTTTTCTTTTTCTAACATGCAAATTGTTTTGTACTACTAAGCTGGTGTTTTCAACAGAAATGATAGTGATCTCAAGAGGTTTTTCTTTAGAATAATAATTATGTTTTAAAGCATTTTCTACCAGCATTTGAAGAGAAAGCGTCGGAATAACAAAATCTTTGGGATTTACTGATATATGTGTAGTAATGCTAAGAGCGCCTTCGTGTCTTACATTCATCATGAAGATAAAAGAATCTAAAAAATTAAGTTCCTTTTCTAAACTTACCAGATCTTCTTCTCGATTATCTAAAATATATCGGTAACAGGTTGCTAATCTGGAAACAAAATCAGAAGCGAGATCTCTGTCTTCATACATTAAAGATGTTAAGGTGTTTAAACTATTAAATAAAAAATGAGGACTGATCTGATTTTTCAAAGATTTATATTTAGAGGTCATTATTTCTTTTTGCATATCATTCATCTTATTCTCCATTTCTTTTTTCTGTTGTAAAGAATGATAAAACAAATTGAAAATAATGAGGGCAAATCCGAGAATCGCAGCTCTGAAGAAATCAATTCTAAATCGTAGCCAAGGATCAGCAGCATCTATTTGACAGATCTGATCAAATTGAAAAATGGCCAAATAATATATCAATGCAGAAACCGGAAGACATATTGCTAGATTAATTAGTAATATCTGTATGCCTTGTTTTATATCAAGACCACCACCATTTTTGGATTGTTGTCTTCTTACCAACCAATCATTGCTTTCCCAAGCAAGCATAAATAAGAAAAAAGCACTACTATAATAAAATACACCAGGTGCATCAAAAATGGAATCTTTCTCATCATGTACTATGGTAAGCTTTATTAAAAAGTATACCACATTAATGATGATAAATCGTATTCCTAATTTTTTTAAAGTAGTCTTTTTGAACATATTGCATGTAATAGTACAGTTAAAGATACGTAAGAATGGATCAAATTGAAGATTCGTTTTCAGCGAATTGTCAAAAAACGATCTGAATTGTAGTAAAAGTCATTTTATCTGCAAATGGACTAAGATCATGCCCTTAAAACAGCTTCAAAGAACGTTTCATACACTTCAAAAGTAAAAATGACGACTCTACTAATTTAATTTTGTTCATCCTGAAGTAGTTAGCAGATTTGAGTAAAATCAAAAAGATAAGAAATAAACAATAATCATTTTACAAGTACCTATAAAGATGATTAATGAGAAACTCTGTCTGACTAAAAATAAAAGAGATGAAAAAAATAATGCTATTATGTACATTACTATGTATTTCCTTTATGAAAGCGCAAACTGGCACTATAAAAGGATTGGTCATTGATAAACAATCAGAAACTCCTTTAGTAGGTGCTACCGTAGAATTGTTAAATACAGATGAAATCAATGGCGTGATTACAGATTTGGATGGATATTTTACCCTTGAAAATGTACCATTAGGTAGACAAATAATTAGAGTAAGTTATATTGGTTTTGAATCGATAACCTTACCAAATATAGTAGTAACTTCTGGAAAAGATGCTGTGGTGAATGTTTCGCTTACAGAGGCTTTTGATCGGTTAGATGAGGTGATTATTACCTCAGATACTAATAAATCCAGAGCAATCAATAAGCTTACTTCGGTATCTGCTCGGCAATTTAGTTTGGAAGAGGTAACGCGTTTTTCTGGTGGTAGGAGTGATGTAGGTAGACTAGCAGCCAATTTTGCAGGTGTATCGGCTCCTGATGATAGTAGAAATGATGTAGTTATTAGAGGTAACTCGCCTACAGGATTGCTTTGGAGATTAGAAGGAGTGCCAATTCCTAGTCCTAATCACTACAGTACTTTAGGTACTACGGGTGGACCCGTTTCAGCATTAAACCCAAATATGCTAAAGAATTCTGATTTTATTACCTCTGCTTTTCCTTCCGAATATGGAAATGCTATTGGAGGTGTATTTGATCTTGGTTTTAGAAAAGGAAATAAAGATGATTATGAATACACCGCTCAAGTTGGAATTTTTACTGGAATCGAGGCAATGGCAGAAGGACCGTTAGGTAAAAATAACGGTTCGTTTTTAGTAGCAGGAAGATATTCCTTAGTAGGATTATTAGGAGTAGGAGCAGGAGGAACCTCTGCAGCACCTAATTATAGTGATGTGTCTTTTAATCTTGATTTTGGAAAAAGTAAGTTGGGTAATTTCTCTCTATTTGGAATAATAGGTTTTTCTAATATTGACTTTTTGGGTGATGACATTGATGAAGATGATTTGTTTGCAGCAGAAGATGAAAATACCTTTGTAGAATCTGGTTTCGGAGTTTTAGGTGTAAAACATCAAATTAATATTACTGATAAATCGTACCTAAAAACAATTCTTTCCGGATCTTTTACAGGAAATGATTTCGTAGCTGATCGTTTTATTGATAAAAATACTCCACAAGAAAGAACAATTCTTTTTACAGAAGCGGATAATACCGAAAATAGATTTACCTTCTCTACATTGTTTAATTCAAAGCTTAGTAGTAGAAGCACGATACGAACAGGAGTTTTGGCAGAGAATATAGGAGTAACATCCTTACTTCGAGATAGAACAGAGCAACCAGATCTTAATAATGATGGTGATCCTGATATATTTACATTTCGTGATATCGATGAAAACCTAACCATATTTCAACCTTTTATCCAAGGACAGTTTCGACTTACCGAAAAGCTTACATTAAATACCGGATTGCATGGGCAATATAGTTCTCTTAATGAGCAATTTGTCTTAGAACCAAGAGCAGGACTTAATTATAAAGTATCACAAAATCATCGTTTGAGTTTTGGTTATGGATTACATCATCAACCCGTATCATTACCGCTATTATTCTTAAACGAAGAAATAAACGGAACCATAGTGCAGTCTAATAAAGATTTGGATTTTGTGAGAAGTAATCATTATGTACTAGGATATGATGTGAAATTAGGAAGCAGTTGGCGTGCTAAATTAGAAGTGTATTATCAGGATATTGATAATGCTGCAGTAGAGCCATTTTCGTCTAGTTATTCTTCATTAACCGAAGGAGCAGATTTTGGATTTGATAATGATAGAGTTTCTCTGGTAAATGAGGGAACCGGATTTAATCAGGGAATTGAACTGACCGTAGAACGATTTTTTGAGAATGGATATTACGGTTTATTAACTACGTCCTTATTTGAAAGTAAATATAAAGGAAGTGATGGTATCGAACGAAATACGCCATTCAATAATGGATATGTATTGAATTTACTGGCAGGAAAAGAATTTGCTATGGGTAAGACAAAAAAAGATGTATTGTTTTTTGATACAAGAGTGACTTTTTCTGGCGGGCGCTATTTTACACCTGTTGATTTAGCTGCTTCTCAAGCTGCAGGTTTTGAAGTGCTACAAGAAGATCTGGCATTTAGCGAACAGAATGATGGATATTTTCGTTGGGATGTAAAGTTTGGCTACAAAATAAATAGTAAGAAAAAGAAAACTTCGCATCAGTTTTATGTAGATCTTCAGAATGTAACTGCCAATGAGAATTTGTTTGCCAGACGATATAATCGATTAACCAATAATGTAGATGAGGTAAATCAGATAGGATTTTTCCCTGATTTTGGATATCGATTTGAATTTTAACATAAATAATTGATATGGAACACAATGAGATAACCATTATTTACGTTTGGGGATATCTGTAACTTGGTTTTTGGGGATATGGCGAGTTAGCAGTTTGGACGTTAAATGGGTTATATGGAAAACCAGTTACAAGATATTGCTTATTTGATTCAGTTTAGAGATCGATATAATAGTCAGGTTTCTAAGGTCGCTGTGGCTTGGCATTTGGATCACACCCTCAAAGTAATAAATAAGATTCATACGATTCTTCAAAATTCGGATCCCACAGTATACGAGAAGCGTTTTAATGTATGGCGTAGTATTTCTTTTTTATTTAGGTTTATACCAAGAGGAAAAGGAAAATCTCCGGCATCGGTTTTGCCTCCAAGTGATATTAAGACAGAGAACATTTTATCACAACTCGAAGAGGCAAGAATACACATTTCTAAATTCGAAGAATTAGATGAAAATGCGAATTTTATGCATCCTGTTTTTGGTCAATTAAATAAAGGTCAGGCGAAATATTTTTTAAAAATCCATACCAAGCATCATCTAAAGATCATTCGAGATATTTTGGGTAAGAGTAGAGAATGAGTCTATTTTACAGGTATATGCAATGAAAATTAATGTAAATCGGGACTCAGAAGATTCAGAATTTATATCATTAAAAGAGAAATAATCATAATGTTTTATTTCTCTTTTCTATTTCAAGAGCTTTTTTATAAAATTCTCTAAACTTTTCTTTAGTATATAAAGCGTTCATAGCAGATAGAACATCTGGCAATGATAGGCTACACCATTCCCATAACATGGTACTGAAGTTATACCGATACATCTGTTTTCCGACTTCTTTTCTGATCATTTGTACTTCATTGATACTAAAACCATTTTCTAAAAGTAAAACTTGTACTTGTTGTTGATACTCTTCGGTTAGTTCGGTATCTAGATAAGGTTCTAGAATCCAATCCCAGTTCCAACTATATGCTGATAAAGGGATATTATTTTTATATGCAAATGTTTTTAAATCCTCTTTCTTTTCTGCAGCAATAAAAATGATATCTTCTTTTAGAATAACTCTTGCAGTACCAAAAGCAGTACAGATAGAGACAATATCCTTAGCGTTAATTCTTTTTTCGGGGTATGCAAAGGAAGGTTCGAAAGGATAATTGTAAACCCAAATATCTTTCTCATTAATTTCAGACGCTCCAATTCCAGAAAAAAGAAGCGTAGGAATGATTTTTTTAGTTCGCTTTTTAAATATGTTTCTAAAAAAATTCACTTAATCGAATTAATAGTTTACTACAAAATTAAGAAATCCTCCTGTCCAATTAGACGTTGAATTCGTTATATTTCGAATTCCTTTACCAGGAAAAGAAATACTAAATCCTGCATTGAAGAATAAATGTTTGCCAATAATTTTATTATACTCTATAAATACATCATCTGCTAAATGAGAATTGGTTACTCCAGCAATCACGGTAGGAATTTCATTAGAAAACTCCACTCGCGCAGCTTGTCCAAATTGTATAGGACTTCGTAATTGTTGAGCAGCAATATGAGCATATCTCAGCGTAATAATATCATTAGACGAAGGTCTTACCTGAAACGTTAGGCCTTGTGACTGTACATTAGAATTAATAAATACCATTGAGGATTTGGATCCTGTGGACCATGAACTTGGAGAGCCTTCAAAGTATAGTGGATCAAATCGTTCTTGATTATTAGTGTCTGGATTATCTCCAGAAAAGAATTGATAAGAATACATTAATGTTGGTTTCCAGGATACCTTTGGAAATAGATAGACCAGTTGCAATCGACCTCCTAATGAAGAAAGATCTATCGTAGGATTGAATTGATACGCAACATCCATTCCTAAGGATAACTTATGTAAACTTTTACCAAAGAGATTTATTTTTGAATATAGATTTAGAGCATTTAGATTTTTCCTATCTCCTTCAGTAATAGTTGGAGGACCTTCTCCATTTGGTGCAGCCTGAGGATAAGGAGCATTAGAATTTATTACTCGTATGTATGATAATCCTAGATATCTTTCTTTGGAAATAAGATAATTGATGTCTAGACCAGCTAATTCATTATCAGTATCATTAGAAGGTAACTCATTTGGTGCTAAATAAAAGAATGTACTATTGAATTTATTTTTACTTACTTTTCCTAATATAGTTTTTTGCCAAGCTTTTCTAGGTCCAAATTTCAGTGCACCACGCTCAAACCCACTAGAAGCTCCGTTAGAGATTAACATTCCTGTGCCTAATTTGAGTGGTTGAGATCCTATAGATAGCTCTACTAAAACACTGTCTTTTATTCTGAAACGATACCCTATATAAGCATCTTCTAAGGTTATCCGCCCAGTATTTTTTGCATCAAAAGCGTCTACACCCCAAGTGTAAGATCCAACACCCGATATTTTGGCATAGATACGGGAATTGGATTTAAAATTATGATAAAAATTTAATCCTGGTTTTACATAAAGTTCTAACCATTCTGTATCTGAATCAAAGTCTAATTCAGGGACATCTGCTAAATTCCAAAATAAATTGGTTTCTCCTACTACATTTGCGCCAGCTTGTAACTGACCTTCAATCGTAATGCCATTTTTACTATAGAATAGTAGATCAGATTTTTCTTGCGACGTGGTCGATATTGTTATAAATAGAATAAAGCTACAGACTAAATTAGAAATATGTTTATATCTACCTAATGAGTTTTTCATTTTTCTAACAAATATTTAGCTACAGCATGATAAGCGGGTAGAGAAGTAGGGTCTATTTTTGCATTTTTGGCTTCAGGATGAGATGAGAATCTAACTAATACCATTTCTGCTTTTGGATCAATATAGATTGTTTGTCCATGAACGCCTCTTGCTGCAAAAGCGTTATGCTCATTATGAGTAATCCACCACATATCTCGATAACTCCAATTGGTTAATGTTTTGTAAGCAGATTTTCTGAAAGCTTCTTGATTTCCTCCCTTCATAATATTTTCAACAGTTTTAGAAGGTATTATTTGGGTATTGTTGAAATACCCTTTGTTACGTATCATTTCTCCAAACATGGCCATGTCTCTAAGATTTGCGCTAAATCCACCACCAGCAAAAGCAATTCCGGCACCATCTATCTGAAAATATCCATCGATATGAGTACCTAGTGGTTTCCATATTTTTTCCGATAGTAGGTGAGGAATACTTTTATTGGTTACTCGAGAAATAATCCAGCCTAGAGCATCGGTATTGATTGTTTTGTAACCAAACTCGTCTCCATGCGTTCCATTTTTTTGAACAGTTTGAAGATATTCATAATAGTTGTTAGGACCGTTATAAGATTTTGGTTTAGGCAAAGGGTTACCTGCAGCCGAAAAGGACCAGATTTCAGCATTAGGATCCGAATAATCTTCGCTATATTTCAAGTTTGTGGTCATGTCTAATATTTGCCGTATGGTAGCATCTCCAAATGCAGAATTTTGAAGTTCTGGAATATATTGAACAGCTTTCGCTTCTTGATCTAATATACCTTCAGTGACTAGTATAGCACCTAATGTTCCTGTAAAAGTTTTACTAACAGACATAGCTGCATGTACACCATCTTTCGTTAATTCACCAAAATACCTTTCATAAACAATAACTCCTTTGTGCAATATGATAATTCCATCGGTATAATTCTTATCTAGAGATGTCTTCCAACTCATTTTTTCATTACGATCTAATGGAATAAATTCAATTTCATCTATAGCAGGGTCTATTTTTGTAGTAAATTGATATCGATTAGAAGAAGCAGATTTTACCTCGGTAGTAGGTAAAAACTCTCTCATATGACATACACTATATCGCAATGCAGGAAATGTAAAAAAACTACCGTTAGATGCGGAGATAGTTTTTTCTTTGGTTGGAGGGTATCCTTGCATCCATTTTAATGTTTTAGGATCCGAATCTTTTGCATTAAGGAATTTTTGAGCATTAAGTTGATAATTTATGAATACAAACAGAATTAGGAAAAAAGTCTTTTTCATAAGATGATAGTTGATTAATCTTGAAAATATATTCCAAGGTGTGAGGATGAACTTTTTTATTTCTAAAGATACTTAATTTACAGTGCTTTATGAAAGGTTTTTAGATTAGATATACATGAGTACGACTTCTCCATTTTGTAATATGAAGAGAGGTGTTTTTTTCTTGATTCATAATTATATTCAATACTTTTTTAAAATCTGAATACTCCCTTATTTGAAAACTTGTATTTTGATTTGATTCTTGACTCGAAAGTTCTTTCTTAAAGTTGTAAATACAGTTTAATTACTGCATTTTTGCGTTCAATTAAAAAACGAACAATCAATGAAAAAATTAGTACTTCTTTTAAGTTTAACTTGTATACTGTTTTCTTGTAGTGAGAGTGATATTTTAGGTTTTGATGATGAAGATTTAGATGCTATTTATGATGCACCTAATGTAAAATCATATACCACTTATATTTCTGAAAATTCAGTAACTCTAAATGGTTTTATTAATCACGAAAATGTGTTTTTTAGGGAATCAGACACTTACAAAGTAGGATTCATATTTAGAACTGGAGATCCTCAAGATTCAAGTAATGATCGAGTAATTGAACTAGAAGGAGAAGTAGAGTATTATACTGGTTTCTACAAATTTAATTACGCGATAACATCTTTAGAACCTAATACTACTTATTATTACACTGCATTTACCAAAAATGGACCAACAGGAGACGATGATTGGAGCTCATTTACTACTTCTGCAGTCCCTTGCTCTTATACACAGGATAACTATTATAGTCTTGATGGTGTTTGGAGAGATGCTTATGTGACGGTTACGGATCCTAATTGCTGTGGAGAAGGAAATGTTGGATTTAGATTTGGGATATGGCCTGATATCTTTGATATTAATTTTAATGAATTAGAAAACGGGTATCCTAAAACTGGTCAATACTTTGGAGTAGATTACGAATTTGAAGGTACTCATATTCAGAGAGACCTTGTTAAGTCTACGAATCAAGTGTTAATGGAGAATGGAGATTCTACTCCAGAAACGGAAATATTTGTAACGAATGATGGACAAAGAATAACTTTAATTTTTTGTGACACCAAATTAAGAAATGGAGATATTCTTAACGGAAAAGTATCAGTACTTATTCCTCAGAAATAAATAAAAAACTCACAAATAAAAACTCGACTATGGTCTATTAAATTCCTAGTCGAGTTTTTTGTTTAATGATCAAATATGTATGATGATAATTTTTTTGAATTGTATATTTATTGAAAACGAAATCATAAAAAAGTGCAACGTTTTGTTAAAACTTTAGTTACTATAGTTGATTTCTAAATTCATCACATCAATCAAAAAATATGAAAAAACTCATTACATTATTTGCACTGCTTTTTATTTGTTTATTTGCTAATAGTCAGGAAATAAAGGAGATTTCAAGAGATTGGACCTCTATTGTTCAATCAGTAGAGATCGCTACAGATTCTGTGCGCAAGTTTAAGGTAATTGCACACGTTAAGGTAAAAACAGAAGATGCAAAGGCTTGGGCTGGAGTTTGGGCTAGAGTAGATAATAAACCAAATCAAGGAAGAGGATTCTTTGATAATATGGGAGATAGACCTATAAAGTCCGATTCTTGGAGTCCATATACTGTTCAAGGAATTCTAAACAGTAAATCCGAAAAACTTGTTTTTGGAGGTATATGCTCTAATAATGGAACGTTTTTCTTTGATAAATTCGAATTGTACATAGAAGATGATCAAGGGGAGTTTCAACCGGTAGATATTAAAAATGCTGGATTTGAAACTGAAATAACCGATCGCATAATTCCCGAATGGACCCCTGGTATCGGTAAGGAAGAAATAGTTTTAGCAAAAGAATTCACTTTTACATCTAGTACAGATAGCGTAGATGGAAAGTATTCCTTAGCTATTGAAGGAAAAGGTATCTCGAAAAGTACCGGAAGTATAGAAAGTTTTTTTCCGAGCATCGGTATAATCATACCCATTGTTCTAATGCTACTTTTCGTCTTCCCTTTGTTTACATATGCGTCTTCTACGGATAACGACAAATGGTCTATATGGTCTCGTATTGGTTTCAGATTTTCATTTATCTATTTCCTGTTAATTATTTTTTTCCAAAATAATGGTGCTTACCCGTTCTTCAGTTTTGTGACTAAGTTTCCAAGTGATCTCATGGAAAAGTTTGTACTTTGGTTTGCAGAGAGTATACTGGGGATTCCATTTAAGCTAAGTACAGGTCCTAACGGCAGCGGTGATACAAGCTACGATTATTTAGTGGTATTCGTTATTTTTATTGCAGCCGTAATAGGTACAGGAATTTGGTCTGCTTTAGACAGAAAGCGTTCTAATTATAAAATTTTGTTTTATTGGTTAACGACGGCACTGCGTTACTATGTGGGACTTATGTTGATTAATTATGGATTGGTAAAAGTTATTCAATTACAGTTTTCAGCTCCAAGTTTTTATAGGTTATTACAACCATATGGAGAATCATCCCCAATGGGATTAGCCTGGACATTTTTAGGTTTTTCTAAAGGCTATAACTTATTTATGGGAATAGCAGAAGTTCTTGCTGGGCTATTACTTTTTAGACGTACTACAACTTTCGGAGCTATTATTACATTAATGACAACGATGAATGTGATGGCCGTGAATTACTTCTATGATGTTCCTGTAAAAATATTGTCTACGCACTTAGTAATCATGACATTATTCCTGTTATCTAGAGATTTAAGAAAAGTGATGGAGTTTTTGGTAACTAATAGGCAGGTAGAAAAACTAACTGTTATTGCACAACCAAAACTTGAAAAAGGGATTCGTATCGGTCTTAATGTTGTAAAAAGTTTAATCATAGTTTATGCGCTTGGTTATGGATTTTATAATACCATGGATCGTAAAGAATCATATGGTTTAAATAAGCCAAAACCACAGTTACATGGAGTGTATGAAGTGACAAATTTTGTAGTGAATGGAGATACACTAACTGATTATAGAAGTGATAAACGTTGGAAAAATATTAGAATAGAAAGAGAAGGAAGCGTTCAAATAGAGAAAATGAGTAAGAAGAGAGAGAATTTTTCGATCGAAATGGATTCCACAACGAATGGAAGGATTAAATTCATTCCCTCTTCTGGCGATACAGAATCTTTTGATTTTTATTATACGAAAACAAAAAACACTTTAGATTTTAATTTTATCCATAAAAATGATACCATTTATGGACAGACCACAAAAATGGGAGTGGATAAATTTTTGTTGGTCAATAGAGGTTTTAATTGGATAAATGAGCGACCATATAATCGCTAATCTAATTTTACTTAAAGTTAATATAATACGAAAGGGACTGGCTATATACATTTAGACAGTCCCTTTCGTATTAAATTAAATAGATGGCTCTATAACTGAGTTCCAAATTCCTAACGCATTTGTTTTTTCTGCATATTCTCGAAAAGTAATAGGTTTTCTACCTAGTACTTTTTCGATGTCATGTGATATTTCAGAATTATCAGGGTTCCCTAGAACCTCGGTAAATAAGTACTCAATTAGCCAAATGAAATCTGCAGGGAGTTCTTCTTGTTGTAATGCGGATACATAAGTCTCTATGCTAAGAGGAGTAAATTGAATCTCTTTTCCAGTAATATCCGAGATGATCTGAACAGCTTCCTGAAAAGTAATAGCTTCAGATCCAGTAAGTTCATATATTTTTCCGTGATGTTGATCTTCGGTCAATGCTTTTACCGCTACCTGAGCAATATCATTTGCATCTACAAATGGAATTTTCATTTCAGAAAATGGTAAAGCTACATGACCTGCTAATATTCCTTCAACTAAAAAGTTCTCACTAAAATTTTGATTAAACCAATTAGCTCTAACAATAGTATAATCAATACCAGAATGTATGACAACTTGCTCACATAATTGAGCTTCTTTTTCACCTTTACCAGAAAGTAAGACTAACTTTTTTACATGCTGGTTTTTAGAAATTTCCACCAATTTTTCAATTGCTTGTAAGGCACCAGGAACTGCTAAATCTGGTTGATAGGTAATGTAGATGGTATCCATCCCTTCGATGGCTGCAGACCATCCTTCTGGGCGATGCCAGTCGAATGATGGATTTTCTTGTCTAGATCCAACTCTTACATTGTGATCCTGATCTTTTAGTAATTTAACAATTCTCTTTCCTGTTTTACCGGTTCCTCCAAGGACTAAAATGTTTTTTTTCATGATGTATAAAATTTATGTATTTAATTATGTTTGATATTTAAGATTGATGATAATACAATGACCCAACTAGTAACAAAACAAAGGATATTGTGGAGCTTATCGTTCGTATAAAATGCCACTGCTTCCAAGGGTTTTCAAATCTTTTGCGGAGCATCTTAAGTTCTTCCAAAGAAGCATCTGCCAAATTTGTTTTATCTAGGACTTCGTTTAAAGGAACATTTTTGAGTATGGTTATAAAAACCACTCCAATAGTAAAGGTTAGACTAGCTGCTAAAAAGATCCAAAACGAAGCATTTTGGTGTTGATATTTCAAAAAGGCTACATAGCTATTGCTTATAAACGGTCCGAAAAATATGATCAGAAATATTGGATTAATGATCGCTCTATTCATTTGTTGAAAAGACAATAAAAATGATAAATCGTCTAACTGACCTATTCCTGGAGTTATGGCATTGGTCCATGTAAAACATAGTCCTGCCGTTAATCCTGTTAACACAATACTAATGATCATGGTTGTTGTTTCGAAATTGATATCCATAATCGTTAGGCTTTGATTGTTTTTACTTTAGGATAAACCTTTAGGTAGTAGAATAGCATGGCTACACCCACAAGCTCTATCGCAATAATCCAAAAGCTGAAGTCTGTAAAAAACGTGTAGTAATTACCTCCATTTGGCATAATAAAGAGCGGAACAGTGATGAGCGTGTCTAAAAATGCTGCGATCAAAAAGAATACTACTCCTACGATATACCCATTAGTTGTAACGCCGTTTTTATAATATATAGAAGATCCTAACCAGACTAATGGAAGTATTGATAAAGATAAAACCATATTGGCTTGCTGTTCAGGGTTATGTAGGATTTGGAATTCATATGAGAATGTGAAAGCACATACTGCTAAAATCCAAATTCCAATACCGATAGTTACTAATCTAAAAATTTTCATGTCTTATATTTTTTTGATTACAAGACAAAATTAGAGTAGAACTTCTGGGATTATTTATTCCAAAAGAAGTATGATTTGTTCGAAAAGACGTTTATTTGATTTGACTAGGTCTATAGCCAAATTTCTTAGCGAAAGCATTGGAAAAAGAGCTTAAGCTATCATACCCCACATGCCAAGCAGCTTCTTGTACGGTAGCTTTCTTTTTGCTGATCATGCTATGAGCAGTAGTTAATCTTTGATTTTGTAAGTATTTAAATACGGGAAGTCCAAAAACTTCTTTAAACTCTTTTTTAAGTTTGGTAGTATTTAATCCCAATTCCTTAGAAAGCTCAGAAAGGGAAGGAGGGTTATTGAGATTACTAGAAAGAATATCTTTTGCTTTTTGTAGTCTGTTTTTATCAATTGATTTTAGATGCTGTGCATGATTAGCAGCTAGTTGACCAAAAAAATGTGATAATAATGTGGTTATCTGACTTCTGAAAAACATCATTTTAGTTTTTCCTTCATATTTTATATTAAAAAGACTATCGATAATTTGATGCATTTCTGGAGTCATATAAAAACTAGGACCTTCTACATAATGGTCTTTTGGGTTTACAAGGTTCTTTAGCAGTTCAGAAAATAGTTCTCCTTCCTGATTAGGTAGGTTTTTTAAATTTCGAGTAGCTGTTGCTATCACAATACATTCTAGAGGATTGTCTTTAGAAACTGTATGAATACAATCTACCTGTTCATCTGCGAAAAAGGAAAGTGCCAGACCTTTGGTATAATTAAAATGATGAGAGCCCGTAGGAGCAGACATTTCTAAATCAACATTGCCTGATCCATAGAATGCTACTGCAATCACAGGTTCGTCGAATCTACAGGAGTCTTTGACAACTTCTTTAGAAAATGCGGTTTCCACCAAAATAGTGAAATCATTGATATCGATAATATCTCGGGTCATTTTAATAATTTAAAAGTATGTTCACTGACACCTCTAAGTTAGTAAAACCTATAGAGTTTTTTGATGACTGTTATATATTTTATAGCATTTTATGAGTAATCTCTTTTCGTTCTAACCAATCTAATGGTTTGGTGAGTTCATTATTGTTAAACTCTAGGTGTATGACTCTTCTTTTTTTTCCGTTTGTTGTTCTATTGGAAGCATGTAATGTTAGGGGCTTCATTAACATAACACTGCCTTTATCTACCTCACACACCACTTCATTTGTAGTCTTCCAATTTTTAGAATCTTTACGTATTATTCCTAGTTGGTGAGAATTAGGAATTACTTTTAAAGCACCATTGTCACGACTTGTATTATCCAAATGAATTCTTAATGTAATAGTGTCTTGTAAAATTTTTAGAGGTGGTTGAACACCATACTGACCTTTTTTAAAGGTCCAATTTGAATAATTTGGAACATTAGCTTTTTGATTAACCGAAATGCTCAAATCTTGATGATAAGCTACAAACCAATTAGATTCATTGGGTTTGTCAAAATAGATAGCCTTTGTTAAGAAATAAGTAGATTCAAAAAGATCATAAATTAATCTTTTCATAGATTCAGTAAACAACAAATCACCTAATTGAGGTACATTTTTGATTAATTGTCTAATCGCAAACAAATCTCTTGTTTTCATAAATGCATTTCCCGTTTGTTCCGTATTTTCTAAGCAATTTAAAATTCTAGATATTTCTTCCTCTGAAAATAAAGATGATACGACTGAGTATCCATCATTTTCAAGTTGCGCCTTGTTTGTTAAGTAACTCATTGCTCTTTTTTTAATCAAAAACATTTAGATTAAATACCGTTTCTTATATGGCAAGTATGCTTCCCAATGGAAGTATATGCACTATACAAATCGTTGTAAGATGGTTTTATTTTTTTTACAAAGAAGTAATACTTTCTTTCCATAATTGCTTTCAGAATTACACCATTCTAGTTTTCTAACTATTTTTTCAGGAACTTCTATATTGCTATAAGTTTTAAATCCAAATTTTGAGTAAAAATTCAACAAATTTTCAAATGGTAGGCACCAAATATTAGATTCCCCAAATGGTTTCTTCTCACATAAATTCTGAACTATGTTTTCAGCAACTCCTAAACCTCTAAAATTTGGAAAGGTATAAATTCCTCCAAGTTCCGCATTATTTTCATCAATTTTCACCAATCTACCAAGTCCAGCATTTTCGTTTTCAACTTTAGCAATAACAATGTATTCATTTTCATAATTTGATTCAACAAAATCAATTTCATTGTATTTTGAGTTTATCCAATCTATCTCTTCTTTTTCAGCATGTTTTATAGTTACTGTTTTCATATGAACATCTCGTTTGATCAGCGCGCTTATAACTTCGGAATATATCCAACGTTATACAGTATCATCGTTTACTTCTATCCAATATTCATTCGGATCCTGAAAATATACTTGTCTGATACCGTCTTTTCTTATGTAATCCTTGTTAGGAGTATCTTTCCAATCCGAGTATTCCACTTTTAGCTCATTTAGACGTTCTATAAACGCATCAAAACTAGCTGTAGACAAAGCAAAATGAACTGCTTTATTTGTTTTGATTTCGGCATTTGGACGTGGAATCAAGTGAAGTTGTTTCCCTTCGGCAAAGGACAACCATCTTGTTTTGGAATTAGAAGCAGTATTTTCAATTTCTTCAAGGCCAAGTAATTCTTGATAAAATTTAACCGATTCATCAACATCTTTTACGGATAGTGCTATATGGTTAAATAAAAAGTTTTGCATGTATATTGAAAATTTATGATCGGTTAATAGGAATGTTTCTCAGGAATACGATTCCTGTTTTATAAGGTTTCCACAATTTGAATATTATTACCACAAGTATCATTGAAAACAGCAAATTTTACTGTTCCCATTTCTGTTGGTTGTACGCTAAAATCAACATTAAGTTTTAGGAGGCGATCATATTCTTTATCTACACTATCCACATCAAATTGCGTATAGGGAATACCAGCTTCCATTAATGCATCTTGAAAAACTTTGCTAGGTTCGAAGTGATTCGGAGCAGGTTCTAATAATAATTCTGGTCCATCTTGCCATTCTGGAGAAACGAGTGTGATCCATCTGTTTCCGCCACCTAATGGGGCATCTTTTTTTATGATAAAACCTAGTTTTTCGGTATAAAATTTCAACGCTTTTTCTTGATCTCTAACAGGAATGCTAATCAGGGTTACTTTCATTGTTTGTATTATTTGATTTATTTGTCAAAGGTTAAAAGTTTGTGTCTAATTCGCTTCTCGAAACTTGCTCTTTTTGAAATTTGCTTGGTGATTTTCCTGTTTTAGTCTTGAATAATTTACTGAATGAGCCTAAACTTTCGAAACCAACCGCAAAACAAGTTTCAGTTACTGACATTCCTTTTTTTAAATTTTGCTTTGATTGCTCAATACGTTTATCAATTAGATATTGTCTGGGAGTAAGTCCGTAATATCGTTTAAAAAGTCTATGTAAATGATATTTAGAAGTAGAGTTTACATCTGACAATACATTTAAGTTTAGATCTTTTTCAAAATTAGTGTCAATGAATTGTCGAGTTTCTATAATCGTTTGAATCTGCTGATCATTAGAATAGCAACTAGCTTTGATATGGTTTATTTTTTCCTGGTAGAATGTCATTTCTAAAAGGTGTGGCAAACAAATTCTTTAGAGTCTGCTGGTTGTTTTAATTTTTCTTGATCCATTAGGTTGCTCACCTTGTGTTAAAATGCATTTACTTATGGATCCTTTAGCATTAGTCACAAATTCAATTGTAGCTTTTGGTTTTACAATATCGACAATAAATTTTGAACTTCCTATAGATGTTAATTTAGAACTCCATTTACCTTTTTCTGTTAATATCAATTTTCCTCTTTTCAGTTGTACTTCAATTGCTCGGTTCGCAAGCACATATGTTCCGGTATAGTTCGTAAGATCTTCTTTTTTAGTAGTTAATTTTTCAGAAACCATAATTTTCTCATGCCCAGGCCAATTATATACCAAAGAAACGCTACTGATAATCTCTTCTATAATTTCTGTGTTTACATCATTTCAATTTAAAACAATTCAATGATACCTCTAATATGATACCAATTCTAAATCTTGTATTATATTTTCGAAACTATTTACGGTAATGCTTCCGTTGGTAGGGATCATATTTTGCCATACCCAATTATAATGTGTAATTACTTTTTCTGCTGATAGATGTGGTCTTTCACCAGTAGTATGACCATCGGAAACAACAGTGATATGGTAATCCTTTGTTAATGCAGATTGAATTGTGGATTCTACACAAAAATCAGTTGCGCATCCTGTTACTAATAAATCGGTCACGTCTAAGGATTGTAGTTTTGATTGAAGCTTAGAATTGTAAAAAACATCATTCGCATACTTATTAATGAATATGTCACTTGTCGTTATCTCTAATGATTCTAATAATTCCCATTCCCAAGTGTTTTTTTCAAAAGCTCCAGTTCCTGTTCCATCATGTTGAATATAGATTACAGGTAATCCGATTTTACGAAATACATCAGCTAATTGATTTATTCGTTTTATAACACCGTCTGTATCAAATCGAGGAGTTTCTTCAGTAAAAGAACCTTTTTGCATGTCAATTATTAAAAGTGCTTTTTTATTTTTCATTAATGTTGACTATTTCGTGAGTTATTTATTTAGACTAAACTTAGTATGGAGATATGTATCTAGTTTTTTCGAATCGTTCTTTTACTTTCTACAGTAATTTCAGATCCTTCTGCAAGCATTACCGAATTTGGAGTTAAAGAATTTAAAAACTCAAATTCTTTGCCATATACAGCGCCAAAATCAACGTCGATGTCATAGTTATGTACTTTATATACTTGCCATGTAGGATGAGTCACTTCATATTCATTAGATTTCTGATCATTTACCTTTGCATAACCCCAATAATGCTCAGTGATGAATTCTGTTTCGCTATCAGCTTCGATAGGATAAGAATCGATACTTGCTTTTATCTCTATAGAATTCCATTTACTATTTCTTTTCCATTTGTACTGAACTGTTCTTTCATCATTTTCAGTGCTCCAAACATGTTCCATTGGGAGCGTTTCATAGTTTTCGTTATAAACAGTATTGGCAACAAAGGTTAATGCTCGTTTAGGAACAATTTCTTTAATAAATACAACACCTCTTTTCCATTCACCATTTTCCAATCTTTTTACATAAAACCTCAAATTTACTTCTTCAAAATTTACATGATAAGGGATTTTTATACCTAATAGCTTCGTGTTTACAAACATGAAACCAACCAGACTCACATAGCAGTTTCCATTCCATAAGTCTAATTCTGTGCCAGCAGGTAAGTATTTAACAAGTACATTTTTATCAATTACATAATTGGCGAGTGCAAGTTTTCTCCATTCTGCCTTTAGAAAGCTCATTATCTATGGTTTTATTCCTTTTTCTTTCCCAAGGATATCTTGTAGTCATCTACACTACCTTTAATCTTTAGGTTGAGGTATTTTGTTTTTTTGTTAGGATCTACTTCTACAATTTCATCTTCTTGTTCTGGACTGATTATAGTGTCTTTTTTGTTTCCAAATAGTTTTTGCCAAGAAGCTTTTCTTACAGTTTTCCAAGGTATTCGTAAGAAGTAATCAATATTTTGATTGCTATCATGCGTACCGGATAACTCCATATGGCCTAATGTAGATTCGATAGTCATAGAAGGGATGTTGATTTTTCCCTTATTAATATCCAAGTTGTTTTGTAAAGTATCAAATCGAATATTTTGAAGGTTTTTATCTCCCATATAATCCGAAAGGGCCAACATAGGATCATAATTTTTTAACCTTCCATTTAATACTTTTACATCCATTTCTACCGTAGATTGATCAAGATCCGGTACCATATCAGGATATACTCTAATCTTTCCTTTAATTCTGGAGGTAAGTTTTCCTTGTAAATTTTCTGAAACAAGATGATCTTGCCCAAAGTTTTCAAACTTGAACAATAGTTTATCCAGATCTACATTATTCATCACCAAATCTGGACGCATATAAATATGTTTAGGATCACTACCATTAAAATATCCACTTAATCGAATATTTCCTCCAGCAGCATTCATATGCAAAGTATCAACATAAATATAGTGATTAGGGGTTGTTCGTATATCCGCTTTGATGTTTTGAAGATCTATTCTATGATAAATAAAGTGTGCTATATCTGCTTTGAATTGCATATCTGTAAAAGGCAATTCGTATAAGTTAAAAGCTTCTGCATGTTCTTTTACATCTGCCGTTTTAGAAGCGGCTACTTCCGTTGGTTTTGATGATGAAACATCGAATTTAAAGAGGGCATCAAAGTCTATATAATTAGCTTTTACGGCAAGATAATTATCCCTTTTCTTTATTTTCTGATCTTCTCCAATGTAATAGTTAAGATCAAAATTAAAATTAGTTGTTCCTATTTCTCCATGAAAATCTTTTATCACGATGTGTTCATCTTCGTAATGAATATTTCCTCTAAAATTGTCAAAGCGAAGAGGATGCAGTTTCATTTTTGTATCCAATTTGTCTAATGTAAGATCGATAGAGTGTAATGCAGAGTCTTTGTAATGCATACTGGATGCAAAATGCAAAGCCAAATCATCAAATTCTTCATGTCGATATTCTTCTGGGACATAATTTTCTCCTTTATAAGAAAAAATATCTTCGAGTTTTAATTTTTTAGAAGTTAGATTGATATCCAAATCAACATCGCCATTCAGTTCGGGTTGCATCCAAAAAGCATATTCGTGTACCAGCCCATCAAGATGAAAATCGCTATCATCTATATATCCAGTAAAATCTACAATTTTTAGATCTTTATCATCGATAAGTACATCCGCATGGAAATCATGTAGTTCATGTGGATAATGCTTTAAATCGGCATACAAACTATCGATAAAAAACTCTCCTTTTGGTAAATATTTAGACTCCGTAAAGTCTTTAGCAGAAGCTTTAAAAGAAAACCCCATACTTAGCTTTTTTATTTGTTCATCGAAACCAGTTTTGATAGAATCTTGATTAGAAAAACGTGTTAGCTGAGCGATATCTAAGTTTTTAGAACTAATATCTAAATGGACATCTACAGGAATATCTGTATGATGCACAATAGCGGGTAAGTCTGAAAGAAATCCACTAATAGACAAATCAGATTCTCCGATTAATAATTCAAACTGGTTTAGGTTTGCTTCTTTACCGTTCATCACTAATTGAACGTTGAGGTCATGTAATGGAGCAGGAAGTTCTTTGGCTTCTAAACTAAGATCTTTTATATTTAGTTCTGCAAAATATGCTTGATTTAATTTTTGTAATGCCTTTTCAGGATTATCGATATCAATAATATCATGAAAGTTCATTTTTAACGATACTTCGCCAGAAGTATTTTGTACTTGCTCCAGCTCAAAAAACTCTGTAATAAAATTAAGATTGAAATTGGAGTTTACTTGCATATCAACTTCTGGAGATTCAAAATTTTTCACAAAAAGCGATCCTTTAAATTCTCCTTTTTCTAAAGAAGCAGTCATATCTGTTAGCGAAAATTCCATGGTGCTGGCATCTCTATTACTACCATTGGTGAAATAGCCATTGAATCCCATATTATCTATCTTTTTCGCCTTTTTAGTATTTTCTAAATATGCTTTGCCAGCACCAAAATTGGCTTTTATAAAGGGTCTATTTCCTTTGTTAGCAGGACCTTCTATTTTAGCGTTAAAATAAATTTCACCTGCATTTCTATATTTCTCTAAAACAGGAATAACATCTGTAGGAGCGAAAGCAATGAGCATATCAAAATTAGGTTTTGTCCCGTTGATAGAAAGATCTAGATCTACATCATTCTTTGTATCTATAGATCCTTCTAATTCGAAATCACCATTTTCCATCACGATCCCAGAAGGAGCGATATCAAGAATTCCTGTACTTTCATTAAATACTACATCCGTATGTACTTCGAAATGTTTATTATGAATAAAAGTAGTATCTCCATCTTTGATAACATTTAACTCGAAATGAGTATCAATATGCCCAGAAATAATATTGTCTTTCTGACTAAACCCACCGGTACCAGCGTATATAAATTTTTCGACATCCGAATTTGTAGCTTCGTCTAAGGTGTGTACATCCAAATTTTTAAATCGGATCTTTTTGAGATGAATATTAGTAGATGAGGACTCCGATTCTGAAGTACTTGCTAATGAGTTTTGAATATTCGTGGTATTGTTTTCATGAATGACAATATTAAAAACACCTTCTTCTACGACTAGTGATTGTATGTCATAATTTCCCTTTACGATATCCCATAGATTGAAACCTACATAGATATCTTTTACATCCATAATAACGGGAGCATTATCTTCTTTGGTTTCAAAAATTTTGACATCATACACTTTTATAGAAACGTACGGAAAATTACTAAAAAGAGAGAGTTCACTTTCTCCAATGCTGACTAAACCCTTATGTTCTTTATTTAGTTTTTCAATTTCTCCTTGAATGATTTCGGATTGGTTACTTTGGATATATAGCATCAGGCCTCCGACTACTAAAATTGGGGCTAAGATTACTATTAATAAAATTCGTTTCCAGAATTTTTTACGCTTCAAGGTGGTGGTATTTAAGGTTATAAAAGATGTTCGACTTTAAAAGTAACGAATTCATCGGAAAAACCACTTTGAAGTTTTTAGATATTTGATTGGAGTTTCTGTTTTTAACAAATTTGGATAGTGTATTACTAACTATACGTACAATAGCTTCTTACACATGAGGTATTGATTTATAAGTTTTGCGTAAACCAAGGATTTGATTTATTCCCATACATAAAACAAAAAATGCTATAATTCCGATAATGATATTTCCAGTTTCGGTAATCCCAAAAGGTTTAAACATTATAAGTAAGATGCTTCCTATTACCCAGATGAAATCTTGAATAATAATCCAAACAACGGCTGGTGTTCGTTGTTTTTTTATTTCGAACCATATTGTCATAGCGAAGTATAGTAGTAATAGTCCAATGACCCAAAAGGGAGTATAATTATTAATTCCAAAAAGCGTTGCTATTTGTTGATTTAGAAATACCATTAGAATACCTGATATGCTGGAAAATAAGGCGTTTAATTGAAGTGATTTTTGTAAAGGATTCATTTGTTTAGATTTTTAAAACAAATTTCTACAAACCACACATAATCTCTCTTGACAAATGTTAATTAATGCATTTTCCTTAATCTACTTAATGATTCGGGAGCAATTCCTAGCATAGAAGCTATATACTGCAAAGGAACATACTTAAAAAGTTCGGGTTCTTCGTTCATTAATTTATCATACCGTTGCTTTGCCGTAGTATGCAATTGAAAAAACATCTTATTTTCTAATAAGGCAAAAGAATTTGCCAATAAAATATTATCAAACTCTAACCACTCTGGATAGGTTTTGTTTAGTCTAAAATGGTTCTCTCTCGTAATTGTGTAAAGGTTACAGTCTGTAATGGCTTGTATATTCCAACTGTTATTAGTCTCAAAAATAAAACTACTAAGAGAGGTTATAAATCTTCCTTCACTACCTATCCATAAGGTTATTTCTTTTCCATCCACGATATTGTACAACCTCATGTATCCAGATACTATAAAAGCCATTTTTCTACAAATTTTTCCAGCTTGGAGAAAGAATTCTCCTTTATTGATTTCCAAAGGTTCAAAAAAGGAAAGAATACGATCTAAAGATTCGTTTTTTATAGATACTTGGCTTGCAATACAGTTTTTTAGTTTTTCCATAGCGTTTACTTACAGCTAAAGGTTTTTTTATTGAAGTGGTTTAAACTTTTTTCAATTTGCTAAAAAAATGCTTTTTTGCATCCATATTTCACAATTTTTGACTTCCGTAGCGCTGCTATGCAATTAAAAAATTACTTCATCTGATCACAAAACTGCTATTTTTCACTTAAATCAAAAAAGTTTAAACCACTTCATTGATAACAGGTCGAAAATGTACTGGATGTTCAAAATACATTTGTGAAAATTTTCTTGGATACCATAGTAGTAGAGAGGATCTATTTATGATGCGTGTGGTTTTGGTTTAAGGGGTTTTTAATAACTCTGTAGATACCCATCTTAATTTTCCATTATTAGAGAAAAATATAAATTTTCCGTCTGGTGAAAGAGAAGGCGCAAAATCTTGATTAGTAATATTAATTTGATCTCCTAAATTTTGTGGTGTCGTCCAGTTATTGGATTGATTTTTAAAACTTACATATAAACTACTATTACCGTTTTGGATGATAGAAAAAATTATAAAACGTTCATCGGGCGAAATATAAGGATCAAATTCATATTTCTCTGTGCTTACTGGTTTTCCTATGTTTTTTGGTTCTGAGAACTGATTATTAGCTAGTACTTTAGTAGTGTAGATATCAAAAGATCCTTGACCACCATTTCTGTTCGAAGAGAAGAATGCATTTCCTTTATTAGAAATAGAAAAGAAATATTCATCAAACTCATCAGTATTAATTGGTTTTGGTAATGGTTTTGGTTTCATCCATTCTCCATTTTTATGATCAGCATACCAAATATTGAAATCTAAATTTTTATCAGTAGCGCTGGTTGGCCTTTTAGAAATAAAATAGATTCTATTACCATCTTTCGTTAGGAATGGGTCCGCATCATTATAGTTAGGATCAGAAAAGGAAGCGATCTTGGGTGTACTCCATGTATCACCTTGCTTTTTTGAAAAAAAAATATTCTCACTAGATGTAATAGTCGTGAAGTAGATTTCATCACACTTTTTAATCTCAACATTAAATTTAAAACTTCCCTTTAGATCTAATATTTCTGGGTCGAAATCTCTAGGAGTTGTAGTTGGTTTTTCAAGTCCGTAATAATCACATAGATTTTCTTGAGCTCTTATTTCTTGAGTAACAAGCAAACATGAATAAATAAAAAGAAGTCTTTTAAGAATAAACCGAGTCATGATTGAATATGATTTTAATTGATGAATGGTTACTAAATTAAGCAAAAAACGGTTTGAGAATGAACCCAAACCGTTTTTTATACTTTGTTGTTTTCTAAGATGGGATTTAATTTTTTCTAATAAATTGACTTTTTACAGGTTCTCCGAGATCCACTAATGTATCATCTTCATAATAATTTCGGAATTGAGCTGGCAACCCAATTCCGTTCAGATAATTTGGGCTGTTTTGTAAGTGGTAGTGTAAGTGTGGACCAGTTGAGTTTCCGCTATTTCCTGCTTGGCCTATTTCTTGTCCTTTTGCAACGATGTCTCCTAGATTTACTAAAACTGACCCTTTTTTTAAATGTGCTAATAATGAGTATTCGCCATTAAAATGATCTATTAATATATAATTACCTGCAAGATTACTATCATTGATATTATCATTTACGATCCCCGATAAGTAATTATCATCAATATTATTTTCCATTGCAATGATTTTACCATTTGCAGGAGCATTTAAACGTTTTCCAAAGCAGTAATGATTTTCGTTTTTACTACTATCACCAGAAAAACTGCTGCCATCAATCACAATAGCTAGGTCATACGCATATCTCTGACCTGTTCCTCGAGTGATAAAGTGATGTCCTCCATCTTGGTGGGTTCTACCACCAACGAAAACGTACCATTCTTCATCAAAAGGTAATTCTAAATCTGTTTTGGTTTGATAGTTTAGATAAATGTCTTCATCTTGTTTTCCTTCATCACCGATGAGAGTTTTGGTACAGGAGAATAACATCAAAATGAACAGAAAAGAAATAACACATATTTGTTTCATAGTGTAATTAGAATTTATAATTAATACCGAAGTTTACCTGATATTGAAGTTCCCTAAAAGCATTGGAGATTTGTAATCTATCATAATTAAAGTCATAGCTTAGTTGTCCACTTAATTGTTCAGAAAAAGAGTAGGAGTATCCTATTTTCCATAAGATACTTTGAAAACGATTTAAAGAATATACATTAGCGTTTGAATTCGTAATTCTAAGTAATAGAGTAGGGAGCGTTAGTTTAGAAAATAGATGTTGTTTTTGATTAATTTGATAGGAAAATCTACTTGATAGCCCTAGTGTTTGATCAAATACAAATTGATTATTAGGATTGATGTCATATAAAGAAAGATCACTGTATGATTCCAACCCTACATGAATTAGGAGTCTATTTTTATTATAGATTTTTTTTAATGAAGCAACGCTTATACCTATTTTGGTGTATTCAAAATCTAAAAGAGCGTTTACATTGTTCTCCAGTTTGGATTGTAGATAATCTAATTGAACTTCAAATATTTTTTCTTTTTTGGTGATTCGTTGATACTTAAATTTATAGATAGCGCTGTTATAATCATATCTGGAAACAGGTGCTATTTCCAAGTTTTTTAATGCACCAACATTATAACCAATAGAGAAGTCGAATGAATTGTTTTTAGAAAGAGTTTGCGCGTTAAAATTTGTAAATAATAATACGCATATTACAACGATTAAGAGTTGGTTTTGTTTCATTTAAGGTATAGGTTACTAAATACTTAAATGAAAGACTATTTGTATTTTATGACGTTGCAATAATTGATTGTATGGTACAAATAAAGCTAATTGGCAAATTGGAAAGTTTTATTCAATTTCTATATATTCGGATTTACCACTAGACAGATCTCCGTTCAACCAATTCCAATCAAAATTTAATTTGAGTTTTCCATTTTGTGTTTCAGAAATAGTGCCCTTTGATTCTCCAGCTTTTAGTTCTCCATCAATGGTGAGACATTGATATAAAAGTTCAATTTTAGAATCATCAATCCGCTTGCCGATGATACCCCCTTCTTTTATGGCTCCACCCGAATAGGTTCCTGTTATTGTCGTTCCCTTTTGAGAATAATGAAAAACGGTTTCTCCGGATGATAATCCATTTTTGTTTTCAGCTGTTATAAATTTCTTATTGTTTAAGTTCAATTTGAGTTCTTTTACTGTTTAATTACTTCAATTTCATTGATGAGTTCTAATCCTCTCTGTTTAAATTTTTCTAACTCAGGTAGATATACTTTATAGGCAAAAAAATCTGCAGTAGCGACACGGTTTTTATAGTCTTTACTGTTTATAGCATACTCAATAAATTCATTGTTTATTTTTAATTGTACATAATCCAACCACCATTCTGTGTTATTTTTCCAATAATTAAAATTGTCCTTGTAATCTTTAGAGCGTAATTCATCATCTACTTGTATTTCCCATAGTTGTTCTTTGTAAAACAGAATTAATTTTTGCACAAGTTCTTCTTTTTCCTGACTTATCTCACCTCTAAAATTTTCTAGTTGCGAAATACCTCTTTGGTTAATGGCTAGTTCGGGATAACCAAAAATTAGAAATGCTATGTTGGGATTTTTAATATAATCTTCTTGTGTATATTCTGATTTTAGAACTTTTTCGAAAACAGGTTTAATATTTTCATAATGGTTAAAGATGTTGTCGATTTTACTTACATCATTTTTGAGATCTTCTTTTACTTTTAGCAGTAATTGATTCAACTCATTATTTTGTTTGCGATTTTCATTCCAGTTATTAATGGAAACAGCTATCAATATTCCTAGAACCACCAGGATAATTTCTCGTATTGCATAGATAAAGAAATTAGACTCTTTCTTTTCTTTTGTCTGTTTTTTATTGAAAACGTTTCTCATTCTTATTTTTCAAGGTTATCTAAATCTTCCAATATGGATTTGGAGATTACATCAATATACGTTAGAGTGGCAGCATAATTGTCTTTACTATACATCGAGTATGGTCTAACATGTTTTTGTGTAATGGTTTTAAAGCTGTGATAGACTTATTGCAGCTTGCTACTTATTGAGAGCACTTTCAAATTCACTAAGCGATACTTTTTCTTGTTTTGTTGAATACTCTCCGAAAGCAATTCCTTTATAAAAGTCAACATTCAAATAATCTGTTGTACAGGCAAAAAAGTCATAATCACCTTTATTGCCTTCATCTGAGTCACTCAATATTTTTCTTGGTGCAATTAAGTAATATTTTCCAACCTCAAAATTTGAAATATAGGGTCTGCATAGCATTCCATTGTCTCCCCATATTTTAATTCTCTTTTTTGATTCTACACCTTTATATTTTTTGATGATCTCAACGGTCATCGAAAAAGGCATGTCTTGATCATACCCAAGAATTTTATGATCTAAAAAATCAGTGTATTCGATCACTTTTACTAAGGCCACAAACCCGCTTTGATTGGATATTGCGCTAAAAGAACAGTCTCCTTGGCAGTCGCAGTCGCAAGCAAACGAATCGAAGGAGAGTAATACAAAGAGTAGAATTAGTGTTTTTTGCATCAAAGAGGTTTTCATAGTTCTCAATAATATTTCTTATCAGTTGTAGTTATATTCCAAGACTAACATGCAATATACAAATTGTGAGTTAGATAGCGATTCGCAGCTGATAAGATTTACCTATGTAAGTATTACATCTAATAAACTACCTGTTCTAAAAGTCATTTTGCTTACAATTAGTACTAGTCCAGTTAGTTTAGTTGCCAATGACAATAAACTTTTGTTCCTTTTATGTTATGATTCTACCAAAAAAAATCAATTGATTGGTAGCGTAGGGAAGTTATTTTTTGATCAACTTACATTGCGCTACTTTAGAATTACCAATTTTAAAGAAGTAGATTCCACTATCTAAATGAGAGACATCAATTTTTTGAATTTTTAGAGGATGTATTTTCATGATGAGTTGTCCTAGGCTGTTAAAGATTTGTATGTCTTCTTTTATAGATTCATGAACTTTAATCGTTACATCACTAGAAGCAGGGTTTGGGTATATTGAAAGTCTATTGTTCTCTAATGCAATATCATCCACAGAAAGACTTGGTTCTAAGGTCACTGTTTGTAGTAAGTCATTATATCCTGTTTGTGAATCCCAAGTACCAGCATTTGCGAGTTGAATACTGTAATCAGGATTTGTTTGTAATGAAACATCATTATCAGGAATCCATAGATATAATTTATACGTTCCAGAAATGCCAATATCGAAGTTTTGATTTATAATTGTAGTATTTTCCCAAGTTCTTATATCGGTATCGATTAGAGAAGTAGTAATGTCATTTGTTTCAGTATTTTGGATTATAAGATATACATCACGTTCTTTAAAAATTCTTGCAAAACCAACATTCTGAATCTCTAGCGCCAAGTCGAAGTCAAGATTATTTACAGTTACGGTAGATGATGTGAGGGTATATCTATACCCTAATCTTCTAACAATTTCTTCGTAAGTATTAGAAGCAATAATTCCATCCCAAAAAGGAGTATAGAAATCTCTATTAATGGTCGTCCAATTTGTTAAATCCATTTCATTAATGGCATTTTCTCCTGAGGTTCTAAATCCGTTATCACATCCATTAAGGCCATTAGTTTCGCCTGTCATGGGAAGATATTTTGTTTCGTTGGCAATAAAATTGTAATCAGATGTTCCTACAGGTGTTGCACATTGATTAGAAACGGAATAGGTTCCCTGATCTCCATAATCATTTAGGAAAGCATCATTAAAAAAACCAATTCTGGCATTTGCTGTATTTTCGTAAGCAGTTTGCTCTGTTAATAGTGTATTGCCATACATAGTTTTTTTGATATTAGCATATCGTACTTGCAAAGGGATATTTGAAGGAGTGGCAGAAAGCATTGCATCTACAATCTCTTTTCTATTATTCCATTGTGCTGCAGATATAGCGCCTTCTGTACCAAACTCATCAGAGTTGGTGTAGTACCATTCGCCCCAAGTGCCAATAAATCCAGCTTGATGAGATAATATAATGTCTTTGTTCTCATCTAATATTTGAGTAATTTGAGTGATATGTGATAGAATTTGAGCTTTAGTTGGTTGCTGAGGTCCGGTTCCTTGACTATTGGAGTAAGAAAACCTAACAATTGTTTTTAAACCTGCCAATCTAATATTATTAAAGTCATTTCTAATGTTATCTAGGTAGGTGTTATTAATATTTGAATCTAGAAATGCATCTAATAGGAAATACCTAAAAACTACCGTTACTTTATCAGTGCCATTCTTCCAACTCTCTAGTGTCGATACGGATAAATTATTCGCTCCGACAGTGGTAGCATAATTATTAGACGTTATAGAATACTTTTGTAATCCTCTTTCTGGATTAGCAATGATGTTTTGAGAACTTGTATAATTAACTGTTTGTGCTACTAAGATGGCATTGCAAAAAAGAAAAGCTAAAACTCTAATAGCATTATGTATCGCACTCATATGTTGGTTTTAAACTTAAAACGAGTAGGTATAAGATTTGTTGTTTTATGAATAAAACCAATTAGGAAAGAGTTCGGAATAAAAACAGGACGGAGGGTTTCTAAAAATGCTTTCAAATATAGTATTTTACTTTGCTAGCTTAGCCTTTTCCTTTGCTAAGAATTCGGTAATTATTTTTATTTGCCTATCCATATTCTTGATTTTTACAATACTATAAATCAAACTTCTTTTTTTTCCGTCGGTTATTTTATCGAATATTTCTTTGGCTTCGGAATCTTGTTCTAGCAAAACAGAAAGAACTTCAGGAATTTCAACACCTAGTTGATCAGGGTCTTCTTCAATTTTATATGCTACTTTATCATTAAGTTCTTTATCTAGTTTTTCCAAATGTTTTCCTGCAACTATGATATAAAAGTTTCCATCTCCTAGGTGATTTAAACCACAGCGATAAGAAACTATATTGTCTATAGTACAAATCATTCTGGTCGCCCTTTTTCGACTAAATTGATTAATGATTTCAGAATCAATTTTTAAGTAGAAATATCCGCCTTTTCTTTTTTCGAGTTGTTTTATCGTCTGTTCGCCAGAATAAGATTTCATATAGTTTTCAATATAAATATTCTTGTAACCAAGTTAAGCTTTTATGGATTGGTTTTAATTGTTTATGTTTTGTTTGGTCTTATTTTCTTTTCAGAAATAGACATTACAATGCTTTTGGGATTATTGTTTTCTAATATTAATTCACCATTTATTTTTTCTGATATACCCACCGCTTCCCAGATCAGTTCTTTTATTTCCTCTTTAGGGAAAGATCTAAAATCTTTCACCGAAATATGTCGTATCAATTTTCCTTTTCCATCTAGTTTAATAGTTGTTTTGGATAATTCTGCTCCGCGATTAAACCCAAAATTCACATGTTTAGAATACACTGCTATATGACAGAATGCGTCTTTCAATTTTTCTGATTTAGAATAAGCAAGAGCTACAGCATTATAATTATCCCAAATCAACTCATTAGCCTGAGGAACTAATTCCGTTATAAAGTTTCGTAAATCTAACGTCAACTTTTGGATTTTTGGATCGTAAGGTTTTATAAAGCTTTTAAGTTGAGGATTTGGTTGCATGTCTTTCTTTTTTGATAGAGAACTATCTTATCAAAATATGAATTTTTTATTTTATCTAAAGTGATAAGATTGTATAAATTTTTTAGCATTGGCTAGGATAGGAGAAACTGTTTATTTTCCTTGGTATTTCAATTTCTCATAAGAAATTACTATTTCACTCGATCTTATTTCTTTGTTTACTACAAATCTTGAAAATCGAACAATATTTAAAGTTTTATCGATAGTGTTAAATAATGCGGTATAAATTATGCTTTTTAAGGGAGTAACCAAAATCTCCATCCGCCAAAATAGTTTCTGTAATTTTGGTCAAAGGTCATTAAACTTGATGATTTGGGCAAGTTGTTTGAAAGCGCATATTCATTATATTCTTCTTTATTGCTGAATTCAATGATTTGATCCGACTTCATATTTAAGACAAAAAAATCATTTTCATAATCATAAAAAAAGTGATTTTGATCAAATTCTCCGCAGAAAAATTCCTCTCTCGTGATAAATCTTGAAATACTAATTTGATGTCCGTCTTTATTCTGGTATCCTTCTAAATCAGAAAACTCCCAATTAGTGTTCTCTACTGTGTTCCAATAACCAACAGGAATTCTAGGGCCATCACCCAAGCCATGATTTCCCCAATAGGTGAAAGAATAAATGAATAGTAAAACAGAAATTATAAACCCAAATATGAACCAACTTGACTTTTTATTATGTACTACTTTGTGAAGAGAATCACCTTTTCTAAAATAAGAAATTACCGTTATGATCATAATCAAAATCCAAGAATAAATCGATGCTAGAATTCCGATTTTTAAAATCATGAATATAAAGTGTCCTAAAGCTTCCATTTTACTTTTTTGGGTGTTTTTATAGTCTTTACTATAAGTACCTTAAAAATAGAAAATGTTACCTTGTTTCTTATATAACTAGGCTTTTTTCTGGAAAATATTAAAAAATATGTTTATCCATTTATGATAATAATAGTATAAACGATTCATAGTATTCTTTAATTTATTCTTCTTTAAAATATATTGATATTTAAGGAATATGATTCTTTTTTAGCGTTTTAAAATATACGTAGTAACTCAAGATTATTGCTAGTGAAGAAAAAATGGTCATTAACGTCCCTGGTATAAAATTTACAAAGCCTCCTAAATCCATAAATAAAAAATAACCTAAATCAGCCAAACCACCAGTAATCGCAGCAAGAAAAATAGCGTTTTTATTTCCTTTCCAAATATAAAATGCTGAGATAAAGGTTACAATTCCAATCCGGAATAAGTTAAATCCATGCTGACCAATAATAGCACCTGATGCTTCTGTGTAATTCATTTGTAGAAGGTTTGGATCAATAGCATCTGCAATTCCTGATACCGAAGACGAAATATCACCTGCTAAAATGTGAACTAACCCCCAAATAATCCAAAGTATTGCGGATACTCGTAATAAAATTTTCATCCTGTTTGATTTTAGTTTTGTTGAATTACAAAATTAAATCTGGTAGAAAATCTGTGCATTATGATTTCATAAGAAATATGTTAGCGATCTTTTTTTACACGTTTAGATTTGGCAGCACTAAGGGTTTCTGGATTAACACCAATGTAAGAAGCGATCATATGTTGTGGAACACGCTGAGCAATATCAGGATATGTTTCGATGAAGTTCTCATAACGTTCAATGGCGTTCGTACTAATGAGCATTAAAATACGTTTTTGTAAAACATGCAATCTTTTTGTGAGCGCACCTATATTTTGCTTTTCTCTTTCGAGATCTTTATTTAAAACGACTATAATAGAATCTTCTAGAGTATCGATAAACAATTCTGATTTAACGTCAGGGGAACAGGTATCAGCAATTACCCATCCCTCAGGGGCGAACATAAATATATTTTCTTTTCCATTTTTGTCAATAGAATAACTTCTAAGCAATCCAGATTTCACTAGATAAATCTTTGAGTTTAGTTCACCTTCTCTTTGGATGATCTGTCCTTTCTTAATTTTTAGCTCTTTCAATATTGATTTTTTTTTGAATTTACCTTTCGTATTGTTTAATCAATCTGATTAGCATTACTGGTACTACGATAAACGTCACTTATAATATCTTCGGGACTACATTTTTCGAAAAGATACTCTTGTTTAGGGATTATGAAAGTTTGCGTTGATGTAGGCATGTCTTCTTCCATGGTATTGGTAACTTCTTCAATTAGTTTGCTATTAATTACATCAAAGTTTAGACTATGATGACTTCCAGCACCAACATTATAGGTTTCGATATGAGTTAAAACTAGTTTCTTGTCATCATATTTAAACGTAGAAAAGTTATTGCCAACAGGCCCTGTTCCATATAATTGAATCTTTAGTTCTTTATTTGAAATAATGATATCCTCTTGATAATAAGTTTCCATATCACTTTCATTAGAAAAAAACTTATTTGGAAAAACTGTGTTAGAAACTTTATCAATCTTGTAGCTGTTTTCCTTTTTTAAGAATACCATTACAATTCGATCCCCACTAAAGTTCTCGATCTTTCTTATCACCGTAACAATATCGTCTATGTTATCTCCATTTAAATCTCCTTCTGTTTTATATTCTATTTCATAACCGTAGAGGATGAGATTTTCAATGTTAGTGCTAATATGGTCAAACTCTTTCTTATTTGCTATAAAACCATCGAATACATATTTTACATCAGATTCCTTTTCTATTTGAACTCCAACCCATTCTCCCGATATGTGTTTGTTCTCGTCAACAATTTCATCAAATATATTTGTATGCTCTACAATCTGTAATTTTTGACCAAATTCAAACTTTCCTAAGATTTTTCCCTTTGGTGTTTTTCTATAATTGAGACCTGATCTAGCAATGACGTATCTAATTTCGGTATTGTTTACCGAAGAGTTATCTACTGTAGTTTTAGATTCATTTTTGATATTGGAACTAGTGTTAGAATCTGTTTTACAACTCAATAATTGGAAAAGAAGTATACAAATAAAAAATTGTTTCACGAGAATTAGTTGGTTTTACGAATATGAATTGTTGTATAGTTAGTTATTTGATTTTTATAAGTATGTTTAAGACAAACGAATAAGAATAAGAATAAGAATAATAAGGAAAAAGATTTTATGAAAATATTATTTGGTGTTGATTTTTATAAAATCTATGGTGCGTGAGGAGTAGCAAGACAAAAGAATTATTGAAACAATTTCACCAGGAAGGGAAATAAAATTGTAGCATTTAACTTTTGTTTTTGGTTTTCCATTGTTTATAGCTATCCCAATTGGTAAGCTACCAATTTTCTATGGCAAATTGCGTTATTTTTTCAGTTCCCTTATGATCTATATAAAAGCTTCTGGTCAAACCTTTGGAAATGAAATAGTGATGCTTACAAGTCTTACCAGCTTCTAATATATATTCAGATTTAGAGTACTCTTTTAATTACATTAGGGTAAAAAAGTAGTCAATGTCAGAAATTGATATTTTTCCATATCGTCTAAAATATGCTGCTAATTGTTCTTTTTCTGTCTTAGCTGATTTCATTTTTTAAAAGAAATTTAGACTTAATTCTGCTTAATGTTTCATGCGATATATTTATGTAAGATGCGACCACTTTATTTGGTAAACGTTTTACAATCTCTGGATTTACATCAAATAATTGCTCATAACGCTCTAACGCATTTAAGGTAGTAAAAGAAATTAATCTCTTGGAGTTATTTACATAGGCTTTTTCTAAATAAATATTATAAAAATCTTTCCATTTGGGAATCGTTTTTATCAGATGTCTGAAATCTCTGTGAGTAATATATAAAAGTTCACTGTTTTCAATGACTTGAATAGATTCTTCAGCTGGTTGATTCGTAATAAAACTTACTAATTCTGTTGCAAATTGATTTTCGAAGGCAATATATCGTGTGATATCCTTGCCTTCTTCATCTATATAAAATAAACGTAAACAACCTTTTACTACGAAATAACTTACCTGACTATTTTTACCTTTAGGTAATAAAATATCATTCTTGTTTTTATTTATGGATTTAAAATATGACAGAACAATTTTTAAATCTTCATCGTTAATGTCAATATTCTTTTTTATGAAATAGGAGAGTTCTTTATAGTCCGTCATTTACTTATAATCTCTTACAAATTTACGATATTGAATAATATCCTGAATTGATAATACGCTCAAATTATGCTCTTTAGCAAACTGTAGTATGGAATCATCTTTGGCCATTGTTCCGTCATCATTCATGATTTCGCATAAGACAACTTCAGGTTTTAGTCCCGCTAGTTTCATTAGATCTACACTTCCTTCTGTATGTCCTTTTCTTGCTAATACTCCATTATCATTAGCTCTTAATGGAAAGATATGCCCAGGTTTTACTAAATCACTATTTTTAGCGTTTTCATTGCTAGCTACCTGAATTGTTGTTAATCTGTCTTTAGCAGAAACTCCAGTGGTTACTCCTTCTTTTGCTTCAATACTTATCGTAAAGGGTGTTTGAAAACTACTAGTATTTTCTTCTACCATATAAGGTAAATCAAGTTGGTCAGCTTTTTCATTTGTCATGCATAAACAAACGATACCACTACATTTTCTAATCATTAGGGTCATTTGATTGACAGTCATGGTATGTGCAGAAAATATTAAATCCCCTTCGTTCTCTCTATTTTCATCATCGACTAAGATAATTCCATTTCCGTTTTGAAGATGTGTTATTGCATTTTCTAAGCGTTCTTCACTATTGATGCCAAATGTTTCTAATTTATCTAATTGTGCAATTATCATTTTGTGTTTTTTAATGTATAGTTACAAAACTAATGCTGTTTTAGACCAAACCATTTGACCTAAGTCAATAAATTGAGTAATTGTTTTTTCTTTTTGTAGAGAATTTATTGTTTTGATTATTAGTGTTTTAATGATGGTCTGTTTATTCTCTTCTATAATTGATTTCTAATTTGTCTGTTACAATTTTTGGATTGGTTCGTTGATGATGTAAACAAAACAACGAATGCAAAAATCTACTTTCAAAAAAATTATAAACGTTCTTAAGTATATAGCGATATACAGTCTTTCTTCTAAAATGATAACTTTCGCTATCCCTAAATTGTTACATATGCAATTTCGTCAGTTACATTCAGAATCCTTTGTTTACTTAGCTGAAGTTTCTAAGTTTCAACATATGTGGTCCTTTTTTGGGCGTTCTTACCATTATAATTTGTTTATAGGGATCTCAGAATTTTTGATAGGTGCACTGATACTTTTTCCTAGAACTCGATTAATAGCTTTATTATTATCCCTTGGAGTATGTCTTAATATTTTTGTTTTAAACATTGAGTTTGAGGTTCTTTTTGCCATTGGTCATATTACTTTTGATTTAGTAATAACTTTATTATTGTTACTAGAATATTACAAAGACATTTATCAATTCTTTATAAAACTAGGAGGGAAGGTTAATGGCGTAATATCAAAACCGAAATACAAATTTCTTCGATTATTCCCATATATATTTCTAGTAGTACTATCGGTTGGCTACTTTGTATTTTCAATTTATGTGAAATCCATGTTTAGTGTAAAACACAAGATTGTTGGTTCTTATGAGGTGAATACTATAAAAGTTAATGATTCTGTGATTAATCTGAGAAAGGGTAGTATCGGTAAAAAGCCCATGTTATTTTTTGAACATAATAGCCAGTTGGTATTATCTGCACAGGATACTATGTATGTTGGGTTTTATATGATTAAAGATGAAAAAATTAGTTTGGGTTTTGAAACACCTACCGCATTCGGCTTGCAGCGACTTATTGATGTAGACTTTAATGACAAACAAATAAAAGGTACTTCCGAAAACAAGGAGCTTTTTGAAATCGGATATCAACGATTGAGCGAAAAAGAAGATTATCTTAATGGGATTTATGAGTAAACATAGTTTATCCTATATCTTATTACTTTTTTGAAGGAAACATATTCTCTTCATTAATAGTAGCTTAATCGAAGTTAACTTTTACAGATTTAATCTTTCCTTCTAAAGTGGGTTGCTTCTTCAAGAACATAGTTTTAAAAAGTTCTGCTTTTTTTGAAAAAGTAAGTTTGTCCATTTTTTTATTGTAACAAATAAAGTAGAAGGTACTTTCTTTTGATAAATTTACACTTGGAGCGAATAGTGATTTAAGACCATTATGATTTAATTTTTGATTTTGAAGCTCTTCTTCTGTAAAAACAGTTGTAGAAAATTGTATTTCATCTAATAATGCTATTTCTTTTTTAGGTGTTGTACCAACTGCAACAAACCAAGTTGCCTTTCTATTCTCTATTTGTTCGGTCAATCGTTGTTTTGCCTTATCGGAATAGTAATAAAGTTGAATCACCTTATATTTGTTTTTAGAATCTTTTTTATTGATGTTTTTGAGATGTATGGTACTACTTAATTTTTTTTCGAAAATATTAGCAAGAAATTCATTCCCTTTTCCTCGATCAATAAAAATATTATAACCTAAACTATCTTCCTTTTTTTGAAATTCATTTATGTATCTTAAAGTTTCTTCTGATTCAGCAATATAATTTCTACCAATTTGAGAAGGATTAACATATTGGCTTCTATATTCTCTGTTTGCACGAATTTTTGCAGAGTTTATTTTGGTTGTATCATTTGTGTAGTATAGAATAGAATTAAGTTGTTTTGCTTTTTCTGAAATTAAATAATTAAGCTCTTCAACTTTTTTATTCCTCATTTCAATATACTTATTAACCTCGGAAACAGATCCGCCATAATGAATAGTTTCCATTTCGTTTTTTGCTTTGTAGCTGTGAATGAATTCTTCAATAGAATACCCACAGACTCTCATTAAAAGTAATCCTCCTAAAATAACGTAGATTCCATATTTAAATATCAAGAAGCCAATAGTTTCTTTTTTCATAAAGGTAAAGTTACATTAGAAATATATAAAAATTGTAGTCAACATTTTATATAAGTATCCTAATGCTGCTAAATGTTACCCTGAATTAACCAAAACAGAGCAAATGTTGCTTATGCATAGAGTTATAAATTACCTCCTTAATAGTGTTTATCGTATATGTTCAACAGAAAACCGAACTCGTACATCTACTCCAGTAAATTCTGTAAGTCTAAATTCGAATTCTACAGGATTGTTTTCATTGGATACTGTACGAAAAACTTGTACAAATTGAGATCGAAGTTCATTTCCTAAATAATCATCGATATTCCCATCTGGATCTCTATCATACATTTGCGTATAAAATCTAAATTCTGCTCCATTTAGTATTTCATCTTGGGTAATCGTAAAAGTATGTTCAGACCCTTCGGAATTGATCAAGAATTCTTGAGTACCTATTGATTCGAAAAAGTCGCGATTTCGTTCCCACAGAATATGTTCTTCAGTAGTATCGCCAACTGCTATAGTTGTACTGATTCTTCCATAAAGTTCGAGAGCATCTCCTTCTGTATCTGGAAATTGTCGTGAGACAATGGAGACTGCTTTTATTTTAAAAGATTCTGTTTGTGGCTCTAGAATACCATCGTCGGTACTACAAGCAGTAGCAAATGCTAACAATACTGAAATAAAGATTGTGAACTTTAATGTTTTCATAATATTTTGTTTTTTAGATTCAACAAGGCAAACCTATTTCAAAATACTACCTGCACCTAGTTTTTGCTATGGACAAAATATGGACAGGTAAGAAAATCCAGTATATACAAGAGGAAATTGTAAAACACAATGTAACCTTTAATGAGGTTTAGTAGTTGCAATTAGACGGTTTATTTCAGTGCAGTTCTAGCTTGCTTTCGCTTTTGTTTGTAGTAGTTCTTATTAGCAACATAGATTGTTTTTTTTACTTCACAAAAGATGGTTGCTTCATTTTTATTAGTGAGTACTGTGTTTTTCAAAATTTCGATTTCATTTTTTTCTGAGACTTGCTGTTTAATGGAGTCTAGTTCTTCTGTTGTATAAGTAAAACGTGCATATAAATCTTCTTTTGCAGGTTTTTTGAAGAAGATTTCAGCAGATTTATCCCAGACCACATAATCGTCATCCAGAAGATTAATTAGTTGAACCATTGGTATCGGATCTACCGCAGAAAACATACTACCGCCAAAAATAGAATTTACATAATTTCTGTTCTTATAGCTTATAGGAAGTTTTATTTTGACTTCTAGTAAGTCTTCTGAAACTTCAATTACTTTTGCAGTACTTCTTCTATACATTGGCGAATAATTGAAACCGTACTTAAAGAGCGTTTTCAACTTAAAAAATCGCCCACCTATAGTTGCTACTTTTTTGTATAATGACATTATATATTGCTATTTAAACTGATTTAAATTTTTTTATTTTTTCAGTAGGATTTAAAAATGTTTTTCATTTGTTGTTATCTACTGGCATTTTTATGTTCGTGTTCAATTAACCATTTTTTTCGTTCAATTCCTCCTCCGTAGCCAGTCATATTTCCATTTTTTCCGATTACTCTATGGCAAGGTACGATAATCGCAATACGATTATAACCATTCGCCGAGGCGACTGCTCTAATTGCTTTTGGATTATTGATTTTTTTAGCTTGTTTTTCATACGTTGTCGTTGTTCCATATGCGATTTGCTGCAAACATTTCCAAACTAAGTTTTGAAAATCAGTTCCTGGGGTTTCGAGTTTTACATCAAAAGTTTTTCTAGAACCATCAAAGTATTCTTTAATCTCTTTTTTGACTTGCTTGATATGTTCATTTTCCCCAGAGATGATATTTGCTTTTAATAACTTTTGTAAGTCTTTAAATTCTGTTTCCAGCATTCTTCTGTCAACAAACTCTAGTAAACAAATTCCATTATTAGTTGCACAAACAAACATTGGCCCTAAAGGTGTTGTGAGACGGTTGATGAGTATTAGATTTTTTTCTGCACTATTTTTTGGTGATTTTCCTACTAATTTTTTAAAAGTATATCCAAAACCACTTAGTGATTCATAACCAGTATCGAAAGCGGTGGCTGTAGTTTTCTTTCCTTGTTTAAGTTCTTGAAAAGCATTATTAATTCTATACATTCTTTGATATGCATGAAAAGTCATACCATAATTTTTTTTAAACCACCTTCTAACCACTTCTGGGCTAATACCTTTTTGTCTTAACTGATAATCCGTTATTTTCTCTTTAGGGTTTTCTTTTACTAATATAATTGCACTTTCGACTTGTTCTGGTGCTTGATTTGCATTTTGTGTTGGCTTACAAACTTTACAAGGTCTGTAACCATTATTTAAAGCTTCTTTAAAATTAGTGTAAAACTCAACATTTTCCTTTTTTGGTTTTCGTGCTCTACAAGTAGCAATGCAAAAAACAGAGGTTGTTTTTACACCAACAAAAAAGATACCTACAAAGCTCTGATTCCTTTCTAGTAAAGCTTGGTAATATAATTCTATTTTTTTGTTGTCAGTTATAAGCATTAAAAAATGGGATTAAATGATTTTTCGTTTAATACTGTTGCTGTTATTTGCTCAAATAGGCGATACATTTTATCAAAAAGGAAATTACCATTACTTATTCGTTTTACACCTAATTTGGATAGTGTATCAAAGTTTGGGAGATTAGGCATGGACATCACATTAAGTGGTAAATTAGTTGAATCAACGATTGTTTTGATATCAACTTCTCTTTCTATACAAGGTATGAAAATTCCATCAGCGCCAGCATCTTCATATAGCTGAATTCTTTTTTTTGTTTCTTCAATGATGTTTTCCTGAAGTAGCATAAATGTATCTGTTCTCACATTTAGAAAAATATCAATCTTATCTTTTTCCAAAAGTTCTTTTATTTCGGCTAATGTGTTTGCAAATCTATCAGCTTCTAATAGAATTCTTTTTTGGGTAACTAAGCTATCTTCAATATTAATTCCAACCACTCCTAACGCAACTAATCTTTTAATTCGATCAACAATTTCTTTTGGTTTATCACCATATCCTGATTCTAAATCTACTGACAATGGAAGTTTTGTGTTTAGAGCTATTCTCTTCACCATATATTCCATTTCTGAAAATTCCATTTCCTCTCCATCTCTATATCCTAAAATTTGAGCAATGGCAGAACTAGAAGTACCAATGGCTTGGAAATTCAATTTTTCGGCAGTTTTGGTACTGGTAACATCCCATACATTTCCAATAAGTAATGGTTTTTCTTGATTGTGTAAGTCTTTAAATTTCATTTGTTTGTTATTTTAAACAAAGGACTCAAGATGAAATTTATTCAGCAACCGAAAATTTGACGATTATTTTTTTTACTAATAAGGTAAGAACAATCATTTTGTCATGGAATCATCTAAAGCCTTATTTACTACAATAACCAAATAATACTTCTTCCTACAATTTGGCTTTTAAGTTTTTATTAAAATAATTAGCGCTATCGATGGCGCTTTGCATAGAGTTTACGGTAAAATTTCCACCTTGTTCTATATAAAAAAAATCTAGTCCTGACTGTTTAGGATCTGGTAATTCCTCTTTGTAATTGATAGAGCCATTTCCTAATTCTGTATAATCCCGAGTTTGTTTGTCCATATCTTTTATATGCCACATAACGATTCTTCCCGGTTGACTAGCAACAATTTCTTTTGGCGTTTTATCAGATGAATGCATAACCCAATACATATCTAATTGAAGTTTTACAAGTGCAGGATCCGTTTCATTTAATATAATTTGATATCCGCTAGTTCCATTATGTTTTTCAAATTCGAAACCATGATTATGATACGCAAAACCTAATCCTGATTTAGATACTTGTTCGCCAATTTTGTTTAATTTGGATGACAGTAGTTTAAAATTTTCTATTGTTCTCTGTTTCGGATCTAACCAAGGCCATGTAATATATTTACTTTTTAGTTCTTTGGCTGCTACTATACATTTGTCAACATATTTTTCTAGGACTACATCTGATTTGTTTAAGTAATCTGAAAAACCATAATGTCCGCTGGAAACGGTTAACCCTAAATCATTTAATATTGTGTAAAACTCTTTAGGACTAAATCCATAAATTTTGTTTTTAGTTGCATCATATCCATAAATTTCAAAATCTTGATACCCTGCTAATTTTAATTTCTTTAGTGTATCTAAGGGATCTGTTTTCATTCTATCCCTTATGGAGAATAACTGATATCCCAATTTATAATTAGTAGTATTGTGGAAATTCATAGAAGGATAGGCAAGTATGGATGCACTACTAATCGCTCCTGTCTTTATAAACTTTCTTCGATTCATAATGTGTATTTCCTTTATCGTGAGATTCTGGTTAAAAAGGATTTAGGTTATTATAGATACTAATTTAATAAAAGGGTAGGAGAGTGAGGGATATTTAGAGAAATTTCCGATCTATGATAACTAGCTGAAAGAGTAGTTGTAGTTTCTTTGTTTACTACCTATGAACCTTACCTGTTGTTAGGTAGTGTTTTTAATTCGTTATGTATCATTTCGTATAGTTCATTTTCCCAATTAATTTCTTCAATTTTTGGGTATTCTGAGTTTATTCTAAAATCTCTAGGACTAATAATTACTTTAATATCGTTGTTTATCGCTTTTTGTGTCAATAAGAATACTTCTTCTATGGCTTGATCTCCAATTGGAATGCATCCGATTGTTGCAGATTTTCCATGTATGAATATATCTCCACCCATTTCCGAAATATTTGTAAATTCAGTTTTTGATTTGTCGAATTCGTTTGGATAACTCACTTTTACGGATAAATAATATGCGCTGTTAGGGTTTAAATATTCTACTTTATAGATACCTTCAGGAATTTGTTTGTCACCTTCTTTTAACTTAGGACCTAATTGACCACTAAATGCTGTGAAAGGATATTCTTTAATTAGTTTAATTCCACTGTAATCTTTCGAATAAACCTGTAGTGTTCTTTCCTCTTTAAAAGCAACAAGAATAATCTCTTGTGGATAGTCCATTTTATAACCTGCTATCTCTAAATTTTTTTCGAGTCGATTCCAAACGTCTTTTTCAATGCGCTCTATTCTTGACTTAACAGTTTCTTTTCCTTTTACTTTGTTAAGTAAGGGGATATAGATCGACCTCCCGAATTTCAGGAATACTATTATGATGACTATTAATCCTACTATTAAGACTAGTTTTCTTATCATTATTTTAATTGTTAGCTTAACTTTGTTACTATACTATCATGATCAGATATGTTGCGGAAAATGTATTCTATTTCCATAATTCTTCATTTTCGTCTAACCACTTTTCGGCAAACTTAGTTGGGCGAATAATTGCTAAGAAGTCGGAGAAGGACTTACTTATAATTTGCCCATTCTTAATTAATTCAGAAGTACTTTCTCCACAATCGTGATATATGTAAATTACGCTTGGATTTTTTTCTTTAGTATTGATGTAAAAACCATCACCATCATTATTTTCGTTAGGAGCAATACAGATATATCCAGCTTTAATTAATTCGCAACCAGGAAATTCCTTATTAGCCATGAATTCAATATCATTTAGGCTGTTCAATGATGTAATCATAAAAGGAAGCTCGTTTTGTTTTTTATCTTTTAATGATTCCCAACCGTAGTTAAATGGAATTCCAATTTTCAAACCTTTCATTGGATATTCAGTTAGAATTTGATTGTACCAATTTGGAATCTTATTCTGTATTTTTCTTTTAATTTTTTGAAAAATACTTTGTTTCGTTTTAGATCCAGTTTTAATTAGTTCAGGATATTTTTTGAATAGTTGCTCAATATTTTCTATGATTTTTCCTTCCAAACTCAATTACTTCTAAATTTCACATAATGGTTATTTGAAAATAGATTTTAATCTAGTGTCAATCTATATTTTTATTATTGGGTTTCTTTCATTATTTGCATACTTACAGGGCCACGAACTTTTTTCAAGGTTTCCAAGAGTGGTTTTCAGAACGTATAAATTTTCATTTACTGAAAATACTAAAATTCCTTTTTTATATAATAACATTCGATCAGAAGTCCAATCTCGTTCAGTGGGTTCAACAGAAAATAGCTTGTGCAAAATTCCTCTGTGATCCATAATCATTAGTTCGTTATTTCTCCAAAATATAGTGTTTCCTAAATCATCAATCACGGGATTAATAATATAATAACCTGGAATCCTTTTTCCCTTTTTTACTTTACCTCCTTTTTTTAATTCTACAAAATGTAGTTTAGAGGAGGTATTGTTGTCCATTTCAATAGCGAAGATTTCATCATTAGAATTCACTACCACGGCGCCCACAGATTCCCATTTTTCAATTATCTTACCATCTTTACTGTATAAATTTGTGTCAAAAGCTCCATATCCTTGATGACCGATTAAGAATTCGCCATTTTTTAGCCCACAAACTGATTCAAATGGTGCTGGTTTTGTTTGCCATTGTATACTACCGGTATTGATATTTAAACAAAAAGATATACCAATTGCGCTACCAGGAAACTCAAAATAATTAACTAGGACATTTTTACCTGAAATAACTATTTCGTTATTAGTTAAACAATTCCAGGATTTAGGATTCCAAGGAGGTGCCTCTCTTGCTTCCCAATTATCTTTTGCACTCATTTGAACTAACCCTTTGTAAGATATGTCTTTTGATGGAATCGGAGATTCCCAAATTACCTCTCCATCCAATGTAGTTCGTTGGACTTTAGCATTTGGTTTACCTTTTCCTTGAAGAGTAATGAGAAACCCATCATTAATTAGTGCGAAGCTTCCAATTTCTTGATGCGCATTTATTTTGAACATTATTGATTTTTGAATCTTTCCATCCTGAGATACCTGTCGTATTTCGTTGGCATAACTAATATAAGCATCTCCGTTATCCGAGATTCTCAATTCATTAGGTTTAAAGTCAGATGTTTCATGTTCCCATATAATTCCTTTGTCGAGAGAAATCCCAACTAACCTGTAATGATTCCATGACGCATCCATTTTGTTAGGGTGTAGAATGGCAAAAAGGGTTCCTGAGGTATTCATCCCGTATTTTGAAACTAAACCAGAAAGTCTAATTTTATTTTTATCTAAAATTTGGTATTTGTTTTTATCGTGAATCAAGTGTTATGCTTTTTAATGGATTTAGGATTGTAGACGCATATTGTTGTATCGGAGTGATAAAGAAAAATATATTTTGTTATGGTTTTTTATTTAATTCAAAAACTACTGGGATGATTCCATACATGGATGAGAAAGACTCTCCAGTAGGATCATTTACAAATTTCTGAACTTTTCCAATAGGGAATACAAGATTGTTGTCAGATAATTTAATCCCCCATATTCCAGGCTCGTGTTCAATCCATTCACCTCCATAGGATTTAATTATACATTCTCCAAGATATGATCCGACTTTAAGAATATATTCTGTCTGTTCACGTTCTGATTTACTTTCAAGAAATTTTTCGACTTGCTGAAGTCCAATTTCGCTACAAATAGGTTCTATTTTTTCCATTTGAAGTTCAATATTAAGTGCTCCAGCTAACTTTTCTATATCTGAGACATCATTTATTTTATGTAATTGAGAACTACAGGATGCTAAGAGACAACATGCTAATATTTGTATTTTGATCTTCATGGCTTTCAAATTGGTTATAACGTTTAATACTTTGTATCTTGATAGGAAGATATGTTACCTTATTTCATAGAATTATTTAGTCTGGGTTATGATTGGGTTGTATAATATAAAGTGTAATTCTGTAAAGAAATGAGCTAATAATTAATGGTTTTATTCATATTGCTCACATTCTTTTAGTAGATCATTCTTAAATTCGGATGCGCTTACAATTTTAACTTCGTTTTGTTGATTTGGGAAAACGGCTAAATTCAATTTGTTAGATTTATCTTTTTCTAACCAATGAATGAATTTATTTAAACTTTTCTTCTTTACACTTTTAGATTCTTCCGACTTTATATGCTGTTCAGCAAAGTCTTTTTCAGGAAAAACCAATATACATTCAGCACCGTTTATATTAAATGTACCTATTTGCCAAAACCTTCCATAAATTAGATATATAGTTTCAAAGTCGGCAACTTTACGAACTAGATATTCATAACGTTCGTCATTACTTGATTGTATTATATTTTGATATTTTTTTTGATTCATCATCGACCTAATGAGAGCTAATATTTATCGTTCTACATTTTATTTTTAATTGATTTTCGATTTTATGTCGGATTTTTCTTTTAAAAGTTCGAGGAATTGAGCAAGAGGTAGTTTTTTATCCAAAGTCTTTGAAAATATCATTTTAAATAATCCTAGATATCCTATTTTTTGACCAAAACCTAACTGTGTAAAATGATATTTATTAAAAATGTTATCTGAATCGGTTATAAAAAGATAAAAAGTATCCTTATTGAAATCAAATACTTTTAGATCTTTTATTTGATTATAATTAAAAGCTTTACCATTAAAATAAACAAGTTCTGAAGTAAACTCCACTTTTTTAAGGCAAATACATAAAATAGAAAACAATATTGCCAAAGTCCATATAGCATAAATCAAGAATCCAGAGTTAGCATTTGCAAGTTTGGTAATAATGAATAACCCCAAAATAGTAAACCAAGACAAAAAGTATTTTTTAAATAAAATTCCAGTAGATATTTCTTTTCGTTTTTCCATTTTTGATACCATTTTTAGATTGTTTGTGTTTTATAATGGTACTATTTTTTATAAATCAATAAATATAATTTTTTAACAGCAATCCCAATAAAAATAAGCTTTGGAAAAGTCTTTTTCAAGTAAACTTTCTTTATCAATAAAAATATGTCCAATACCACTATCTCCAAACATTATGTGGTCGTCAACATCTATTTGTAAAACTTGTATGTCATCGCTTTGCCCGTCATTGCAATCTCTAGGGTCGGATTGTGTGAATTCTGCATATCCACCAATTTTATGTCCCATTGCATCAAAATATTCTCCAAATTGTTTCTCCTTTTCTTCAGTGAGGTTTTCTGTAAAATCCCAGTAATCCATATCGTCAAAAAGATAATCAAACTGAGAATCTTCTGACGCTCCTTTATCAATTCCTTTTTCGAATGATAGTCGATGAAGTTTAAAAACAGGCATTTCATCATAATCCTTTTCTTGAATAAATGAAAAGTCGCTCAAAGTTTCTTTAGTTAACTCTTCAAATGTATGGTATACAATAGCCGAGCCATCTAGATACCAATCTGAAGGTGACAAAAAAAGTTGAAGGATTCCATTTTTTGGAAACAAATCTAGTTCCGGTATTTGCTCAAAGTTTAGTTGAGCAATCATTATCATTGGTTTTCCATTTTGATCTTTGGGATATTCTTTATTAATTGGAAAGAATGGTATCCCGAGAAATTTGTTGTCTTTTAGATCCAAATTATCCTCCAGAGGCTTTTCTTTTTGTGGTTTAGCTATTATGCGAACAAATTCACGTTCGTATTTTTTTAAGTCAGATTCGAATTTCTTTAAAAAGTCGGGAATCATTAATTTATGGTTTTATTTTAAATACAGGTTCCCCTATAGGACATTGAGCATTTTAGAATTAGTTAACTGTAGTAAACTATAGACTAAAATTTTTGTAACAATTTTCTGTATAAGTATGCAATAAAAGTGGTTTTTATAGTTCTTAATGTTTAAATGTTAACGGTATTTTAAATCTGGTTTTTACATTTTTTCCATTCAAAGTAGCTGGTTCCCATTTTGGCATTTTCTCTAACTTTTTGATTGCTTTTTTTTCAAAGTTTAAACTTTTATTATTTAATGGTTCAAAATCAGTCAACTTTCCATTCTCATTGACTACAAATTCTACCGTTATTCTTTTATCAATTCCTAATAGTTTGGCAAATCCTGGATATTTTATGTTTTTTGCCAAATCTTTATAAAAAGATTTAAGTCCATTTTTGGGATATGCTTTTGTATCAGTCTTATAATAAATGGTATCACTTTTCAATTCCCGAACAACATAACCCTCTATCTCAACAGAATCTTTAAAAATTCTGACAAGTTTTTCATTCTTTTTGTCTGAATTGCATTGATATTTTCCGGAACCATTAATCAAATATGTTTTGTCTTTATTCCATATTTGAATAAATTTTGTTTTGTTTTCAATGAATAATTGCTCGGAAGTTTGTTTGCCTTCTTTATTAAAGTATTGCACTATTCCTTTTCTGTTTTTTGTTTTTAATTTAGGGTTTTTATCATATTGATTGTTAGAGTTGTACCAGATAAATTCATCAAGGTTGTTTAAATCGGTGAATCCATAAAATTTACCAGTTCTAAAAAGTTTATTTTTATAATAATCTTTAATTTCAACTAAACTATCTCTTAAAAAATATTCTCTTTTGTTCTTACTTTTAGAATCATCAGTTCTATGATGAAAACTTCTATCAAACATCGCAGATTCTTGCGAGTAAATGATAGAAGTTGTCAATAGAAAAATTATAGATATGTATTTCATTTTTATTTCAAAAAGCACTTAATAATATTTAATAAGTATCATATCAGCGTAAAATGTTACTCTAATTTTAGACAAAAATTATACTTTGGTTGCTAGCTAGTTATTTTGCTCATTACTTTACCATTTCTAGAATAGGCAGATGGCCTGTCTTATCGTTCAAGTTACTATGGCCATAATAGGTTATTGTATACAGAACTATTTCATATTTCTTCTCATAATTTCACTTCCATAATCTGGGAAATATTCATTTAATAGTTTTTGCCATAACACCATACCATTTTCGGAATTGGTAAATAGCACTAATCCTTTTTTCGATTTTAATGATATGATAGCAATTGTCTTGGTTCCATAATCTCCTCCTGTGTGCATTAAAACCGTTTCATTTTTATCCAAATTTGGTAGTATCTGCATACCTAATCCCCAGAAGATTCCATCTTTCTCTTTGGTTTGCGGCTTTATAAACTCTTTGTATAACTCTTTTGATAATCCAGCTCCATTAAGTACGTGAGCTAAAAATTTAGAATAATCTTCTGCCGTAGTTAATAAGTTTGCAGCAGCATTGACCTTAGTATATTTTTCGAAAGGGATCTGTTTACCATTTTCATCATGTTCAACCGCATATAAGTTATCGTCAAGATGCTTTGTCCAATAAAAAGAGGTGTTTCTCATTTTTAAAGGATCAAATAGGATCTCTTGTGCAATATTTTCCAAACGTCTTTGAAGTTTATTTTCAATAACTTTTCTTAGATATTCAAAACCCTCTCCAGAATATTCCCATTGAGTTCCAGGTTCTCTTTTAAAATGTAGTTTTTTTGTTTCGGTAAGGTATCTCCAATTCGGAAAGCCAGATTGATGAGATAATATATTTCTAATGGTTAACTTGTTTATATATGGATGGTGTTTTAAGTCCTTGTCCACATAGTATTGAGATAGCGGTTCGTCTAAATCTAATATTTTCTTATCAACTAGTTTTAATACTACGTTTGCAACGATTGGTTTGGTTAAAGAGGCTACTTTGTAAAAGGTGTTTATCCCAGTCTTTATAGTATCCTTTTGTACACCAAAGTTTCTAATTTGAGATACTTTACCTTGTTGTATTAGTCCAATAGAAATTGATGAGATTTTATGTTTTTTTAGTAAAGATTCTATTTTGAGATCATTGTCGAATAAAGGCATTGGATAGTTAGCATGAAATCCTTTTCCATAATCAGCTTCAGGTTCTTTATGGTCATAACTTAGCACTCTTGTAAGCTTCCATTGTCCTTGATCAAGACGCCAAACCGAAGTGAATTTCGCAATATTGGTGAGTAATAACTTCTTACGAGGTTCTTTTATGTAAAATAAATGTATCCCTTTTTGAATAGCTCCATAGGTTTCACCGTTATTCTTTAGTCTATAAACTTCGAGACTTTCTTCAACAACCTTTCGTATTGGTTTTCTGTCAGGATTTGAACAAATACTTTTTTTAAATCCTCTAAGAAATTCTTCTTTGTTTTGTACTCCATTTTCATCATGATAAAACTCAAAGTTTTGGGGTATGTATTGTTCTAAAATTTGAAAATTACAATTATTGAAGCCTTGTGTAAAAAATAAACTGTCAATCTTTTTTAATTCTTGGAATAGTTTTGATTCTTTAGAAACCTGACTATTAGTAGATAAAGATAACATGCTTAATAACGTAAATAGTATTCGTTTTAAATATTTCATTGTTGTTTTCTGTGTTTAAATGTGACTTTGGCGCAATAGTCCAAATTTTATACATATAGAAGCACGAAAACAATACGAAAAAAAGCCGACAGTTTTACGACATAAATTATATGATGCTGAAATTCAATTTAATACGAAGGGTTTTGTTTTTGGATAAAGCAAAGGCGTTTATTAAGATCATAAGTATGTTTACCAATACTGAAATGATCAAAACGGGTAATGTTATTCGAATTTCAGTTTCAAAAATCCTATGAAAAAATGGACTGAGAAAAAATACTATAGTGGAGATGATCGTCCATAAAATTTGAAGGGATACAATTTGTTTGGTCAATGTATTGAATTCCTTTTTCTTATAAATGATAATGATAGGGAGTAAAATATTTAAACAAGGAATGATTAAAACGGGTAAGGAAGATAGGTTAATCCATTTGACCCATTGCAGGTTAATATTTTCTTGTGATTTCTTATCAACCAATAAGTCTTTTTCAATATTTAAAGCATCTGCCAACACATTTAAGGTATGGCCTTTTAATGTTGCACCAGCTTCGATTCTTTGGATTGTTCTAATGGATACTCCAGATTTTTCGGCTAATTCCTGTTGCGTAAGATTTAGTTTTTCTCTGTATTCTTGGACTTTCGGCATATGTTTTTGTCAATGGATTTGGTGCTTCAGTATTGTAAACGATTTTGTATACAGCTCGTTGGTAAATTATCTTATGAAACATTAAGATGAATCACTAAAGTAGTAAATCTGCAACGAATTTTGTCTGGAAATTAAGTTATAATAAGCGATACAGGATATAATTTATTGTTTTATTCTTTTATCAATTCTTTAAGCATTTTTTGGGCTGTTTTATTTAGTAGCTTCGGTGTTTTAGGACCGCTCTGATTCGTTATAATCGAAATCCCCAGATTATATTTTGGATAAATGAATAACCAATTCTGAGTACCACTTGTTCCGCCGTGATGATTGTATGAAGTTCCATACTTATCTTTCCAAATTCTCCAGTAATACCCTATTTGCAATGGACTGCGTATTTCATAAAGTGCTTTATGAGATTCAGAAACTATGGGGTTGTTATCATCTAGTTGTAATTTGATATAGCGCATCATATCGGTGATTGTCATTTTAATTCCGCCTGCAGTTCCCCAAAGAGGATTCAAATTATTGGGAGCAAGTGTTTCACTGTCCATCCAATACCCACGAACAAGGTTTTTAGCTTGGAGAGAGTCTAATTTAATTGTTGTCGCAGACATGTTAAATGTATTGGAGAAATTATCTTTTAATAACTCGTCAATACTTTTATGATAGACTTTTTCCAATATGTATCCTATTAATTCTGCACCTGCGTTAGAATACAAATAATGGATACCTGGTTCTGTGGTTATGGATACAGTTGTTAAATCATGTTGAAACTTTTCTTTATCATATGATTTTTCTAATGCGAAATATTCATTGGGTACTTCTTTAGTGAGTTTTTCATACAATCCGTTCATCTTAGAAGGAAGGAAAGTGGGCAAGCCACTGGTATGCGTTATTAGGTGTTTTATTGTTATTGGTGCGCCCTTATATTCTAAGTTTGGATAGTTTCCATCTAGATAAACTCTAATATCATCTTCTAGTTTAATTTTTTTATTTAGAACAGCTTTAGAAAGGAGATAACCAGTGATGGTTTTTGAAATAGAACCGATTTCATAAATAGTGTTGTCGTTAGGAGGGTTGTTCTTGCCTTTCACTATTTCTCCAAAGTGTTCTGTATAAACTCGCCCGTCTTTATAGATCCCTATAGAGACAGAACTTATATTTTTATTTTTTACAAACTTCTCACCGTTTTTTTTGATAATTTTTGGAACAATATCATCTAAATTATTTTCCTGAGAAAACGATGTTTTGAATAAAACAATAAAGAAAAGAGATGCAAGGAGTAAAGAATATTTCATGATATTTTTTTGCTATTTAAAGCAATAATTAAGCCAGAATTTTAATAACTAACTCACATGTAAGATGTTTTTGCAATGTCCTATATATATTGGAAATTTTGCCGCTCAATGCTATTGAAATAAAGTGAAATATGATTAGGAAAAGAAAAGTTTTAATTATTTGTTTTACTATGTATTACATATAAAATTTTCAGTGCTGTACTTCTTTTATTGCCAATCCTTTTTTATCACTTAATTCTTTAATTTTTTTACCAAGTAATTCTTTATCCTTTTTTAGAGCGAAGAATCCAAAAACGTGACTACTCCATTTATACTCATCATTCATTCCTATCACGTAATGATCAATACTTTTAGACTTTCCTTTTTGCGTCAAAAATATATCGCTATGAGCTAGACTAACTATGTTTTCAATCTTGTAAGTTTTTGATCTCAAATTAAATAATTCATTAATTTCTATTTGATTACTATTAATTCGAACAAACCAGTTTAATCCAAGAATAAAAAATACCATACCTGTTATGGAAAATATTAATTCTAGAGGTCTCCATATTTTTTCACCATCAAATCCATGTTTCATATTGGTAAAATGTTTATAGAGGTAGTAATCATTTTTTAGATATAATTTATAAATGAAATCCATTGGAACTCTCAAAAATCCAAATCCTAAAATTAATCCAGGTAAAAACCAAAATAGCGATGAAGGTTTCATTATATATTCATAGTCATTCGAAAACAAAATGTCTACAAGGTTAGTTCCCAATATGAATACAAGGAAACTAATAAACCCAAGTGATAGGAAAATCCATAAAACTGCCATTTTCTCTAGACGATTAAATTTCTTTTTATTTTCTTCAATTTTTGAAAAATCTAAATTTTTTGGAGATCTATATGGAAATATCAGTTGAAATAGTATAAATGATAATGCTATACCAGATGTTATTATCAATTGATTCATGTTTAATTTATATGGTTGGTTTATATGTTGAATTATAACATTGCTAAGGTTTACTAAGAGGATAAAAGTATAAGAGTAGTTGTTTGTTGCTATAGCAAGTTACTTATGCATAAAATCGGATACTATCTTATTAAGTGATTCAATATCTGTTTTCTTATTTAAATACGCATCAATATTTTCATCTCCCATAGTCTGGATCTCATATTCTGGTAATTTTTCTTGGAACATTAGATATACAAAAGTGTCTATAATTCTTTCTTTTAATCCGTGAGGGAGGTTGTGTTTGCGAACTATTGAATATTCCATTCCCATATGGGTGATTTCGTGAATTATTGTATAAGCAGGATTTTTATACTTCATAAACTTGCCTTCTTTGTTCGTTAGCAAGGTGATTGTTCCTTGATCTGGGTCATAGCTTCCTCCAGTTCCATACAAAGTGAAAGCAACTTTGTAATTGTCAAACATTTTAAACTCCCAGTCCCAATTCCTTTTCGTATCACTTATTTGATGGATAAGATTGTTCATAAGGTCAATCTCATTGTTAACTTTTTGTATTGCCAGCTCATAATTCTTTTGATCAAAAACTTCGGTTTCGACAAGTGTATAAATTGCAGAAAAGTCCTCATTTCCGAAAGTTCCATTCTTGGATTTTACTATTAAAGAGTCAATCAAAGAATTTTTTGGTAGACGAATGTTATATCCTTGTTTTTCAAAAAAAGTGATGTCATTTATTGTTCTCCAAATTGAAGAAGCTTCTTGTTGTATAGTTGGCTGAACTATTTTAATTCTTGAAACTTGTTCTTGTGATTTACAGCTTAAGCTGAATATTAGAAAACAAAGAAGCAATACTTTTGGTAATTTCATTTCGTTTTGATTTAACCTTCCGGAAAAGCTTTGATTTAGCACATTTTTTCGTATTCTTATCAGTATTTTACATTTTTTTTAATAAACATTTTCAATAAAATGAATTTCTTCATTTATCTTGTTTATAAGTTTATCAGCTCTGTTTTTTTGATGATTATAACTATTTATTTGTTTTTCGATTAAGTGAGTTCTGTATAGAATAGAGTTTTCCAGAATTTTTACATAGCTGCTATCGGTGCTATTATTAGAATTAAATCTTAAGATAAGATGATTCATTGTTTCGTTGTTTTGAGCGATAATAGCTTTATCAATTGTTTCTTCAACATGTTTTGTTTGTCTGTAGTAAACTAAAATATCTTCAACTAGATAATTACTTCTCAATAATTCTATTTGCCCTGATGATATAAGATTGTCAATTACCGTTGTATTAGAGCTGAACTTATATCCAGCTGTTAAAAAATTAAAATCTTCGATGGGATTTTTTATCGATTCAATATATTTTGGTAGATTTTTTTGAACTCGATTTAATGTATCGATTAGAAGACGATCTTTATTTACTATCCCTTCATATAGTTTGATATCTGAACCTAAATTTGTAGTAAGTCGGGTTAGATAGAGTATCTCTTTTTCTTCATTTTGATACTTGATATTCAAATTGTTGATCTGTACGGCTATCAGTATTCCGATAACAACCAGTATGATTTCACCAATAGCGTATTTCATATACTTTCCGATTTTTTTTTCGGTAATCAAGTTTTGTCTAATTTTTCTAAATAATTTTATCATTGTTTGCTACTTGGTTATAATTAGGCATAACATCTTGGTATAAGAAATATAAGGGTAGGAGATAGACAATACATTTGGAGCTGGTATTAAGTCAAATATAAATATTTTAAGGTTATCATTTTCTAATAAACTCTCTACAGAAAAGGACTAAACACTTTAAAACTATAAAATAAAAAAAGAGTTATACATTTTATATTTGAGGAATTACCAAATAAGTAGAAGCTTTTTAATTAAGAATTAAACTGTATTTTTTTAATTTCATTTTCTCTAATGAATTATAATTCCTTCTAGAACCGTTTTTATTACTCATTTTCGAATATTGCAACCGCTCGTACTGGAGATCCAGTTCCTCCTCTAATTTTTAATGGTAACCCGATAAATCTAAACCTGCCTTTTCCGATTAACAAATGAAGATTTATCATATTCTCATAATGCGTAAAATTTAATTCACCGCAGATATGATGAACTTCTTTATTTGATATACCAGGAACACCTGGCGACATCGTTTCAACACCAAAAGCGGATATTTTCTTTTCTCCTAGGAATCTTGCAGAATCAGCGGTAATTCCAGGACCATTACCCCAATTTTCTCCATTAAAGTTTTTTCTATAATGATCCGTATAGAACAATACAGTATCTCCCTTTTTTATTTTTAAATTAGCCTTGTTACAAGCTATTTCTATTTCATCAGGTCTTATTAATTCTTTTAATCCTTTATGAGAAAAATCTAAGCAAATCCCTTCAGTATAGAACATCGATAAAGGCATTTTATCAATCGACTTTCCTTTATGTTGAATTTCCATATGATTAATAGCATCAACATGAGTTCCTGTATGTTCTCCTAATTCTAATTTATGTACTGCTGGTGTTTTAGTCTCTGGATTTTTTATACCATTCCATTCTTCGTGAGAATTATGGATTGTCATTTTAACCTGTGGAAGGTCTTTATAAATAGGCATTCCTGGATAAATTTCCTGACTTAAATCAATAATATTTGCCATGCTATTTTCTGATTTTTTGATTGTTGTCAACGTTTTGCATAAAAAGAGTTACGGATTTTAGAGCAGGGATTTTCTATGAAAAACCAAACCTTATAAATACGCACTTATCTTTAGGTGATCCCAAATCAGGATAATTTTTTATACCATGTCGGTTTTAGTTTTATCTTTTTCTTTATATACTTTAGGGTTGTGTTTCTCCATATAAAATTCGGGGTTAGGTATTTCGGTAAACCCAAACTTTTTATAAAGCCATTCGGCTGTGTTGGTTAATAATATCCAGCGTCTTAATCCTTGAAGGTTAGGGTGATCCATTATTTCACTCATTAGCCATTTACTCAACCCTTTTCCTCTGTATTCATCTAAAATATAAACATCTCCTAAATATGCAATAGTGGAATAGTCTGAAATTATTCTTGCAAAGCCAATTTGCTTATCTTCATGATAAAGCCCAAAATTCAAGGAGTTTTCAATGGATGTTTTCAGTGTTTCTATTGGAATTCCGTTAGCCCAATCGGTTTCGTTTGCAAGGAATTTGTGAATGCTAAAAATATCTAATTTATCCTTATCAGTTGAAATGGTATACGTATTTCTATGAGTTTCTCTAATTTTCAATTTAGTTTTCTTAATTAAAGTTAACGTTTGGTATATGTATGATAATAGAGTAGAGTGTTATTTTACCTTTTATTTTTCTGTAATGTTTATATTCAATGATATTTTTCATAAAGTTCTTCAAGTAAAGTATCTAATTCGGGTGGACAACCTTCTGTAAAATTAGACGGATGCTCAACTATTTTTCCATGAACCTTTTTGAACATAATTTCTGGAATCGGCTTAACTAATTTAATTTCAGCATATTCATCTGCCCAAAAACTTGGTTCAAATTCAAAAATACTTGAATTATAAAAATCATTAAGGTAGTTCTTTTCTACTTTTTCAACAAAATCAAAGTCGTTAATGGAATAGGGTTGTTTTTTCAATACTTCATTTCTGTCCATGAATTGTTTAAAATATCTCGGAGCAGACTTCCAGTAAATCATCAAAATCGTTGATTTATCGGTGAGGGGATTGTCTACCAGCCAATTTAGAAAACTATTCGAGGAATCCCAATTCCATTCCATTACCATTTGATAAAGAACTTTTTGTGATTGTTTGGCTGCAAATTCCAAAATAATTTCACTTTCTAAAGCATCATATTCCTCTTGACTTATTTTCATATGGTTTTCTTGATTGAGGTAATGTTTAATATGTTGTAGTAACGCAAAAATTACTTTTGCTCAGTTTTGCTGAGCATTGACGGCTAATTGTAACTTTCTTCAAGCATTGTACCTTACCAAAAATACACTAATCTTTCGATTGATCACCTAGCTGCTATGATTACGTATATATGGTTTTGCTAATAGTTCTTTATTCTATTTTAGTATGGTTTAAATTTTTTATTTTTTGGAAATCCATGATAATAAATAACTTCTATTACAAAACCTGTTGCTCCATTCCAGCGTTTAAAATTATTCCAACTCAGTGAGTCCAATATTTTATTTGATTTAGTTAATACCAATGAATCCAACTCAGATATTTTTTGATAAGCAATTTGAGCATCAGCTTCTTTAGGTATTTCTCCATAAAATAGTTGATAAACCGAATTTTGGTCTTTATTAGTTAGCTTATTAATTTCGTCTGAATACAAACTGTAAAAAACAGAATCCGCTACTTTTATTACAATTCGTTTTTGGTCGTTTAGGGTATTCGATGCAGACTCCAAATAATTGTCTTTTTTTAGTTCAGTTTGAACGTAATATTTTACTGTTCCAAATTCTGTTTTTTCTCTTTTAATAAGTCCTTTTTTTGTCGAGCACGCGATAACTATTGAGGTGAAACAGAGTAGCAATATTTTTATTCGTGTGTATTTCATTTAAATTACTACCAACGTTTTATATATGTGTCGTAGCAGAGCAAAATGTAACCTTGCTTTTTGATTTTTCTACGCATTGGTTGCTAACTTTTACTTTCCGCAATCAGTGAACCTTACCAAAAATACAAGTACCAATCGATTTGTCACTTTGCTGCTATGGTACATATATGTTGTTGTGCAATGTATTCTTTTTTAGTTTTTATTGCGTAATGAATTTTCCAAAAACTTATTAAATTCTTCCATTCCGTTTGGTTTCAGAAAAACCACTTTCTTTTGTAATCCCATTGGTGTTTTCTTGCCTAGGTTACTAATAATTTCTAGAGGCCAAGTAAAACTAAAATCAGTTGGCATAATAAATTTATTCAGATTGATATTTCCCTCAATTACATTTGAATAATACACTTTATTGTTCTCACTTAACTTAAATCGAATTTTGGTTTTAAAATCTCCATTATACTTTGTCGATTTAGTTTCAATTACTCCATTTGGCTCAATTTTTATTTCCCCAAAACTGTTTCCACATTCAGAGCTTTCCCAATATTCTATTGGTTTCCAAATTCCTTCTTTATCTACTGCTTCTTGTAGAATGTGAATTTTGTAATCCTGATGAGAAATTGAAATTGTGTCAGAAGTATTATTTTGAATATAAACTGAAATTTTTCCGTCAGCGTTTGGTGATGCAATCAGTTTAAATTCCTCGTCGCTTTTTAATTTGGATTCGAATTGTTTGTCTAATTCAGCGTTAGTAGTAAAATCAGAATTGTAGTTATTTTGATTTACGCTCATTTCAGATTGCTGTGCATTTAAAAGATTGCACAGAAGTGTTAATAATATTCCAATTTTAATTTTCAAGTATTCAGTTCTCATATGTTGCACAACATTTAATATATGTGTTGTAGCAGAGCAAAATGTTACCTTCTTTTATGATTTTTTTCTGTCCGACTTAGGAGAATACATATTGGTTGTTAACTTTTTCTATTATGAAAATATTGCTCCTTATCAAAAATACACTAATCTTTCGGTTAATCACTTAGTTGCTACGAAATCATATATTTTGTCGTAACGCTTTATTCTTTATATTTTGTATTTCATTTCTGTATAGAAGTATCCCTAATCCAGATGAGAAGATAATACAGCTGACTAACATTAAAATTCCATCATTCCAAATAAAATAGGAGAGTCCAACAAATGGTCCGCCAATTATAACCATAAGAGAAGCAATCGGATTCGTTTTGATAAAATTCAAAGCGTGTGCTGCTAGCCCAACAAAAAGTAAAGATGGTCCGATAATCACAAATGGATATAGAATTAGTGGCGTATTGTTAATTTGTTCTCTTAATTCATTCCTTCCGACATGATCATTTCCGAAGCTCCGCATAATGAAATCAATTGTACAAAGTCCAATGTGGGCAATAACCCCTATTGCTGTCAAAACTGATGCGATGGAATTTAATCTATTCTTTGGAAAGACATTATTAAAATTGATTAATAGTACGGCTCCAGTTAAATTAAACCAGTGAGCTAGATCAATATGTTTTTGTTCACTTAACGAACCTTGAGAAAAAAATACGTAACTGGTAACGAAAAAAAGTAATCCAACTAGACACAGAGTTTTTGGTTTCATAATTTGTTTTAAATAATTTGACAGTTGCAAATTCCAATAACTTACCGAGTCTAATTATGTTTTTCTTCTGAATCGTCGTATATTATTATTGGATTGTTATTTAATCAGTTACAACGTTGCGTGCATTAGCAGTAGCGGGTTTCATACCACTAAGCTGTCGAATAGCAAAATACTTATAAAAACGAAATAACGGTTAGAGTTCTCACGCAAACCGTTATTACTTACGCACATTGTTAGGCACTGCCTTTTATGAGTCTTTAGCCATTTTTTTTGTCATTTCTTCTAGAGAATTGATCATGAACGCATGGAATTGCTCCTGTTTCATTTGTGGATTCTCGACAAACTGTTCATAATCAGACCAAAATACAAATACACATTTGCCGTTACCTAGATCAACTACCTTTATAGTGTTGATCATTCCTTTTACAGGAGCTCCTTCTAATAAGGAATATGAAAAACTTTTTGCTGATTCGTTATAAGCTACAATCTTTTCCTTGAAGTAACCTTTACCATCAGGTGTATAACATACTCTTTGACCTCCTTTTCCAATATTTCCAGTCCATTCAACTCTTGCAATATTTGAAGAGTATTTGTCAATTTTGTCCATTTGCCTTACTGTCTTCCAAAACTTATCTGCGGACTTGTTTATTATTTTACTGAATTGAACTTTTGGCTCTCCCATACTTTGAGCAGAAGCCAAATTTGCACTTAATAGAAGAACTAATGTGCTTAATAATAGATTTTTAATTTTCATTGTTAATGATTTTTATAATTTACCTTTTGATACAGTATTCATTGATGTGTTACAGAATTAAGCTACTTTCTTTCTGTTTTTTTCCAATTCCTTTTGTTTATAATCGCTTGGTTTACCTGTTTCGACAAATATTTTTAGGTCTTCAATAACCCCTGCTACCGCTTTGTTGAGTTGCATTTTCATCATTGGTCCCATAATGGCACCTTTAAAACCTTTGGTTTGCATTTTCATGTGCATGTGTAGAAGTGTATTGCTTCCCTTTCGTTCTAAAGTCCATGTATTAATAGCAGAAGTGATAAAACCTGGGAATCCTTTCACGACTTCATAAGCCAACACGTAGTTTTTGGAGTCGAATTTCTTGATGTCTTCCTGAATTGTTCCAAAGCCAGGAACTTCACAAGTTCTTTTGCTGCATTCCGCTCCATCAAATTTTGGTTTTCCAAAACCTTCTGAATGAGTTAACCCTCTTGCCCATTTGTAGGCAGTTGTAAATTGATTTCCCAGCACTTCCCATACCTCTTGAACGGGACGGTTGATTACGATTTCTTTTTTTATGTCCATTTTGTTTAGATTTTTAATTTGCCTTTTTGATACAGAAAACTCTCTGGTGTTACAGAATGAAAAATAAAAAGCCCGTGATTATCAAAATCACGGGCTTTTTTATACGTATGAATCAGTACTAGTTTAGCTCAAAAAAATCTAGTAATACATTATTTCCAATAATTTCTTCAACAATAGTTTCTTTAGAAAAATCATCCTTCGCTGGAATATCTCTAAGTAACTCTAAATGCTTTTTATCTACAATATCGGCAACCAATTCACTGTTCTGAAAAGCATAGTCTGCTACTTTGGTTTTGTAACCTACATTGAAAAATTGTTGGTCTTCAGTGAGATAACCATTCTTGTGCATAGTTTTTGCCTTTTTGCCACATCTGCAGGGGTTTTTCGAGTTCATCAGTCCGCATTTTTGTTGCATAAAGTTAATTAATTCCTTTCTTGCTCTGTGAAGCTTTACTCTATAGTTAGCTTTCGTCATTCCGAATATTTCAGAGCCTAAATTATGGTCGACTCCAAACGTTTCTCCTACAATAAATAAAAGTCTTTGCTCCCTAGTAAGACACATTATCATACCAGATAGACAACGATATCTGAGCTCCTTTGCCAATTCCTCGTATTCCTTTTCTTCACTTTCGTCTACTGTTGCATTTTCAATAGAGTCAAGTCGTTTTCCTTGATTTTCAAAATCCGTGAATTGTTTTTCTCCTTTTCGTCTTTTGGATAATAAAAATTCATTAAATACAATGCGATAGAGCCAAGTTCTAAATTGACTTTCGAATTTAAATTGTGATAGCTTGGTGATTACCTTGATAAGTGCTTCTTGAGTTAAATCTTCTGCGTCTTGAGGGTCAAAGGTAAATTTCCAAGCCACATTGAAAATATACGGTCTGTGGATTTTTATGAGCTGATTCAATGCATCTTTGTTACCATCCAAAGAGGATTTCAATAGTTCTATATTTTTTTTCTCTGAATATTTATCTCCCAGTTGATTCATACATTTTTTTCTTGTTAGATACATGAATTGGATAGGTGTTACAAAGTTCGATTTAAGGTTGTGCTTAAAACGTTCCAGCTATGAAGCGTGGAAACGGTTTGGTTAGTTAGATATATACTTTATAGCCATTGTTGGCTGCCGTTTTTAATTTTTCAATTGCTTTTTTCTTCGCTTTTGCCTCAAAAAGCTCTTTTCTTACTTCAACGTTTTCAATTGGTATCAACGCTCTAGGATCTCCCCATTTTCTTAGCTCGTCAATTGCATGTCCACGGATTGAGTCATCCTGAAGTGAGATAATCAAAGTTTTAAATGATTCTTCAGTTTTCATTTTTCTCAACGTGGTCATCATCATTTGTCTGGAAGCTCCGTATTTAGGAGATTGGCAGATTTTTAGGACTTCATCATAAGTTGAACTATCATCAATTACGCTTATTGCATTTCCTACTGCCCAAAGGTCCAAATTCGGATAGTTTTCCGAATTATTTAAAATCTTAATCAACAGTGGAGCAACGTCTTTCATTCCTTTTTCAGACAATGCTCGAATTACCATCTCCAATTCATTCCCTTTGAGAATGTCCAAATATTTAATTAGTATTTCTTTGTAAGGCTTTGAAGAGGTTTTTGTATTCACTAAAATTGAAATGGGGCTCGTCTCTTCATTCAGGAAAGCTCGAGTCTCCAATCTAGCTTCCAATAATTCTCTATTTAATGATTCAAAATTCTTCATGTCAATGGTAGCAACGTTTAATATATGTATCGTAGCAGCGCAAATCGTTTTTATTTTAAAACTTAGGCGGAGGAGGAGCATTTTTCTCCATCTCTTTTCTTGTTTTATACAATTTTACGATTCGATCTAAATTAACATTATTTAATTTCTCTTTTTCTATAATCTCAATTCGTTCAATTTTCGGAAAGTGAATTTTTTCTTTCACCTGAAAGTATACTATTAATTGTAAATAGACATCAACCTCATTATTTGTGTTAAGTTTCGCGTAAGTCCATTTTACAAAGTTTTGATGAGCAATTATTTTGTTTGTATCGATTATTGGGATTCCGTTGGAATTTTTAAAGAAGGAATTTGGTAAGTTTTTTTGAAATTTATTAGCCATTTTTTTAAATACATCAGCATCAATCATTCCATTTGCAAATTCAACTTTAGGGTCTATTTGTTTTGAGATTAAAGATTTTTCAATTGCATATATTTGGTTGAAATAGTTCATATACCGCTCAGTACTTCTCTCATCTATTTTAAAACTTTGACCATTTATAATAAAAACTATGAAGTAAAATAAAATTGATAATAGAAGTTTTTTGAATTTCATTAGAACTCTTTAATGTTTGCCAACGTTTCTTGTATGATACATTTGCATCCTGCAGGGTGCATGTGCAATATACAAATTGTTGTAGGTAGTGTTATTTATTTCCAGAATTCCTCTGATTTTTGTTTTAGTTCTTTAACTCTTTTATCAACAAATTTCCTTTCTTTTTCATCTCGCAAATAGTATTCAGGATAATATAGGTACCACTGATTTTCAACTTTTATGATTTGAGGTATTTCGAAATAATACTTTTGGTTGTTAAAATTCATTTCGACAGTTAAATCTGCCCAATTTCCTATAATAGTTCTACCAAAACCACCATAATTTTTAGTTTTTTCGTGCTTGTAATATATTGTATCTATAGTGGCTTTCTCAATATCGAAGCCTTTATCTTCTTCCATTATTTCTAATATGTATCCTGCTCTGACTAAAAAGTTGTCAACTCTATCATCATATTTTCTTTTTAGCTCTCGATAGATTGCCATAGTATCATTTTCTAGAGGATTGTATTTTATGTTATCCACAAAAAGTTTTTTCTGTTTGTCTAACGGAATAGCTATGTTTAAATACTTGATTGTATCTTTTCTTTGTAGAAATTCAATTACGGTTTTGGCAATATCATAAGGTGAGTTAACAGGCTCATTGATCAATGCTTTTTTTGTTTTTGTAATCTCTTTTGATTTATCTATTTTATCTAAGAAATTAATTTCATATTCATGCGAGCTTTTAGAGCTCATATAAAGGTCTTCATTGTCTGCTAAAGTTGTTAATTCAAATTTAACTTTTGATTTTATGTAGATACCTTTTTCTATGTCAAAATAATATTTTCCTTTTCCAATTTGAGTTAGTTTATAGTTACCCTCAAAACTGTCCGGTAAATCTAACTTTGAAACGTTAATTTCTCCATTTAAGACGACACATTTATGTCCTTCAATATCTTCATAATTAGAAAAAGTCAAAGTATTAAAACCTTTAGAGTTAATTAATGAACCATTGATATTAAAGGGTACATTAAGAGAAACTTTGCAAGTATCTCCAATGCTTAATTTCTTGTGCGGTAATGGAAGTAATAGACGTATAAAATCATTTGAGGGCGAAGTCACCTGAAACGTTCCATTAGATTGTAAACCTTGAATTATCGAGTTTGGTTGTGTGTCAGATATTGTATCCCTGCTAAAATCATTTTTAAGTTTCACCTTAATTTCTTCAAAACTTAAATCAGCTAAATTTTTGGATTTTCCATTGATTATCATTTTTCCATTTCCGCTGATGAATGATTTGTTACTTTTTTCCTCTTTCTTCATTTTATTCTCACTATTTGTTATTTGTGAGAATGAATAAATGTATTTGCTGTCGGAGTCAAAGTTCCACTTAAATGATTCTTTTTCATTTCCACAACTCAGTAGAGAGATTAATAAAGTAACTAATAATATTTTCTTCATTCGGTTAGTGGTTTAATAAGTTTCTCCTATTACCTACAGCATCGCTTGTACGATGTGTTTTTTGTATGCACTAAAGATCTTGTTGGTACAGTTTTTTCAATTATCGTTATAGTTATTGAAATTAAATCCAGAATTGATTTGGATGCGGAATTTAAAATCGGTTAGCAGCTTATATGTATCTCTTTCTTTAAGATCATAAAGTTTACATTTTTCCACTATACCTTCTATTTCGATGAAATTATTATCAGAATCTTCTATAATATTAGTTATTTGCGCTAAAAATTCACTATTATCGTTAAATCTTGTTGAATAATAAGTGTCGTTAGTACCAGAAGGGAAAAAGTCAAAAGCAAAATCACCATTTTGTAAAGGATTTCCAAAGTCTCTTCGGAATTTAAGGTCTTTATTCATTAAAAACTCTCTAAGAGCTTCTAATTCTGAACTAAATTCTCTTTTCTCAACATTGATTCTTCCGAAGTAGGCTTTTGCTGTATTGTGTTTTCCAATTTCACTAGGGTGAATTGATTCATAAATAATTATACCACTTCCATATATAGTATAGCAATTAGATGGCACCCCATTATCAGTGGTTTCACTGCAATTAATAAGAGTTCCTCCATAATCTATATTAAAGGGTTTGTCATCAGAATAAAATTTATCATATATTTTTTTTTCTATTAAGAAAGGTTCATTATCAAGCTTACCTTCGAAATAATAATGTTTTAATAAAATAGGTTCACTTTGATTTTCTTCAGTATCAGAAAGGTCATTGCTATCACAAGAAAGAAAAGTAAATGTTAATAAAGCAACAGCGATGTTTTTTAAGTTTAGGTTCATATTTTAAATTTCTATGTTTTTTGCTAATAATTAATGGTAACGTTGTATGCATGGATAACAGAGGTGAAGCCACTTTGATTTATGCATCTTGTTAGCATACGTTTTTAATTCCGTTATTCTTATTACAAAGTCTTCCCAATTTGGTCGAACTAATTCATTTTGGTTAATTTGAAGGATTTCATATTCATTAAACCGAAATTCAACGTTATTTGGATAAATTTCGAGTGATGTAATTTCGTTCATTTCTCTGTGCTTATCTTTTCCAAATTCGTCAATTCTATTTTTATCAATAAATATTACTCTTCGTTTAGATACGGTATATTCAAGAAACAAATAAATCAATGATAATGTTAGTAATATGGCGGTATAAGCATTCAAGTCAGATATACAAAAGATCACTATTAAAGCCACAAAACCGAAATTCGAGTAGTCAAAATTGCTTTTGGATAACATAATATGATTTTCGTTATCAATACTTTTTTCAAATTTTTGATAGGATAAAATAGAAGAAATTAGGTATGGTAGGAATATCAAAATTAAAGCCAATTCAAAGTTTTTAAATTGAAATAATATTACATAACCAACTAATACATATATAATTTTGAATATAACAGATTTATCAAATTTTATCATTCCTCTAAGTTTTATTTACAATGTATACTAACATTTTATGTATGAATCGAAGTAAGGCAAATCAGCTTGAGCCTATCTGTTTATCTATAGATTTTTATTTTTTGTGTTCAATTATTCTTACTATATAATCGAGTAATTCTTGTTTTTCAGTAGATGATATTTCATTTTGAGGAATTAAAAATAATTCAACTATTTTGTCGGGGTTTAGTTTTCCTTCAAAATGAAGAAATTCTACTTGTTTTATAAGATCATCCGCTTTTTTTTCAGAGACAAGGCCTTTAATTAATGCCTGTTTATCATTGTTAATTAGTTTTTTCCTTTCCTGTTTACTTAGATCTGTTGTTAAATAGGTCATATCAACAGGTATCTTTTTTTTAATTTTAGGATTGATTTTCCCTTTCCCGTTGCAATATGCACATTCTCCTGGTCCCCATTTAAGTTCTTTATTTAACCTTTTGATATCACTTAAATCCACATACCCTTTTCCCAGACATCTTGGGCAATCAATTTTATTTCGATTAAAATATTACTTAGTATATTCATCTATTAATTGAAGTTAATCTTTTATATATGTATCGTAGCAGCCCAAAATGTTACCCTAATTTCGATAAAAACTGCGCATTGGTTGCTAACTTTTCCACTCTGTAAACATTGCGCCCTTATAAAAACACAACAGCCAATCGATTGATCACTTTACTACTATGATTACATATATGGTGTTGTACGCAGTTTTTTATGTCAGATTTGAAATTTGAATTAACATTGAAATTCCATAAATGATTGATATAATTATTATTCCTTTTTTTATTGTTTTTCCATGTTTATTTGTCCAATTTAGATATTCAGATTTTTTGGATTCAGACACGTCCCATTTTCCACTTGCATATTTAGATCCAAAATATATTAATATCGAAAAAATTACGAGTCCAATTAAAGAAGTCAATAATGATGTTTCCATTAAGTTTTTATTTTTTTGGTTTAAAAAATCCGAAAACCCATTTTAGATTTATAAAAATCAAAATCAGCAAAATTATTCCAATTATAATAAATTCAATTGTAGTTAGGTTTTTGAAATTCGGACGCTCAATTTTTTCAATAAACGCAATTGAGTAAATGTGAATCAAAAAAACAGTCAGAATTACCAAAGCTGATTTTCCAGTAGCTTTTAATAAGCTCAAAGTTTGAGATTTGGTCATTAATTAGGTAGATTTAATCAAATTGTGTATAACGCTTAATATATGTGTCTTAGCAGGGTGAAATGTTACCTTGTTTTTCGATCTTTCTATGCATTTGTGGCTAATTTTTACTTCTTGCAAGCATTGCACCTTACCAAATATACAAGAACCATTCGATTGATCACTTTGCTGCTATGATCAAATATATAGTGTTAGCGTACGTGTTTTTTCAGTTCAGCTTGTGTTTCGATTCCGTAAACCCTTTTTATTATATGAGGATTATATTCCAAATATTTCCACTTTTTTAACTTCTCATCAAAAACAGAAACCATTTGACTGTTGTTTTTTATTTTAATCAGTTTGTTTATAGTATCTATTTTTACATTTTTAATTCCAAATTGGGATTTATATTGTTCAATTACTCTCTCAGGAGTTTTTGAAAAGTCAAATTCTACATCAGATGAGTACACTATAATTTTAAATTTCTTATTTTTCGATTTGATGATTTCGCTAATATTAACAATTTTGAAATTATTAATAGAGATTGAATCCATTTGTTTTGCAACTCGCTCCATTTTAGTCAGAAATTCATTTTTCTTGTACACACTCCAAAAATATGTTGGCATAAAATCAACTGCTTTTTCAAATTCCCCTTTGGAAATCAGATTGCTGTATTCTAAAAAATCGGATTCCAATTGAGTTTTTGAGATTTCTTGTCCGTAACTAATGTTTACAACAAGTATAAATAATATCAAAAGTGTTTTTTTCATATGTAGGCTAACGTTTACTATATGTATCGTAGCGGAGCAAAATGTTACCCTGTTTTTCGATTTTTCTGCGCATTGGTTGCTAACTTTTCCACTCTGTGAGCATTGCGCCTTACCAAAAATACAACAAACATTTGATTGATCATTTTGCTGCTATGATCAAGTATGTCGTGTTAATTGTAACTTTTATTTTTTTATTAAGTTTTTAAGAATAATTATTATGTCAGTTATCAAATATACTCCGATAAATATGACACCTACAATTCCGTAAGGTCTTTGCCTTATATGATTTGGGTCAGGGTTTAAAATCATTTGTACAAAAAGGTAAAGAGCAAAAAAACAAAAAGGATAGAGAAGAAGTCTTGTCAATACTTTCCTTACAGTCCATTCCTTAACCTTTTCTTTTTTTAATTTTGATTTTGGCCTGTTAATAATTTCAGAATTATTTAACAGTTCGATATTTTCAATTGCCTCTTTTAGCTCGTCGGTGATTAGTTTAGTTTCATACTTTTTTGATTTTCCTAAAACCAAACTCAATAAAGTTATGATCAATATGATTCCGATTGTTCCGATAATTGCAGTTTTTAAGTCGGTTGAGAGGAACAAACCAGAAACAAAAACAGTTAAAACTCCAATTGTAATTTTATTAAGTAGTTTGTGATAAGGATTTTTCTCCGTCTTAATTCCGTTCAGTTTGCCATTTTGGTCAAAAGTCAGATGGAAAATTGGATACACACTACGCAAAAAATTAGAGGAACGCCAGATCAAAAGTTCATTCGGTTTAATTTCTCCGCTGTATTTTGTTGTGTTGTAAAAAAATGAATCATTCCAATGCGCTTTCAGATTACTTTTTTTATTCTGAACGATTAGTTTTTCGATGTCTTTTTTTTCTACCACAAAATTGGGTTTAAATTACTACCAACGTTTACTATATGTGTCGTAGCTTGTAGTTAGACAGCTATGATTTCATATACAGTGTTACGGAATGTTTTTAGTATTCAATTTTTAAAGTTGTTCCATCAAGAAATTTCCCTTTTGATTCAGAAATCTTTAATTTTTGTTCAGCAGAGATTCCAATAGTTTCTCCAGCTTTTAATTTAACATTATAAGCAATTACATAATGAGCCAAGTCAAACATCATTTCATTAAGTTCTTCAATAGAATGATTAGAGTTGATAATTTCCATTTCCTTTTTTCCGAAATCCTTCAGACCATAAGTATAAACAGATTGTTTTCCATTTTCTTTTATTAGTCCAAAATAGATCCAGTTATATAATGGAAGATCATCGTCACTCATCATCTTTACATTTTCTAAATAAAACTCCTTTTTTAATACGAGGGTTCTTCCTCCAATATAGATGCCTAATGATTTGCTATTATTCATAACAGCAGAAGCTACTTTACAATATAGAAGATTTTCCTGAACTACATTTTTTCCAGCATTCGTAATTGACAAAACTATATGTCCCTTATGATTAGCGGATTCTTTAACACCATTTTTCCAAAAATAGTTGTATTCAGCTGTTTTTTCGACTTCGTTTTCTGGAATAGGGGCAGGAATATTTGCTATCGCAATATTATAATCTCCAATCTTCAAAACTGCAGCTTTGTCGTCTGCATCTTCGTCATTAACATCTAAATTCCATTTGTTTTTTAGTTCTTTGACCATTCCAATTAGGTCAAATGAATTTGAATCCTCCAAAAGAACAAAACCTAAAATCGGCGTATTTTCCTTTGCCGAAACCTTTTTTTCTTTTTTTAAGAAACTAAATAATCCCATCGAGATAATTCCAATTAATATTATAGTTAATACTTTTTTCATATATGCTGTAACGTTTTATATATGTATCGTAGCAGAGCAAAATGTTACCTTGTTTTTCGATTTTTTACTGTCTGTCCTCAGGCGGATGCGCATTGGTTGTTAATTTTTACTTCTTGCAAGCATTGCACCTTACCAAATATACAAGAACCATTCGATTGATCACTTTGCTGCTATGATCAAATATATGGTGTTGTAAATAGCTTATTTATTTGTCTTTAATTTTTTGTATTTGTATACATAGTAAATAGCAAATATAGCAATCAGATTTATACCGAAAAACATGCTGTATTCAGGTTCTGATGGTCCAAGAATAAATGACATTCCAGGCTGTATGTCGAGTCCAAAACTTAATTCATCAGTAATTACTAATCCTAGATATAATGGAGTATAGTATTTGAACCCATAACTAAAAATCTGAAATTTTATAATTTGAAGGGCTTGGTTAATTACAGACAATAATATTCCATTTTTTTTCTCCTTTAACAATAAATATCCTGCAATTATTGAAAACGAAGCAAGTAATGCTAAGAATATTAGGGTAATTGTTTTCAGTTGGAATGGTGAAATAAATAAAGAAGATAAAATTAAGAACATTCCCCCAACAATCTGATAGATTCCTATAGTCTTTGGTGTTAGTTTAATTATTTTTAGCTTCCGTTCTTTATTTAGTTCGTTTTGATGAATTTCTACGTTAACTCGTTCATCAACAATTTCTTTCCTAATCTCTTCAAAATTTAGATTCCGAGATTCAGCTACGTCAATGGCAGCATTTACAGCATCTTTTTGATATTGATGCCTTTTTTTAAGAATAGCCATCAATTCATCGTCTGGTAATTTGTTCATTCTATTCTTAAAAGTTTCTTTACTCATAAATCTATCCTAAAATTTGATTAGAATTATTTTTATTTTGTGTTGCCTACAACGTTCCTTACATGTTGCGTTTGCTTGCCGAAGACGGCATATGCAATATACAAACTGTTGTGTGTCGTTTTATAATTGGTTTAAAAATCGTATTAAAAAGGCTGTGGGGAAAACTATTAATCCAATATAGAATATATATTTACCATGTCTTCTGTCTTTATTTGTGTAGGAATATACTTTTTGTCCATTTGGTAAAGTTTTTTTAGAAGTCCATAGGAAGTATCCGATAATCAAACCTAACATTCCTCCTAATATTGCAAAAAAATAACCTGCAATAATCCAAGATTTTTGGTTTCCCTCCGGTTTAGCTAATTGCTCTAATCTTTCTTTTTTAAGGGAGTTTAATAATTCCTCGTTAATAGATTTTCCTCTGTCTTGTAATATTTTTTGAGCAAGTTTATAATCAAACTCATTCCATTCATCTGATTTTAGAAGAATCTCATATAATTCCTCCTTTGTAAATTCAAATAGGTAATAATCTTTATCAACTTCGTTAATTAAGTTTTCCGCTTGTAATTCAAGAATTTGTTCTGCTTTTTTGAAGTCAGTTTGCTTAATTCGAATCTCAATTTCATTATTTAAAGGGTTAGCTCCAAACATAGAATCAACAGATGGAACATTGTCAGCAATAATTGAATCAATTCCATTTTTTAATAATAATTCTTCTAGGTCTTTTGCTTGTTCAAGCGTTTTATATTTTCTAAAGATTGAGTATTCGTTTTCCATTTATTATATTTTACACAATTGTCTCGGCTATGGATCATATAGGGTTCAGCTAATATGATTTCATACGCTTTGTTGTGCGTTCGTTTTTTTATTTAATTTTCATCAAGCTCTGAAAATTTGTAATTATTCTTTTTTCCTCTTTCAAAAGATAGTCTAAAGGAAAAGGAGATCCACAATCTTGATTATTCAGCTGATGAATTAACTTATTACTTTTAAAATAACTTCTCTCCTCAATTATTTCAGATTTCTCAAAGTCAAATTCTTCGGTATCATTATTCTCTTCTTTGGTTTTTGAATCGTAATAAATAGGTCTGTTATCTTTATAAGATTTTTCGAAAACAAAGGAAAGTCCATTATCAGAAAGATAATATTCTGTCAGTTTCTGAAAGGTCTTACCAAACTGTATAGTTACAATTTTACTCAAATCATCTTTTAAATAATAAAATTTGGCTTCTCCACCTTCTGTAGTTTCCCGAAGTTCTTTTTCTTTAATTTCAGTCCAGTTTGTTGTTGAGTTTATTTTTTTAAAACTTTCTCGAATTGGTCTTAATTCATCAAGTAAATATTCATTAATAATTTCATCATTCTGGTTAAAACTTTCTTCCAGTTTTGTTGATTTATGTTGCTCGCCATTATTTTGACCATATATTGTCGGTATATTCAGAAGAATAGATAAAGAAAATATGATTTTATAGTTCATTTTATTTTTTTCAACTTACGGACGGCTCGGGTATGTTGTCGTAACTGACGTTAGGAAGCTATGCAATATTACCCATTGTTGCCATTTCGTTTTTTTATTTATGGGATTAATATTGATTCTCTTGGAAGCAATCCTTGAGTGCAATGTCTATTCCATTCACTAGTTATTGAATTACATTTAGTTCTCATAGTAAACTCATATTCAATATTTGATTCGAAGTTTGATAAAGGAATAATAATTTGTTCTGGCCACACATTTTCTTCAATATTGATTGTAATTCCTTCTCCTTCTGTAAATCCGGCAATACCATATTCAATTTCTCTAGTATAATTAGTGTATGGTCTACAGAAATTCGCATTGAAACCCCAATCAGAAATATAGCTTATGATTAAATTATCTCCTTGAATTTGCGAATCCAAAACAACGGCAGCATTTGCTAAAGGAGTTGTGTAAGTTTTAGTAAATTTATAATTACTATATCCTGCACCGCATTGAATACGAGTGTAAAGTTCGTAAGTTGTATTTGGTTTAAAATAATCTGGATATTGATTATAAATGGAATTTGGGTTTCCTCCATAAGTATAAATTTCATTAGAATTAAATGTCAATCCAGTTTCAAACTCTTGACCCTCTTCCACAAATATTATATTTGCAAACACACCTCCCGTAGTATGAATTCTAAATGATTCAGTGTCATTTTCAATATCTACTTCGAACTGACAAAAGTCTTGTAGCTCAATCGAAGAGATAGATTTCTGAACCCAAGATCCAAAAGTGTCATTACATTTTCTTCGAATATGGAACACATAATTAACTTCTGGATTAATTTCCGGTATCTCTACATATAGTTGAGAATTATTTGCTTGTGCACTAATAGGAATAATATTTTGTTCATTAGGAACTTCATTGGCTGGCAACATAGCTAACTCCCAAGAATTAGTGCCCAAAAGTTGAGGATACCAATTTATTCCGAAAACATTAAGTCCATCGATTTCCTGAAAACCTCGAGGGACAATTTTTTCTATATCTAACCCCTCACATTCAAGCAGAGTGAAAGTGTATTTAGAAATATCGCTGGTTAATGATTCGCTACAAATAGATTCCAAATAAAAATCATATTTTTGGCCAGGTTGTAAGTTTTCTAGCGTGATTGTTTCCTCTGTTGTTGAGCCGCTAATTCCGTTTCCAAAAGAAAAACCACTTAATCCGTATTCATAATTTGAAGCATATCCTTGTGTTTCAACCCATTTTAAGGTAATTACTGATTCTGAAATAGCAACGGTTGCAATTTCTATGTTTGATAGACAGTTATTATTCTCATCATCTTTACTACAGGATGAGAGTAAAATTAGAATAAATAATAGAAGTGTATGTTTTGTCATAATTAAAATATTAGTTTATAATGAATAGCAACGTTTAATATATGTGTCGTAGCAGAGCAAAATGTTACCATGCTTTTCGATTTTTCTGCGCAGTGATTGCTAACTTTAACTTTTGCAAGCATTGCGCCTAACCAAAAATACAATATTCATTCGATTGATCACTTAGCCGCTATGCCACATATATGTTGTTGTAGCATATTTTATTTATTTATTCTTTTCAGAAAATCCTCCGTCGAGATTATATTTCCGTACCAGTCTGCTCCGTCAAACTTGGTATTTAAAAAATTACAGTTTATAAATTCAGCTCCACTCAAATCAGCATTTTCAAAGTCAACATTTTGAAATTTGCAGCATTTAAATCCGCAATTTGTCAAGTTACAATTCCGAAAACTAGTTCCTGTAAAGTCCGCGCTAAAAAATGATGAACCTTCTAAATTTGAATTATCTAAAGTTAGGTGTTGTAAATTTTCGTGTTTTTCAAAATCACAATTTGGGAATTCACGTTCTCCTAATTCATATCTTTCCAATAGATCGCCAATATATTTTGGAGTTTTATTTACCATTTTCTCAAATGTGCGGTAACTGTGAGAATAAGCAGTCGTTTTAATGCCGTTTATACAGTGTTATGTTGCGTTTATATTTTATCCACCAAAAATAAGTAGCAACACTAAATATTAAAGCCATGAAAACCCATGGAAGTTGCAAAGCAGAGAGTGATAAAGTTTCCAAATCAATATTTGATTGAAAAATTCCTGATGGAATTGCTTGCATTGGTTGTTCCATTCTTAAGTCAAAAACACTTATTGTTACAAAATTAGCGCCTGTATGAACTCCTAAAGCAGCACCCAATCTTTTAGTTTTAAAATAGATGATGCTGAAAAAAATAGTATGTAACGCAGGAATTAAAATACTATACATGAGCAATTCTCCTTGATTTTCAAACGAATAACTTTTAAATCCTACAAAGAAAACCATGATGATAATTGCAGCATTAGCTCCAAAACTATTTTCCAATCTTTTCAATGGGTAGCCTCTTGTAAAAAGCTCTGTACCTAAATCTGCGATAAAAATGAAAAGGAGTCCATAAATGATATTAAAAAGTGAGATGTTAGGTCTTAATTCCCATGAGAACTTTGCCGTGTAGGATTGTACAATTGAAACAATTGCCCATAGAACAAATCCAATTAAAAATCCGTAAAGAAATTCGAATCGGTTTTTTGAATCCAATGAAATTCCTAAATCTTTCAGCGTCATTTTATCCTTTTTGCAAAACCATTTGGTAATTAGCAAACTGAAAAATACAAATAGTGAAAACAAGAATAATATTGTAAGATTATTAGGTAACTGGAAGGGAAAAAAGTTTGCGATAAACCCCTTTCGAAATAAAAAATCAATTATCAATAAGATTATTAAAAAGAGAAAAGCTTTTAGAAATGTTCTCATTCTTATTTATTATAGTTAAGTGAGTTCGTTTGAATGCATCACGTTGCGTGTATGAATTGTTATATGGCGAAGCCATTATGATTTATACACCTTGTTGTGGGTGCGTTTTTTTGTCCATTTAATATTCAAACCTCTCCTTTCCAGTTCATCAAAAAACTCGTCAAA
>NZ_JBSWZK010000012.1:0-180510 GCF_054054605.1 Aquimarina sp. 433
ATGACTGATGGATATGATTGTTATCAAAATGCAATTGCTGAACGAATCAATGGCATATTGAAAGGTGAGTTTTTGATTAACATTTGCAATAATGGAAAAGAACTAACAAAATTAATTGAACAATCCATAGAAACTTAAAATAACAAAAGACCACACTGGAGTCTTAACTTAAAAACACCTAACTTTATACATAACAAAAAATCCCTTGAAGCTAGCTTCAAGGGATTAAATAAAATCTTGTAAAATTGTCAACCTATTTTAGGACGACTCACCTTATATCCTGTTTTAAAAATTAACAAAATATTGAGGGAAAATTACGTTTTTCCGTAAAACAACGGTTTTACTACGCTTTATTTTTGCTGAGTTTCATAATTACGGAAAAGAGATTTAAGAGAAACTACTATAAACATCATTAACAATCAATTAAATCTGTCATTATAAATATTAATATAAAATGAATACACTAATCAACATTGGTAAAGATAGAACTATATTGATTTCATTATTGGTACTAATTGTTTCAGTAATTTCGGTATACCTTTATTCCTTTGGGATGTTAGGTTTCGAGTCTACTCGATTTGTAGCAACTGCTTTTCTTTTAATTATGATCTATAAAGGAAAAAATTGGGCAAAAATAACTGCAATCATACTATTTTCTTTAACGATTTTAGGTATCCTTGTTGCTCTTAGTAGTTCACAAATGATAATAATCCCTCTTATAGATAAAATAGTATCCGGTATAATAGCTTTGGTGTACGCAATGGCTATTTATTATTTTGGTTTTGCAAAAAGTTTTAAAACTTTTGTTAGACACCAGAATAGTAAAGAAAGTTAATGACTCCTTTATTAAACATAAGAAAATACGTTGGCTGTATTAAAAACAATGAAAAATATAAACAAGGCAGGATCTAGTATCTTATTCATAATCCTATTGAATACTACAAAAACAACAGCTCAAGTTCACTGGCTTTATGACTTTGATCTTGCTCGTACCGTAGCCATGGAACAAAAAAAATGGATAGTCGTTGATTTTTGGGCTACGTGGTGTGTACCCTGTAAAAAAATGGATAGTAGACTTTGGCAAACAGCAGCTGTTAATCCAATAGAAAATAATTTTGTATTTGTAAAAGTAGATTTTGATAAAAAAAGAAAATTCGCACGAAAACTTAACGTTCGGTCTTTACCTAGCGTTTTGATAATGGATCCTAATCAAGGTGTGGTGGCTAGAAAAATAGGATATATTAATAATAAAAAATATATCAATTGGTTTAAAAAAATGTCTGACATCAATCTTAATGATTTATATAGTGCCATGACCCCAATAATTCAGGATAGAAAAGGTAGTATTGCATATCTTAAACTTGGTTTGGCGTACCAAAATCTAGCTATGGATCCAACAAATGTCATGATAAAAAATCCATTAATAAAGTATAGTAACCTGCAGTTAAATATGATTCTGAAAAACAGTAAAGATGAAACCTTATTACGAAAGGTTGAATTATATAAATTGCTTAACAAGGCGATTGTTGGTAAAACAAAAAGTGTTCTCAAAAAACTAAATCAAAAGCCTCTTGAGAATGATATACCAGAACTTATAGAATTAAGACATTTTATAAAAGGTTATTGTTACCTGAAAGAAGGAGATAAAAAAGCCCTTGCTATTGAAAGGCAATTGGTAAAAGATCCTGAAAAGTTAGTACTCTTGCAATGATTATCATTGGCAAACATACCAGATCTAATTTCAAATAAAATGTTTTGTAAAAGAAGTGTTATTATAGGTGTTTTAAAATGTAGTTTAGTTGATATTATGGATTTTAAAAGAGAATATTGTTTATAGTACGGTGTGATATGTTCGAGCTAGAAGCTATTATTAAGAGCATAAAATTTGAGTAGAAATAGGTAATTTTATAATATATTTAGCGGTTCAAAATGTAACCCATGAATATTGTTTCTTATATCTCTAAGCAGATACCTGTTTCTGAAAAGCAAATTTCTAAAACCATCGAATTATTAAATGATGGAGCTACAATTCCTTTTATTTCCAGATATCGTAAAGAGGCGACAGGAAATCTCGATGAGGTAGCGATTGGAGAAATTGTTAAGCATAAAACCGCATTTGAAGCGCTTCAAAAAAGAAAAGAAAGTGTTTTAGCATCTATAAAAGAACAAGATGCACTTACTGCAGAATTACAAAAAAGGATAGAAGTTGCCCAAACGCTTTCGGAATTAGAAGATTTATACCTTCCTTATAAGAAAAAGAGAAAGACAAAAGCTTCTGTGGCAAAGGAACAAGGGCTAGAACCTTTAGCAAAAGTGATCATGAAACAACGAGAAGAAGAAATCCTCTATGTTGCTTCACAATATCTAAATGATACTATTGTAAATGAAGAATTAGCCTTACAAGGAGCTAGGGATATTATAGCAGAATGGGTTAATGAAGATTCAACCGTGAGAAATAGATTAAGAAGACTATTTCAACGTAAAGCTACGATCTCTTCAGCGGTGATTAAAACAAAGAAAGAGGAGGAAGAGTCCCAAAAGTATCAGCAATATTTTGATTGGGAAGAACCTCTTCATAAATGCCCTTCGCATCGATTACTAGCAATATTAAGAGCCGAAAATGAAAAAATAGTAAGAGTAAAAATTACTGTTCCAGAGAATGATGCCTTGGATATTATCGATGATGTTATGATAAAATCTAATGTAGAAGCATGTACGGACCAGATGTTTTTGGCAATAGCAGATGCTTATAAAAGATTATTAACTCCTGCGATTTCTACAGAAGTATTGAATCAGTCTAAGGAAAAAGCAGACGACAATGCGATTAAAGTGTTTGCTCAAAACTTAAAGCAATTATTATTAGCTTCTCCATTAGGACAGAAAAGAATATTAGCGTTAGATCCTGGATTTAAGTCAGGATGTAAGGTGGTTTGCTTGGATCAGCAAGGTGATTTATTACACAATGAGAACATATATCCACATCCTCCACAACGAGAAACTACCAGTGCAATAAAGAAGATAAAATCACTGGTGAACGCTTATAAGGTTGAAGCAATTGCTATAGGAAATGGTACTGCAGCAAGAGAAACAGAGGCGTTTATTAAGAAAATACCTTTCGAAAACCAAATTCAGGTATTTATGGTAAATGAGAGTGGAGCTTCAGTATATTCAGCTTCTAAAATTGCCAGAGCAGAGTTTCCTAATTACGATGTTACTGTTAGAGGAGCAGTATCTATCGGAAGACGTTTAGCCGATCCACTAGCAGAATTGGTAAAGATTGATCCGAAGGCGATAGGAGTTGGGCAATATCAGCACGATGTAGATCAAACAAAACTCAAAAATGAATTGGATACTGTAGTTATGAGTTGTGTAAACAGTGTCGGGATCAATGTAAATACTGCTAGCGCACCCTTATTAAGTTACGTATCTGGAATAGGAGAGAAACTTGCTGAGAATATCGTGAGCTACCGATCAGAAAATGGAGCATTACAATCTAGGGAAGAATTAAAAAAAGTTCCTAGACTAGGAGGAAAGGCATATGAACAAGCAGCAGCTTTTTTAAGAATAACAGAACCGAGTCACCCATTAGATAATTCCGCTGTGCATCCAGAGCGATACAAGTTGGTTTCCAAAATGGCCAAAGATGTTGGAATACCGCTAAAAGAATTGATTGGTAATAAAACAGCAATTGCCAAAATTCAATTAAACAAATATACATCAGAAAATGTGGGTCTTCCAACATTAACCGATATTATTAAGGAATTAGAGAAACCTGGAGTGGATCCTCGAAAAAAGGCAACAATTTTTGAGTTTGATCCTAATGTAAAAACAATTAATGATCTCAAAACTGGAATGAAAGTACCTGGAATAGTAAATAACATTACTAATTTTGGATGTTTTGTAGATATTGGAATCAAGGAAAGTGGCTTAATTCATATTTCTAAATTGGCCAATGAATATATAAGTGATGTAAATGCCGTTGTACAGTTAAATCAGCAACTGATGGTAACTGTATTGGATGTGGACTTAAATAGAAAGAGAATTCAATTGTCACTGGTAGATTAAATGGATCTAGAATTAAAGCAAAAAAAACTCCTTTCGTTAAAAAGGAGTATCAACTATATTTTTTATATATCTTTATTATGGTAACAAGCCCACAGTTGCGTTAGTAACAGTGCTTCTTGTGTTTTGTTCTTTGTTGATTACGTTAGTTAATCTTGTTGTCTTTTTAGTATCAGTATTAAAACCGTTTTTTTCTAATAAAAGGTTATAAAATTCTGTCTTAGTAGTATTAGTAACTTCTTTTTTATCTTCTTTTATAGTAATGTCAAAGTTATTCGCTTTAATTAATGCTTTGTAAAAATCTGTTTTAGAAGATTTTACTGTTAAAGCAGTATTAGTAGTTTCTATTTGAGCAGTCTCTTGTGCAGAAACAGTAGCGAAAGAAAATAAAATTGCGATTGTAAAAAATATAGTTTTCATAGTTTGGGGCTTTATGAAGTTACTTGTTTGATATACTCAAAGTTAAGACGAAAAAACAGCGTCACAAAACATATGAGAAACTTTTAGATAAAGTGGTTTTTAAACTCGATGAAATACACAAATTTTATGGTTTTACCGTAAAAATAAAACACTTTTTGCCTTAATTTTCTGATTATCAAAGTACAATTATCTAATAAATAAGCACTTTTATTTCGCTAAAAAGCAGGTTATTATAGACATACCGTTTTTTTAGATAAAATTAAGAACTGTAATTTTTGGATTACTTAAAATATTTATAACTGCTTTAATTCTTAAATTGTAGATTCATCCTCAACTAAGAGGTAAAGGATTACAAAACTCAGTTCAAATGGTATATGTAATAAATGAATAAGAACAGATCAGGAAAGTTTGATTAGAACAGTTTATAAATTTAGAGCATAAAAAATGCCCAACTATTTTTTAGCTGGGCATTTCATATAATAGATAGTATGATACTATTTATTTCTTTTCTTCAATCTTGTTAGGATCTTCATCTTCTTTAGAAGCATCTTTAAATTCTTTAATACCGCTTCCCAGACCTCTCATCAATTCTGGAATCTTCTTTCCTCCAAATAAAAGTAAAACTGCAGCAACAATTAGCGCAATTTGCCAAGGACCTAACATTCCTAAAAATATACTTAATGACACCATGTTCTTTAATTTAGATTACAAAGTTAACAAGATTTACCTAAAAATGACCTTTTTAAAGCACGAAAAGATAGTTTTAAGATAATATTCACAGCTTATCTCAGTACTATTCGCTTCTTGATAACGTTTTAATATAAACTTTAGCATTTTTATCCGTTAAGAGAATATGTATATTTGCGTAACTAATGGAACTGCGGAGATAGCAGACTAATCTATGGCTAAAAAGAAAAAAGAACAAAAGAGAATTACCAAGAAGTTACTAAACAAATATAGATTAGTAATTCTTAATGAGGATACTTTTGAAGAACGAATATCTTTTAAACTTACCCGGTTAAATGTTTTTGTATTGTCGAGTATAACATCGATTATTTTAATTTCATGTACGACTATTTTGATTGCATTTACGCCATTAAGAGAATATATACCAGGATATTCTTCCACGTCTCTTAATCAAAAAGCCACCAGATTAGTATCTACAGCAGATTCCTTAGAAACGGTACTAGCGGTAAATCAAGAATACTACAATTCGATTAAGAAGGTACTAACAGGAGATGTAAAAACGGTTGAATTTGATATTGATTCTGCAGTACAATCACAAAAACTAAATCCTGATGAGGTAGATTTAAACCCTTCTGAACAGGATATGCAATTACGAGAAGAAGTTTCTAGAGAAGATAAATATAGTCTTTTTGAAAGTGAAAAATCTAGTACTGATTTTTCACTATTTCCTCCAGTAAAAGGTAGTGTGACATCTGGTTATAATGTAAACGAAAGACATTATGCAATTGATGTAGCTGTGCCAAAAGATACCCCGATCAAAGCTGCTGCTGCCGGAACTGTTATTTTTGCTGAATGGACTTCAGAAACGGGACACGTTATTATTTTAGAACATGGAAATGGTTTACTTACCGTTTATAAACATAATGCGTCATTAACGAAACAACAAGGTGAATTAGTAAAAGCTGGAGAGGTAATCGCAACAGCAGGGTCAACAGGAGAACTTACTACAGGTCCTCACCTGCATTTCGAATTATGGAGAGATGGATATCCTACAGATCCGTCGAAATTTATTGATTTTGAATAAAAACATACAATGTCTATTAAATCATTTGGGGCAAAGATTTTTGCAAAACGTATTCGTAAAAAGATAGATAAATGGGCTAATAATCCAGTAGAAACTCAAAAAAGAGTATTCGAAGAGTTATTAAAATCAGCAAGTAATACAGCTTTTGGTATAGATCATAACTTTACTAAAATTCATACACATGATGACTTCGTAAAAGAAGTCCCAATCAGAGATTATGAGCAGTTACGTCCTTATGTGGATAGAGTGGTAGCTGGTGAAGATGATATCTTATGGCCTGGAAAGCCTATTTATTTTGCAAAAACTTCGGGTACGACTAGTGGAGTAAAATATATTCCGTTGACTTCTGATTCCATGCCAACGCATATTAAGGCTGCACGGAATGCCATTTTATGTTATATCGCAGAAAGTGGAAAAGCTTCTTTTGTAGATGGAAAAATGATATTTCTTCAAGGAAGTCCTGAGTTGATAGAGAAAAACGGAATTAATTTAGGACGCCTATCAGGAATAGTAGCGCATTATGTTCCAAAATATCTTCAGAAGAATAGACTTCCAAGTTGGGAAACAAATTGTATTGATGATTGGGAATCAAAAGTTGATGCTATCGCAGAAGAGACAGCTAATGAGAATATGACAATCATTAGCGGAATTCCGCCTTGGGTACAGATGTATTTCGAAAAGTTGCAAAAGAAAACAGGAAAATCAATAGGAGAGCTGTTTAAAAACTTCGAATTGTTTATTTATGGAGGAGTTAATTTTGAGCCCTATAGAGCTACTTTTGAAAAATTAATAGGAAGAAAGGTGGCAAGTATCGAGTTATATCCTGCCTCAGAAGGTTTTTTTGCTTTTCAGGATGTTCAAGACGAGAAGGGAATGTTACTTCAATTAGATTCAGGAATGTTTTATGAGTTTGTAAAGGCAGATGAGTTTTTCGAAGATAATCCAAAAAGAATTACCATAGCAGATGTAGAGAAAGATATAAATTATGTGATGCTTATTTCTTCTAATGCAGGTTTATGGGCTTATAATATCGGCGATACAGTAATGTTTACTAGTACTTCACCGTACAGAGTTATCGTGTCTGGTAGAATTAAACATTTTATTTCGGCTTTTGGAGAACACGTGATCGGAAAAGAAGTAGAGCAAGCTATGAAAGAAGCTACTGAAGTTACAGGGGCTGTAATTAAAGAGTTTACGGTAGCGCCTCAGATTAATCCAAAGGATTCCGAATTACCTTATCATGAATGGTTTATAGAATTTCAGGAAAGTCCAAAAGACATAGCAGGGCTAGAAATCCAAATAGACAATGCTTTACGAAAACAAAATACCTATTATGATGATTTAATTACTGGAAATGTACTGAGAACATTAAAAGTTCGATCCGTACCAAAAGGTGGTTTTAATGAGTATATGAAATCTATTGGAAAACTTGGTGGTCAGAACAAGTTACCTAGACTTTCTAACGATAGAAAGATTGCGGATTCCTTGATGACGGGTATAGGTAAATAAATTATATATTTGTTAGGAAAAATTTTATGACAAATCTCAAATTAAAAGGAAGAACAAGAGCACAAGAAAGTTCAAGTGCCATAGAACGCATGTATATCACAATGCGACATCTATTTAATAGAGGTTTTTATAAACCAATGGGAGTTTCTGGTGATACCTTAAGAGAAGGACTACTAACACTTCGACCAGAAATTTACGGTTCAGTTGCCGAAGAAAAGGTAGAATTAGATGGATTATTATACGTTATTGATCGCTTACCTATAGGAATCGAAGAATGCCGCTACATTAACCTTACAAGTGAAGAAGGATATAAAAATTCTCATTTTAAACCAATTGTTCCACCAAAACGAAGAAGAAATTGCTACAGGATTGACGAGGAACAAATGAATATTGAGATCACTAGAGGAAGATCAGAAATTTATGATATTCTTACGCATCTTACTTTTCTATTCATAGAATCGCATAAAATCATGAATCGTGTAGTGATTAATGAAGAAGGAAATGTAACCAGAGATTGGGATAAATTAGAAAAAGCAGTTACTTCTAAAAAAGACCTTACGAAATCTGAACGTGAGGTAGTGCTCACCCATACAGCCAATATATTGGGAAGAACTTTTCAGGAAGTTACTTCGATATATGGTAGCTTTTCTTGTCCAGAAAACAAAGAAAGATTTATACACATTATTTACTGGTTAGGGAAGTTAGCTATTGAAGAATCAGTAAATGAAAACAAAAGATTGGTAACATTTAGTCCTGTTTTAAGAGAACGTTTAGGGCATCATATTCATGGAGAACGATGGGCGAATACCATAAAAGGTAAATTACAAGAACTAAACTTGATAGATCGCCCTATACATATTATAAGTGCGAACATGCATAGTGTTATGAATACTATGTACGCTCCTTTAGCACTTAAAACAGAATTAAAAAACAAAGACACTTTTGATATCTACGAATTATTAAGTCAGGATAAGAACCATAAGCTTAGAGCTAAGGTCGAAAAACTGGCACTTCAGAAAGGAATGACTTTTCTGGAAGACGAAAGTGGAACGAATATCGATGTGCAAATTTTCGATACTTCGAAATATACAAATGGTGTTTTTGAAACAAACGTTTCAGAAAAAGATATCAATAGTATGCCGGTTATCATTGTTATGGATTACGCATTTGGAGAACAAGCATATGAAACAATGGATGAGCTTCTAAAACCCTTTGAACAATCGGATAATAGAAGAAAATATTTAAATGTCAAATCCGTTTCCCTAATGGGTAAAGCTGGTATTTTGGAAGGTGGTAAAGGAGATATTATGATTCCATCTGCACATGTATTCGAAGGGACAGCTGACAATTATCCTTTTGACAATGGACTAAGAAAAGAAGATTTAGAAGGTCATGGTATAGATATCTACGAAGGAGCAATGATTACCGTTTTAGGAACCTCATTGCAAAATAGAGATATCCTGAAATTTTTCCATGAATCTACCTGGAACGTGATTGGTTTAGAAATGGAAGGGGCTCATTACCAAAAAGCCATACAATCTGCTTCCAAATTAAGAGGAAGTATCAGTTCTGATGTAAAAGTGAATTATGCATATTATGCATCTGATAATCCTTTAGAAACAGGAAGTACATTAGCATCTGGTGGATTAGGTACAACAGGAGTAAAACCTACATATCTAATTACCGAGAAAATTTTAGAGCAAATATTTAATAATCAATAAATGAATATAGAATCTACAGAGGAAGTTAATCTTAAATATATATTTAGGAAATTAGAGAAAGCCTTTAAAGCATTTCTAAGAATTTGTGTTTCTATTTTTCAGTTTTATAAAAAGAAATGGGCATTATTTCTGGGGATACTAATTATTGGTTTTATTAGTGGATATATTCTGGATAGCAAATACGGGTTTTCTAAAAAATATACCCAAGAAATTATAATAGAACCAAAATACGAATCGAAAAAATATATTTATGATTTTGTAAATTCTTTAAAAGACAATCTTAAAGAACCCTCTTTCCTGAAAAGGGTAAATTTAGACAGTAATTTGGTGAAAAATCTATATGATGTAAAAGTCAACCCCATAATAAAAGCAACGGATGTTTTAGATAATCTGCATCGCAAATATGGCAGTAAGGAGGATTTTCATGAAATTATCGAGAGTTACGATCCTAGGGTATTGGAAAAGGAAAAATATAGAGATTTTTATAGATATGATAGATTGGTTTTTGTCTATAGGACTAATCATACTGATAATCTCAAACTTTCAAAAAATATACTAGAACATATTGATTCTAATAGTTATTTTCAGAAGATTCTTGACCAGAATATTACTCAGACGGAGAAGAACCTGAAAGAAAATAAAAAAACATTAAAATATTTAGATGACTATCTGGAAAAATTAAATAAAGCCCCAATAGAAACAGATAAAGATCTTATTATGATCGGGGATGAATCTGAACTACCAACAATTTCGAGTTTATTGACTAGAAAACAAACGTTATTAAATACTATAACTAATCAAGAAAATATTTTAGTATTAAACAATAAGTTGTTCGATGTGGTGGATAGAGGTGAGATTGTTTTGTTAAGAACAGGTATATCAAAAAAGATGATAATAAAAATGCCTTTATTGTTATTCTTAATGGTATCCTTTCTTTTCGCAATCAAAAAAATGCCTAGTAGGATAATACGATATATTAATAGCTAAAATTCTCAATAAAATTGCTAAAAGAAGTCATTTTAATAACTGGAGGAGCAGGATTTATAGGCTCCAATTACTTAAATCATAAATCTAATGAAAATGATATTGAGGTTATCAATTTAGATAAACTAACATACGCAGCTGATTTGAATAATATCGATGTTGATGATAATTGTGACTATACCTTTATCAAAGGTGATATTTGTGATTTGAATTTGTTGGAGAGAATTTTCGAAGAATATAATATTAATAAGGTAGTTCATTTTGCTGCAGAATCTCATGTTGATAATTCGATTGCTAGTCCAGATGAATTCATACAAACAAATATTATAGGCACCTTCAATTTATTACAGGTAGCATTTAAGAACTGGATGCGCGCACCTAATGTTTTTAAAAAAGGAAAAGAAAGCTGTAGGTTTTTACACGTTTCTACGGATGAAGTATATGGAACTCTAGGAGAAACAGGTTTTTTTACCGAAAAAACCCCTTATGCTCCTAATAGTCCGTATAGTGCTTCAAAAGCATCTTCAGACATGTTAGTAAGAAGCTATTTTCATACCTATGGTTTGCCAGTTGTTACAACAAACTGTTCCAATAACTACGGACCTAGACAACATAAAGAAAAACTAATACCTACAATTATAAGAAAAGCATTAGCCGAGGAGAATATTCCAATATATGGGGACGGAAAGAATGTTAGAGATTGGTTATATGTTCTAGATCATTGTAAAGGAATTGATTTGGCCTTGGAAAAAGGTGAGTTAGGAGAAACCTATAATATAGGAGGAAAAAATGAACGAGAGAATATTTATATAGCAAAAACAATATGTAAAACTCTTGATAAGATAAAACCCCTAAAAAACAACAAGTCATATTTGGATCTTATAGCTTTTGTAAAAGATAGACCAGGACATGATTTTAGATATGCTATCGATGCATCAAAAATTGAAAATGAACTAGGTTGGAATGCAGAAGAAAATTTCGAATCTGGAATTGAAAAGACTATAAATTGGTATTTAGAAAAGTATAAATAGAAAAAACACTTCAAAACTTCTTTATTACTAAGTTTTTGAAAACAAATAGATTAAAGATGAAAGGAATTATATTAGCAGGAGGTTCTGGAACAAGGTTACATCCTCTTACATTAGCAATAAGCAAGCAGTTAATGCCAGTGTACGATAAACCTATGATCTATTATCCGCTTGCTACCTTGATGTCTGCTGGAATAAGAGAAATCCTCATTATCTCTACTCCGTTAGATCTACCTTTATTCAAGAAGTTATTAGGTGATGGTAAAAAATATGGGTGTGTTTTTGAGTACGCTGTACAGGAAAAGCCTAACGGATTAGCAGAAGCGTTCGTTATAGGTGAAAAGTTTATCGGTAATGAAAAGGTAGCCTTAATTTTAGGAGATAATATTTTTTATGGATCTGGTTTAGAAGAACTTTTAGAAAGTAATAATAATCCGGATGGAGGAATTATTTATGCTTATCACGTGCAAGACCCTGAAAGATATGGTGTCGTAGATTTTGATAAAGAAGGAAATGCAATTTCGATAGAAGAAAAACCAGAGATTCCAAAATCTAACTATGCCGTTCCTGGGATTTATTTTTATGATAATGATGTAGTATCTATTGCAAAAAAGATAAAACCAAGTGAACGAGGAGAATTGGAAATTACGGATGTCAATAATGCCTATTTGAAAAAAGGAAAGCTTAAAGTAAGTATTTTGGATAAAGGTACAGCTTGGTTAGACACAGGAACTTTTAACTCACTAATGCAGGCTTCTCAGTTTGTTCAAGTAATAGAAGAGCGGCAAGGGTTAAAAATAGGTGCTATAGAAGAAATAGCATACAATAAAGGATTCATAACCAAAGCTCAGTTAGAAAAGTTAGCGACGCCATTAATTAAGAGTGGTTACGGAAAACATTTATTACAATTAGATTAGTTATGGAGATTGAGAAGACCCCTTTGGAAGGATGTTTTGTCTTAAAACCAAAGGTTTTTAATGATGATAGAGGTTCTTTTTTCGAAAGTTTTAATTTAAAAACGTTTAAAAGGGTTACTGGGTTGGAGATAGATTTTGTTCAGGATAATCAATCAATTTCTTCAAAAGGAGTTCTAAGAGGGTTGCATTTTCAAAAAGGAGATTATGCACAAGCGAAGTTAGTTAGGGTAACAAAGGGTAGGGTTTTAGATGTTGCAGTGGATCTTAGAAAGGATTCTCCTAGTTTTGGAAATTATTTTTCTATAGAATTGAATGATCAAAACAATTATCAATTATTTATCCCTCGAGAATTTGCTCATGGATTTGTTGTTTTAAGTAATGAAGCAGTTTTTAACTATAAATGCGACAATTTCTACAATAAGGACTCTGAATCCGGAATTAGATACGATGATCCAGACTTAAATATTAATTGGAATTTAGATACCGAAAATATTCTTTTATCGGAAAAAGATATAATTTTACCATTTTTTAAAGATCTTTTTTAGATATAATTTTTACATAACATAAAAGCACTTACATTTGCTTGGATTTTATTTTTATACACTAGATGAGTACCAAAGAAAACCCTTCAGAAGAAATAGACTTAGGAAAATTATTTAAGTTAATTGGTAATGTGTTTAATAAATTATTTTTGTTGATAAAAAGGCTTTCTACTGAAATATTTCACATAACCATAAGGACTCTTTTATTTATTCAAAAACACTTTTTAAAAATTTTAATTGCAGGTGTTATAGGGGTAGTTGTTGGATGGATATTAGATACTACAGAAAAACCAATTTATCAATCTTCAATGATAGTTGAACCAATTTTTAATAGTACTCAGCAACTTTACAATAATATTGAATTTTACAATGAACTTGCGGAAGAAAAAGACTTTAATAACTTGGCGGCTGCTTTAAAAATTTCAAATCAGGAAGCAAGTAGCATTAAAAAAGTAATTATCGAAGCTTCAACAGATGAGAATCAAAAATTGAAACAGTTTAGTGATTTTGTTTCAACGCTTGACAGTATTTCAAGAGCTAATTTGAGTTATAAAGATTATTTAAGAAATTTTAATAACATCAATGCTAAATTTCATAAAATCACTATTAGAGCCCTTGATCCAAAAGTCGCTAAAAAGTCCCAAAATGCTATCGTGAGGTCTATATCAAATAATGAATATTTTAAATTACAAAAGAATACAAATGATCTAAATTTAAAATTAGATGATTCCATTATCCGTAAACAATTAGCAGAAGTTGATTCTCTGAAATCTTTCTACCAAAAATTAAAAATGTTAGATATTCAAAGGGAACCATCATCTTCCAATACAAGCATTAATTTAAGTTCGGAAAATAAGGAACTGGATAAATCAGAGATAACCTTACTAAAACAAGCAAAAAACTTAAGTAAAGAAATTTTAGAGATAAATAAAAGAAAGGCAAATACGAAAGAAATTATTAATGTTATTTCAAATTTTCCGGAAAGAGGAGCCTTATTAAATGATCTTTTGACTCAAAAAAAAGTATTATTGCCAATCATTCTCATTGGCTTAATGTTTGTAGTTTTAATTTTACTAGGATTGAATAGGTATTTGAAAAATTATAATCCGTAGATTTTGGTCGATTTATGAAAATTTTAGTAACAGGTTCAGATGGGCAGTTGGGGAGATGTATCCATTTGTTAGCAAAAAAAAAATCGAATATTGACTTTTTTTTTACCAATTCACTAACGTTAGATATTACCGATAAAAACAGTATAGAATATTATTTTCTAAAAAATAACATTGACTACGTTATTAATTGTGCGGCATATACAAACGTGGAAGAAGCGGAAAAAGAACCAAAAAAAGCTTTATTAGTTAATGCCGAAGGCGTCAAAAATATAGCTGAGATATGCAAAAAACATGATGTTACATTACTTCATATTTCCACAGACTATGTGTTTGATGGAAAAAAAAATACCCATTATACAGAGGAGGACGAACCGAAACCTATTAATAAGTATGGAAAATCTAAGTTATTCGGCGAAATGTATGTTCAAGAAATATTAGATAAGCATTTTATAATTAGAACCTCTTGGTTGTACTCTCAGTTCGGTAAAAATTTCTTCAAAACAATATCTGAGAAGTCAAATGTGCAAGATGAATTTACAATTACAACAGCTGAAAAGGGAACCCCTACGAATGCAAATGATTTAGCATTGTTTTTACTGGAAATTATAGAGCAAAGAAGTTCGAATTATGGTGTTTATCATTTTAGTAATTTAGGTAGCGCAACATGGTATGATTTTGCTAAGGAAATTTTAATTTTATCTGGTAAACTTGGAGAAATAAGGCTTAAAAAAACGGATAATTACCCTACTTTTGCAAAACGTCCAGTTTATAGTGTTTTAAGCAAACGTAAGATAATTGAAAATTTTGATTTCGATATTTTAAACTGGAAGGAATCTCTAAAAAAGCTTATCAATACATAGTTTATGTTGTGTTCTTTATAGTTTCCTAAAAAAATTAATAAAGAAACGTGAAAGAAAGTAATATTAGAAAAGGGGAGATTAACTGATGATGTATAAGAGTTTGTATGATATTGACTTATGTATTAAACTTCTATTTGAATTAAATAGATATGGATTATAAATAATGTTGAATAACAAAAAGCTAAAATTTTCTTTAAAAAGGTTTACCTTTTTGTTACAAGAATTAATTCTCAGATAACTTTTGATATTTTATTGCTTCATAGCAATATTTCTTAAGCATAATTTTGATAACACATGAATATATTAAAGCTAATTGGCAGAACGGAAGAATTATTTACCTCAGATATTACTCAGAAAGAGTTAGAATTAAAAAAGATAGTTTCTTCGTCTTCTTTTTTAGTGATAGGAGGAGCTGGTTCTATTGGGCAGGCGGTAACCAAAGAAATTTTTAAACGGAACCCACAAAAATTACATGTTGTAGACATAAGCGAAAATAACTTGGTAGAACTAGTAAGAGATATCAGAAGTTCTTTTGGGTATATTGATGGTGATTTCAAAACATTTGCATTAGATATAGGATCTGTTGAGTATGATGCATTTATTGAAGCTGACGGAAAATATGATTATGTATTGAATTTATCAGCTCTTAAACATGTACGCAGTGAAAAAGATCCTTTTACATTAATGAGAATGGTTGATGTAAATGTATTTAATACAGAGAAAACTTTACTTCAATCTATTAAAAAAGGAACCAGAAAATATTTTTGCGTTTCAACAGATAAAGCTGCTAATCCAGTAAATATGATGGGAGCTTCCAAACGAATTATGGAAATGTATTTAATGAGACGAAGCAAGGATATTAAAATTTCTACTGCGCGTTTTGCTAATGTTGCTTTTTCAGATGGGTCATTACTTTATGGCTTTGATCAAAGAATAAAGAAAAGACAACCTATTGTAGCTCCTAATGATATTAAACGATATTTTGTAATTCCTAAAGAATCAGGAGAACTGTGTTTAATGTCATGCATTTTTGGTGAGAATAGAGACATATTTTTTCCAAAATTAAGCGAAAACCTTCATCTTATTTCCTTTGCCGATATAGCGATCAAGTATTTAGAAGAATTAGGATATGAACCCTATTTGTGCAAAGATGAAGAAGAGGCCAGAGCATTAGTGAATACGCTTCCAGAGCAAGGAAAATGGCCGTGCTTATTTTCATCTAGTGATACTACAGGAGAAAAAGATTTTGAAGAATTTTTTACCGACAAAGAAACGCTCGATATGAATAGGTTTCAAAATTTGGGTATCATAAAAAATGACTTAAATTTTGATGAGGTAGCATTGAATTATTTTACAGAAAAGATTCAGTCGTTTAAGAAGAATAAAAAATGGGAAAAGGAAGATATTGTAGATCTTTTCTTCAAAATGATTCCTGATTTCGGACACAAAGAAACTGGTAAATATTTGGATAGCAAAATGTAGTCTTATGTATAAAGAATTTATAGCATTTACCAGAAACACCTTTAATACTGAAGCTTTTATTCCATTACATGCCCCGGTATTTATGGGTAATGAAAAAAAATATCTTAACGAATGTATAGATTCTACATTTGTTTCGAGTGTTGGAAAATTTGTCGATCGTTTTGAAGAAGAAGTAGCAAAATTTACAGGAGCCAAGTATGCCATTGCGACATCGAATGGAACAGCGGCACTTCATATAGCATTATTAATGGCGGGTGTTTCCGAAAATGATGAAGTTATTACACAGCCCTTAACATTTATAGCTACCGCAAATGCAATAAGCTATATTAAGGCTCACCCCGTTTTTGTAGATGTGGATAAAGATACATTAAGTCTTTCTGCAGAAAAACTAGAGTATTTTTTGATCCAAAATACAGAGCTACAGAATGGAGTCTGCGTAAATAAGGTCACTAAAAGAAAAATAAAGGCTGTAGTTCCGATGCATACTTTTGGGTTTCCAGCAAAAATAGATGATATTATCGCCGTTTGTGATAAATTTAAAATTGCGGTGGTAGAAGATGCTGCAGAGTCTTTGGGAAGCTACTATAAAAACAAACACACAGGAACTTTTGGCCTTTTAGGAGCTTTTAGTTTTAATGGAAATAAGACAATAACAACCGGAGGAGGAGGAATGTTGGTAACAAATGATGCAGATATTGCTAAGAGAGCGAAACATATTACAACCACAGCAAAAATTCCACATGCTTGGGATTATGAACATGATATGATTGGTTATAATTACCGCTTGCCTAACATTAATGCCGCATTAGGTTGTGCTCAAATGGAAGAATTATCATTAATTTTAGAAAAGAAAAGAATCTTATCGGATAAATATGCAGCGTTTTTTAGTAACAAGTCTTTACAATATCTCAAAGAACCGAAAGATTCTATTTCTAATTATTGGCTTAATGCTGTTCTGTTAGAAAATATAGAAGAAAGAAATGATTTTCTAAAAGAAACAAACGATAACGGGGTAATGACTAGACCTATTTGGAAGCTTATGAATAGTTTATCTATGTTTAAAACCGCCCAAATAGGTAATCTTGAAAACTCAAAGTGGTTCGAAGAACGTGTAGTTAATATTCCAAGTAGTGTTATAATATGAAACCGTTATATATAATAGGAGCTGGAGGAGCTGCAAAAGAAATTTATTTATTAGTTAAAGAACTCAATAAGGTTGATCACATTTACGAATTTAAAGGATTTGTAGATATAACTACAGAACGATTTTTACAAATAGGAGGTGCTCAGCATGATATTATTAACGAATCTGTTTTATTACATGAATCTGATGAAAAAGTGGCAATTGTTTTTGGTTTAGGAGATATAAACAAACTAAAAAAGATAGTGGTACAATATACAGACAAGGATATTTTTGAATTTCCAAATATAATACATCCCAGTGTTCAAATTGATGAAAGTATATCTTTGGGTATGGGTAATGTAATCACCACTCATAGTGTCTTTACCGTCGACACGGTTCTAGGTTCTTTCAATTATATTAACCGAGGTGTTCATTTAGGGCATGATTGTAAAATAGGTTCTTATAATGTAATAAACCCATGTTCCGTTATATCTGGAGGGGTAACAATAGGTGATGAAAATTTAATAGGTACTAATGCTACAATACTTCAGTATTTAGAAATTGGTTCAAAAAACAAAATTGGGGCAGGAGCGGTTGTTACAAAAGATATTTTGGATAATAGTTGTATGATAGGGATTCCCGCAAAAAATATAGAGTAATGAGAAAAACCTTAATTATTGCAGAAGCCGGTGTTAATCATAATGGAGATATTAATTTGGCGAAAAAATTAATAGATGCCGCAGCCATTGCTGGGGTGGATTATGTGAAATTTCAAACATTTAATTCTAAAAAATTAGTGAGCAAAAATGCTCAAAAAGCAGCATATCAAAAAGAAAACACTGGTAATGCTTCGGAATCTCAATTAGCAATGCTTCAAAAGTTAGAGCTTAGTAAAGAAATGCACCTTGAATTGATAAAGTATTGTGATTCAAAAAACATAAAATTTTTATCTACAGGTTTTGATTTAGAGAGTATAGATTTTTTGAATCAATTAGATATAGATTTATTTAAAGTTCCCTCAGGTGAAATAACCAATTTGCCTTATTTACGAAAAATAGGGGCCTTAGGTAAGCCTATCATCATTTCAACTGGGATGGCAGATCTAAGTGAAATTGAGGAAGCTGTAAATGTAATGCTTAATGCCGGAGCTGATAAATCCAAAATTTCGGTATTACACTGTAATACCGAATATCCTACACCAATGCGAGATGTTAACCTGAGTGCTATGAATACCATTAAAGAACAGCTAGAGGTTTCTATTGGATATTCTGATCATACCTTAGGTATTGAAATACCAATTGCTGCCGTAGCTCTTGGTGCAACTGTTATTGAAAAGCATTTTACTTTAGACAAAACCATGGAAGGACCTGATCATAAGGCTTCTTTGGAACCGAATGAGTTAAAAGCTATGGTCGAAGGAATAAGAAACATAGAAAAAGCAATGGGTCATGGCAGAAAAGAACCTAGTTCTAGTGAAATAAAGAATAAAACTATAGTTAGAAAAAGCATAGTTGCAGGTAGAGATATAAAAAAAGGGGAAATCTTAACCGAAAATAATATTACGGTAAAAAGGCCAGGAAATGGTATTTCTCCTATGAGATGGGATTCGATAATTGGCACTACAGCATCTAGAGACTATAGTGAAGACGAATTAATTTAATATAAAATTTCGAAAATGATCGATCTTGGAATGAAAAGATGGTTAACAATATGAAAAAGAAAGTATGTGTAATTACTGGTACTAGAGCAGAATTTGGTTTGATGTACTGGTTGCTAAAGTTTTTAGAGGAAGATACTGAGGTTCAATTACAACTAATTGCTACGGGAATGCACCTTTCTCCAGAATTTGGGCTTACCTACCAACAAATTGAGAAATCGGGTTTTATGATCGATAAAAAGATAGAAATTCTTCTATCATCTGATACCCCAGTTGGTGTATCAAAATCAATGGGGTTAGCTCAAATCAGTTTTTCAGAAGCCTATCAAGAGTTAAACCCCGATGTTATTATAGTGTTGGGAGATAGATTTGAAATTTTTTCTGCGGTTTCCGCGGCAATGATTGCTAAAGTTCCAGTAGCCCATTTGCATGGAGGTGAAGCTACTGAAGGACTTATAGATGAACCAATAAGACATTCAATTACAAAAATGTCTCAAATTCATTTTACGGCTACAGAAGAGTATCGCAAAAGGGTGATACAACTTGGTGAGCGTCCAGAAAAAGTATTTAACGTAGGAACACCAGGTTTAGATAACATTTATTATTTAGACCTTTTAACAAGAGAAGAGTTTGAAAAGTCGATAGATTTTAAGTTAAACACTAATAATATTTTAATTACGTTTCACCCTGTAACTCTTGAAAATAATACAGCAGAAACACAGTTTTTAGACCTTTTGGCTGCCTTGGATCAATTAGAAAGCACAAATTTTATTTTTACAAAGCCTAATGCTGATACGGATGGAAGAATTATCATAAAACTTATTGATGATTACGTAGCCAAGAATCCAGAAAAGGCGTGCTCATTTATTTCGTTGGGTCAACTAAGATATTTATCTGCACTAAAATATATGGATGCGGTATTAGGAAACTCTTCCAGCGGTTTAACAGAAGCACCAAGTTTCGGAATACCAACCATTAATGTAGGAGATCGACAAAATGGAAGAATAAAAGCTGAAAGTGTTATTGATTGCAAACCAGATGTGAAAAGTATTAAGGAAGCATTAAAAAAATCACTTTCTAAGGAATTTAAGGATATAGCCGCAAAAACTGTAAACCCTTATGGAGAAGGAGGAGCATCAAAAAAAATTGTTGAGAAATTAAAAGAAGTAGATTTGCAAAATATTCTTAAAAAATCATTTTATGATATTGACTTTAAAATGGAATAGATGAAAATATTTTTTATAGGAACCGTAGAATTTTCTAAAATAACATTAGAAAAGTTAATTGAATTAAGAGCTGATATAGTTGGTGTAGCTACAAGATCAGAATCAAAGTTTAATGCCGATTTTGCAGATTTGATTTCGGTCTGTAAGGAGCATAACATAAATTATAGAACTATAAAAAATGTAAATTCTCCCGAGGCACTTTCATGGATTAGAAGTTTGGGGCCAGATATCATATTTTGTTTTGGTTGGTCTAATCTATTAAAAAGAGATTTACTAAATCTAGCCCCTATGGGCGTGGTAGGTTATCACCCAGCAGAATTGCCAATGAATAGAGGTAGACATCCTATTATCTGGGCATTAGTATTAGGCTTACAGCAAACGGCATCAACATTCTTTTTTATGGAAGAAGGGGCCGATGATGGAGATATATTGTCTCAAAAAAGGGTTTCAATAGATATAACTGATGATGCTCAGTCACTATATGATAAGTTAACTGCAACAGCATTAAATCAAATAGAAGAATTTCATACTAAATTAGAGGCTAACACCTATGAAAGAATAAAACAAGATCATTCTAAGGCTAATTTATGGAGAAAAAGAGGGAGATCAGATGGCATGATTGATTTTAGAATGTCCAGTGAGGCTATTTATAATTTAGTGCGAGGACTTACTAAACCATATGTAGGTGCGCACATCGAAATAGGTGATGAAGAAACCAAGGTGTGGAAGACTGAGATAGGTGACGGATATAAGAAAAACATAGAACCCGGAAAGGTTTTAAAAGTAGACAATCAGAAAATTTTGGTAAAAACAGGCGACGGAACAATTTGGCTTACAAAACATGATTTTGCTCAATTACCCGAATTAAATTCATATTTATAAAAAATGAAGAAAGTTATCGTTGTTTCTGCTCATCCAGATGATGAAATTTTAGGGTGTGGAGGAACATTATTAAAACATATCGAAAAAGGAGATCAGGTTGATTGGCTAATTACAACCAGTGTGTTTACATCTCAAGGATTTACAAAAGAAAGAGTGGATAGTAGGGAAGAAGAAATCCAAAAAGTAAAGGAAGAATTAGGTATAAATACCATTTATAGATTGGATTACCCAACCATGAGTCTTACCGATGAATCTTTGATAAAAATGATACCTAAGGTGAGTAAGATATTTAATGAAGCTGAACCGGAGATTATTTATCTGTTAAATCGCTCTGATGCACACTCTGATCATAACATTACTTTTAGATCTGTAATGGCATGCACTAAATCGTTTAGATATCCTTTTGTAAAAAGAGTATTGATGTATGAATGTATATCGGAAACTGAATTTGGACCTACATTGCCTGAAAACGTCTTTATGCCTACATATTTTGTTGATATAAGTAAGTATAGAGACAAAAAAAATGAACTGATGAAAATTTATAGTTCAGAACTGGGAGAACACCCATTCCCTAGAAGTTTAAGAAATATGGATGCCTTATCCACTTTTAGAGGAGCTACTATAGGTGTAGAGTTTGCGGAAGCATTTCAAGTCTTAAAATGGATTGATAAATAAGAAAGTTGTGAAATTTAATATTACAAGATTATATTGACAAACTCTATGAGAAATTATAAAGAACACTTACTATTAACAAAGAGCACGATTAAGCAAGCATTAGTAAGATTGGATAAACTAGCTGGAGATGCAATTTTATTTGTAGTAGATGAAGATGAAACACTTATTGGATCTTTGACAGATGGAGATGTGCGTAGAGGTCTTTTAAAAGGTGTAACTATAGAGGATAAAGTAAATAGTATTATCCAGGAGAATCCTCGTTTTATTAAAAAGGGAGAAGAGAATATCCAGAAAATTATAGAATATAGAGAAGGTAATTTCAAAATACTTCCTGTTCTTAATAAAAAGAATAAAGTAGTCAATGTTATTAATTTTAGACAATTACGTTCTTATTTACCGATAGACGCAGTTATTATGGCTGGCGGAAAAGGGACAAGATTAAGACCACTAACCGAAACTACTCCTAAACCGCTGTTAAAAGTCGGAGATAAACCTATTATGGAACATAATTTAGATCGGTTGGCTCTTTATGGTATAGATGATTTTTGGGTATCGGTTAAATATCTAGGAGAACAAATAGAGGAGTATTTCGGGAACGGTAATTCTAAAAATACTAAAATCGATTATGTTTGGGAAGACGAACCTTTAGGAACTGTAGGCGCGGTGTCAAAAATTCAAAATTTTGAACATGATTATATTTTGATTACAAATTCTGATATTCTTACAAATTTAGATTATGAGAGCTTCTTTTTAGACTTTATTGATCAAGATGCGGATCTTTCTGTAGTTACAATACCATATCAGGTTAATATTCCATATGCAGTTTTAGAAACTAGTAATGGGCATGTCATCAGCTTTAAAGAAAAACCCACTTATACCTATTATTCTAACGGAGGAATATACTTGATGAAACGCTCAGTTTTAAAACATTTACCGCATAACACATTTTTTAATGCTACTGACCTAATGGAGAAACTGATTGAAGAAGATTCGAAAGTAATCTCCTATCCCTTGGCTGGATATTGGCTAGATGTTGGAAAACACGAAGATTTTGAAAAAGCACAACAGGATATTAAAAAAATCAAATTTTAGAAATGAATATTTTAATCACTATCTGCGCTAGAGGAGGGTCTAAAGGAATACCTGGCAAAAACATTAAGCACTTAAATGGAAAATATCTTATCGATTATTCTATAAAGCACGCTGAGAAATTTGCAAGTTTACATGATAATGTTGATATAACATTGTCAACAGATAGTCATGAAATTAAGGATGTGGCTTCAATATGTGGGCTAAATACAGAATATATAAGACCTGAATATTTAGGAGGAGATACAATTGGTAAAATGGACGTATTACATCATGTGTTGCAGTATGAGGAAAGCAATCGTCAAAAAAAGTATGATTTTCTTTTAGATCTTGATGTAACTTCACCATTAAGAACTATAGAAGATTTGGAGGAGGCTTTTATAACTATTATCAATAGAACTGATGCACTAAATATCTTTTCGGTTTCAAAACCAAATAAGAATCCCTATTATAATGTAGTCGAACTACAAGACGATGGTTATTGCAAATTAGTTAAATATAGCGATAGTAAATCCAGACAATCAGCACCAATTGTTTACGATATGAATGCTTCTTTCTATTTTTATCGTAGATCTTTTTTTGAACAAGGATTGAAATCTGCTATTACAGACAAAAGTTTATTATTTTTAATGGATCATATTTGCTTTGATTTAGATGAGCCGTTGGATTTCGAAATAATGGAGTTTTTGCTTTCACATAATAAATTAGACTTTGAAATATGAAAATTTTGATCATAGGATTAGGCTCTATTGCTCAAAAACATATTCGCGCTCTTAGAAAATTACGGCCTGATGCTGAGTTGTATGCATTGCGATCATTAAAAACGGCTCAAAAACAGGAAGGAATAAATGATGTTTATGATATCAACGAATTAGAAATAGGAATTATAGATTTTGCAATTATTTCGAACCCCACCTCTATACATCTCAAAACTATAAAAAGCCTTATTCCTTTCAATACTCCATTATTTATTGAAAAACCACTTTTTTCTGAAATAGGAAAGGACGCCGATCAAATTATTGAAGAAATTAATAACAAGGGAATTATAACCTATGTGGCTTGTAATCTTAGGTTTTTGGGCTGCTTACAGTTTATTAAAGAATATCTTAAAAACAAAAGAATTAACGAGGTCAATATATATTGTGGCTCCTATCTACCAGACTGGAGAGTCGGGAGAGATTATAAAACTACCTACAGTGCTAACAAAGAGTTGGGAGGGGGTGTACATATAGATTTGATTCATGAAATTGATTATGTGTATTGGATGTTTGGAAAACCCCAGAGAGTTTCTAAAGTGTTTTCGAATCATTCTTCTTTAGAAATAAGCGCATATGATTATGCCAATTATATATTAGGGTACGATAATTTTAACACTAGTGTTATTTTAAATTATTTTAGAAGAGACCCTAAAAGAACTTTAGAAATTGTTTTTGAAGACGAAACCATTTTAGTTGATATCTATAAAAATAAAGTTTATAAAAACAGTGATATTATTTTTGATTCAGAAAAAACTATAATGGACACGTATGAATATCAATTACAATTCTTTATGGATCATGTCCTTGCTACAAAAAAACAATTCAATACAGTAAATGAAGCTTATGAAATATTAAAAATATGTTTGGAGGAAGATTAAAAGAAAAAATAATTATTGTTACTGGAGGTAGTGGTTTAATAGGCAAGCCTGTTTTAGAACATTTAAAAAATAATGAAGCAATCGTTATTAACGCAGATATCAATGTGATAACAAATGAAAAAACTGATGATTATGCATGCGATATTACTTCTGAAACATCAATTTTAGAACTTATAGATACTGTAATTAAAAAATATGGTAGAATTGATGGTTTGGTTAATAATGCATATCCAAGAACCAAAGATTGGGGTAATAGGTTTGAAGAAGTATCCCTGGACTCCTGGAGACAAAATGTAGATATGCAAATGAATAGTGTGTTTTTTATTTGCCAGGCAGTTTTAAAGGTAATGAAAAAACAGAAATCAGGATCTATAGTCAATATATCTTCAATTTATGGTGTAGTGGGTAATGATTTTACTATTTACGAAGGATACGGAGGCACTTCTCCTGCGGCTTATTCAGCTATAAAAGGGGGAATTGTTAATTTTACTAGGTATTTGGCTTCCTATTATGGGAAGCATAATGTAAGAGTAAACTGTGTATCCCCAGGAGGTATCAAAGACAATCAACATCCATCTTTTATAGAAAGATACGAAAACAAGTCTCCGTTAAAACGTATGGGTCAGCCAGATGAGATAGCTCCAGCAATTACTTTTTTACTATCAGAAGAAGCTTCATTTATAACAGGCCATAATTTGATGGTCGATGGGGGCTGGACTGCAATTTAGGTATATGTAGTTTTAATTCTAAAAAAAGATGTTATATGGAGTAACATTTTTAGTCTTAATGACACAAACTAGTATAATTTAAAATCAAAGAAATGAAAAATTTATTATATTTTGGCAATAACACTTTTTTTAGGTTATACAGAAGATAATATTATTGATTGTCCGGCAAACATAAATATCGGGGTGGAGGCGATAGGAAGAGATTTTGTAGTGCTAAAATGGGTTGATACGCAAGGTTTTGAATCCAATTATGAATATGGAGAAGAAGGTTTTGTAAATGGACAACTATAGTTACTCAACCAGGAATCGGTGAATATAAATTACCTATATCTTCATTAGAGAGTGGAAAAGTTTATGAATTTACAGTGAGAGCTTTATGTAATAATAATAGTTTTGGTAACTATTCAGAAAAAATATCGGTAATTATACCCTAATAGAATATAATCTAGAAATCAAAATATTATGAAAATAAAGTTAAGTATTTGTTTTTCACTTATCCTGATGATCAGCATATTTCTTTTTAATGGTTGCAAAGAAATAGATAAAGAAGAAAAACGAGAAAAAGAAGTTGTAAAACCTAAACTATCACCTTATGTAAAGCTATTAGAAAAAACCCCAATTTATAATGATAGTATTTATAGTATTTATATTACTTCTATAAATAATAAAGATAAAATTTATTATGTAAAAAAAGGAGAATTGAGTGAAGTTCAGAAAAATAGTAAATTTTTCCTACATGTTTACCCGGTTGACAAGAGTTTACTAAAAGAAAAGACTAGTAATTTAGCTTTTGATTTTAAGAACAATGCAGTAAAATTTATGTTCAATAATGAAGTTTACTATGTTTCACAAACTGATGTGCCAGATTTATATATTGATAAAATAAATACTGGTCAATATGGGTATAATGGAGATCCAGCAATTAATTGGAGAATTAAATCAATATTAAGGTCGAAAAAAATACTTCCCATAATTAAACAAAATGGCGATCGCATATATTTATTAGATTATGATTTTTAAGTTTAATTTTTTTAGATGATTCAAATAATAAATAAAATAAGATTTGATATTAAAGCTGATAGATTAGGACCAGACTGTCCTTTTACACATTGGAAACTATATTTTAAAAGCAAGATGATTAAATTATGTAAGAATAAATTTGATTATTTTGGAAATGGTGCTGAATTTAGAGCTGGAGCATATGCAATTACTTGTTCTAAAATTAGTATAGGAGACAAAGTTGTTATTCGACCTGGAACAATGTTATTTGCTGACCCGCGCAAAAGTGATCAAGGTAAGATCACTATCGAAAATGGCGTTTTAATTGGTTCAGATGTTCATATTTATGTAGCAAATCATCGTTACGGTAAAGAAAATACACCTGTCATTGAGCAGGGACATTTTGAAGCTCAAAGTGTAACACTTAAAAGAGGTTGTTGGGTGGGTGCAAAAAGTATAATTCTTCCCGGAGTTACTATAGGAGAAAATTCAATAATTGGAGCAGGAAGTATTGTAACCAAAAATATTCCTTCTAATGTTATAGCAATTGGAAGTCCAGCCAAAGTTATTAAAAATACATATTCTGGTGAATAAGAGTTTAGAAAGTATATTAACTCGTTTGATTTCAATTGCAACGAAGTTTATATTAGTGACCTTTTTAGCAAAAACACTTACGTTATCAGAGTACGGAATTTACCAATTGGTTACATATTTTACACTTATCTCTGTATATGTTTTTGGAATGGAATACTATATGTATGGAAATCGAGAGGTTGCAAAAGGTGAAAATAATCTCGAAAAAATTAGTACCCATGTTAATTTTTTTATGACTTTATTACCCATAACTTTTTCTGTTCAATTTATTGGGCTTTTTATTTTATTACCACATGAAATATTAAATCCATTGAATATTTTGATTATTCTTTTTATTAATTTCTGTGATTATTTTAATCAAGAAGTCTATCGATATTTGATTATGATTCAAAGAATTGGAAAGGCAAACCTTTTGTTGGTCATAAAGTCGTTGACCCTTATGCTACTTATTGTTTTTTATTATTTATCTACAGGTACTTTAACAATCGAGATTACTTTACTATTAATGTTTGTTTCCTATTTTATTTTATTAATTTCTACATCTTTTCTTTTTTACAAGTTTATTCTTTTAAAAAGAAAGATTAAGATAGTCCGATTGTCTAGAAATAATTTTAAAGAGATTTTTCGTTTTTTAAAACCTTTTATTGGTTTGATGATTTGTACAAAAGGACTTGAGTTTTTTGATAAGTTTGCTATAGAATACTATTTAGGGACCACAGAAGTAGGAATTTATGGATTTTTATTTTCTATCGCATCACTAATACATGTTTTTGTCGTTAGCGGTTTTTATATAGTATATCTGCCGGAATTAGTTAAATTACACGAGAATAAAAATAAAGTACTGCTAAACAAGATGTATAAATTTAGTTTATTAACTTTTGTATCTTCAATAATTCTTTCAATTGGAGAAGTCCTTTCAATAGGTATTATATTAAATATAATTAATAAAAACGATATTGTAGATAATTTGAATGTTTTATACATTTTGTTGGGTGCTTTCTTTTTTCTTAATCTAACACTGATTCCTAGACTTGTGCTTTATGTTTCAGGTGAGGATAATTTATTGATGGTTGTTACAGCTGCAACTTTTGTTTTGAATGTCATATTAAATTTGATATTAATAAGGTTCTTTTCAATAGAAGGTGCAGCAGTTGCATTATTATTAACTTATTTTGTTGGTTTTCTAATTATTACATTTAAAGGAAATAAAGTTTGGAGTCAAATAAAAACAGAGTTTTTATAGTAATAGAAGAACATATGCAAGAGCGATATACTCATTTAATTAATAAGTATGGGTATAAGAATTTTTGTTTAAAGGATTTTCAAGGCTTGAATCTTGGGGCTTCTTTTTCTCATGTTTTTAAAAGAATATACTATAGAGAAATTCTAAATAAAGAGTACAATAAGCTTAGATTTTGGATTGAGAAGGTAAATACGGAAGTTAATATCGAAGTTGTGTACTTATCTAATTCAGAGGGTTATATTGCTCACAATATTGCGAGAAGATTGAGATATGATTTCCCAGAGATAACTTTAATAGCTTTACAACATGGTATTTTTGATATGTCTAGAATTCCTAAAAGATTTTCTAGGCTATTAATAAATAAATTTTGTTGGTTCTTTTTTAAAATTTGCCCACTAGGGGTTGGCTTTGGAGGTAAAATAGTGGATCAATATATAGTATATAACGAAGCTTATAAAGATTTTTTGATGACTGAATATAAATGGAAGGATCACGAAGTCAAAGTTGATTTAAGCTTTCTTAAGTCAGAATTATTTGAAAAAAAAGTAACTTCAAAGAAGGAAGATGATACCGCTATTTTTCTTTTACAGTGCCTCGCAAAAGCAAAATTGTGTAGCGCTGAACAAGAGCATTACTTGAACACTAAAACTCTTACTTACTTATCGAAAAAATACACAAAAGTTTTAATTAAAGAACACCCTGCAGCTACCGAAAATCATAGAGTAGAACTTATGCAAAATTGTGAATATATTGATAATCTAATTGAAGGTTTTAACAGAAGTTCCTTTGCATATAGCTATTCATCTACGGCGTTGTTGGATGCAGAAATTTTTGACATAGAGACATTTGCAATTAAGTCTGAAAAACTGAAATGGAGTAAGGATATATATAAATTATTTAAGAACACTATAAATTTTGAAAACGAAATCGATATCTAGAGTATTAACATCAATAATGATGTTAAGCATTCCGTTGAATTTCATCGTGTTAAATGGGGTCGGTAATTTATATATATCCACGACTCTATTATTTATAAACTTTTTTCTTTTATTATTTTTGACTGATGCAAATATCCTAAAAAAACCAAATACACTTCTAGCCCTTGGGTTTGGCTTATTCTTTATTTTTACCACTATAGTTAATATTTTTTTTGATAATCAGGAAATTATTAAAATGCAGTCAGTATACATTATATTGTACCTTCAAAATATACTGGCGTTTATAATATTCTATTATTTTTTTGACAGAATAAGTTTGGACTTCTTTTTAAAGTTGTTCTTGTTAATAATTGTTTTATCTGTATTCCGAATATTTATAGAAGAACCTAATCATATTTTTAGTTTTAGCACAATAAAAGGAGAAAGGATAGAAGCTTATTTTATTAGTGGAGTTAATAATTTTGCAATATTCATTGGAGTTGCCTTAATAATAAGTTTTTTTTATATAAAGAAAAGATTTCTGAAATTAATCCTATGTCTATTTTGGCTATTAGTTATTACCCTTACATTGTCAAGAGGAGCACTTTTGGGTGTGATAGTTACGTTATTTGCAGTAGCTTTCTACGATACAGACCGAAAGACTTTAAAGGCGTTAACAAAGTTTACTATATTTCTTTTGTTAGTTGGTGTCTTTGCCATATTTTATTTTGATAAAGTTGAAGTTCTTGTTGAACAATTTAACGATAGGTTTTTAAGCTTTTTTACAGGAGAAAAAAGTATTGAAACTTTTTCTTCGGGTCGAATTGATGTTTGGGGAAATATGATTGAGCGTATAGGAAATTCTAATTTTTCACAAATTCTATTCGGACATGGTGTAGGGAGTATTAATTTTGTCATATTAGGGGAATTAGATTTTGAATCTTCTCATAATGTATTTATTGATTTGGCATATCGGAATGGAATTATAGTATGCATATTGTATCTCATGATGGTAGTGCATTTATTTTGGCTTTTTATTAAAAACAGGAACAGGAATAAATTAACCTTGTTTGGCATTTTTTTCTTTATACATTTGGAACTAATGGTAAACCCAATGTTATTTGCCGCTCAAACGGGTTGGATTTATGCAATGATGCTTGTAATGTTTATTAAACAGAATAAATTAACAAGTGAATAAATGAAATAATGATCAATTAAAATGGATTTAATAGTAATAAAGGAAGGTTAATGGTTGTAAGATTAAATTTAAAGAAAACATACTATACCCGTTATTTTTTACCACTTGTATTAGGTTTAATTCCTATAGTTGCTGTTTTTGTTGGTGAAAATATTGTTCCATTATTTATAATACTTTCTGGGATATTATTCCTTTTTGAAAAGAGTAAAAAAGAGAATGTTCATAAGACAAAAAGTCTTTTATTACCTTACTTGATCTATATACTAGTTTATATATTTTATACAATAATATCGAGTGATATCTCTTTAGCACTAAAACAAATTGAAAGACAGATAGCAATTATGTTAATTCCTATTATTATCTTCTTTTCTTCGTGGAATATTAGAAGAATAAATTTTTTTTTAGAAACTTATTTGATTGCTCTTATATTGGTTTGTGTTTTCTCATTAATTAAATTATCTCATTTTTATTTTATTTGGTCTGATTGGGTGGAGATATCAAAGCCTAGTTATTTTCAATATAAATTCCCACATTTGTTAAATGCACACCCAACATATTGGTCATATCTTTTAATATTTGGTAATGCCATTTTGCTAAGTAATTCTTATTTTAAAATTGAGGTTAACAAGTATTTTTCGATATTCACCATAATTTTGTTTAATTGTATTTTATTATTGTTGTCAGCAAGAACACCGTTGTTGATTAATTTATTAGTTCATATTTTCGCGTTGGTTATTTATTTCCATCGTTTTAGGAATCAAACAAATCTTAAAATTAAGATCTTTTTCATTGTTATTGGTAGTGGATTAGGTCTTTTACTTTTCATTAATAATTCCTCTTTTTTTGTTACAAAAGTCCAGTCTATATCAGAAGATGAAAGGTTTTTTCTTTGGCCAAAAGCAATGGAAGAAATAAAAAATAATTACTTTATTTGGGGAGAAGGTGTTGGACAAGGTAATGAAGTGTTAAAACTCTATTTAGAAAAAATCGAGGATACTAGGATAAATTACAAGCAACATGATCTTCATAATCAATTTCTGAAAAATTATTTGGATATGGGAATTTTAGGTTTTTTATCATTGCTTTTTTTAATAGTATATCCAATTTTTAATATAAAAAAATATTTCGAATTTAATTATTTATTAGTATACTCTCATTGTTTAATTTTTCTCGTGGGAACTAATACTGAGTCTGTTTTGTATGTTTTAAAAGGGATTATTTTATTTGCTGTATTTTCTCCTTTTGTGATTCTTATATCTAGAAGTGAAGAGTACTTACTTAATAGTTAGTCCAATTTTCTAGTAGAATTTCTTTCTATTTGTCCACGAATTCCTGCAGATAAAAATGAAGGTTTTTCATATTGTGGATAGTGACCGGATTCTTTTAAAGTACCATATATGGAATTTGGAATAATTTCATGATATTTCTTCGCATCTTCCACAGGTAATAACTTATCCTGTGGACTGTGTAATATCAACACTGGAGTCCTTAATGAGGAAAGTATGGATTTAGGTAAAATAAAAATATTTTTTATTATATTTTTTCGTGTTAGAAATTCTAAATCCTTTCGAAGTTGTTTTTGTAGTCTATTAGTAATCGGCCAAGAAAATTTTGGGCGCTTATAGAACACTAAATCTAAACAGGAAATTATGTTTAAGTTTTCACCTATTTCTTCTAGGAATTTATTAAAAAACGGATTAGATGAATCGTTTATAAAAGGTGTATTTACTATTGTTAAGGACTTAACCTGTTTAGGATATAATGATGAAAAATAGATGCCAAATAATCCTCCAGTTGATATACCACAAATGTGATATTTATCTAATTTTAACTGATCAAATAAATCTTTGAGATAATAGATTTGATTTTGTATGCGATAATCTAAAGTTTCATCTTTAATGTTATCACCATGACCTGGAAGATCTGGAATTATAATGTGATAGTCTTTGGATAAATATTTTACCATTTTCAAAAATCCTTCTTTTCGATCAGCCAATCCGTGTAATAAAATTAAAGTGTCTTTTTTAGATGCTGAGATGCTAGAATAAAATGTAATGTTATATCCCTTTATAGTCTTTTGTCCTTTTATAAGATTTGATGCCATAGCCCTTTGCTGTGAAGCAATTTTGAACGTGGTATCGGGAAAGAAAAAATATAAAATAGTTCCAACACTCATTGAAACACTCAAAAGGAATATAAGTACTTTAGGTAATGATTTCATATAGTTAATAAATGCATTTTTGTGACATGTATTTTACAAAAGCTATTTTCAAAAGATTTATAACATATAGCTAATTAATAAAAACTTTATTAATTATGATCAAAGAATGTTCAATTAAAATATATTTGCATATAAAAGTTTTTCATGAGTGCAGTTGCAATTATCTTTGGAGGTTCTGGTTACATAGGAACTCATTTGCTTCGCGAATTAATAAAACAAAACAAATTTGGCAGATATATTGTTGCGGATATTAAGAAGTTAAAAGGCTTTGATAAAGAAATAGATGCGAAACTTGTAGAATTTCGTCATATTGATGTGCGGGATAATGTAGATGTTGAGTTTTTAGGGATAAATAAAGATCAAAGTTGGATCTTCAATTTCGCAGCTGTGCATAGAGAACCTGGGCACGAATTTCAAGAATATTTCGACACGAATATCCCAGGTGCGGAAAATATAAATAGATTTGCGCGAGAAACAGGTATAAAAAACATTTTCTTTACCAGTAGTATAGCCCCTTATGGTAAATCCTTAGATCAAAGAATAGAATCATCTCCATTATATCCTGAAACAGCTTACGGAATTTCAAAAGGATTTGCAGAGAAAATACATAAAGAATGGCTAGCAGAAGATGATTCACGAAGATTGATCATTGTTAGACCTAGTGTTATCTTTGGCCCAAAAGATCCAGGCAACGTGTTTAGAATGATAAAAGCACTTAAAAAAGGAACTTTTGTATTACCAAATGGAGGAAAGGTGATTAAGGCATATGGTTATGTATATGGATTGATAGAAAGTATGATATTTACCATTCAAAAAAATGAAAAATTCATTGTTTATAATTACGCAGAAAACCCTGTGGTACCATTAAATGAAATGGTTACTATTGCAAAAGAAGAACTAAAGATCAAAAAACCAACAATTAAATTATCAGTTGGTATTTTGACTATAATTGCTTTTTTTGTGCAAATATTATTTAAGTTAATAGGGAAAAAATCGGATATTCATCCTGTTAGAGTTAGAAAAGCAGGATTTCCAACAAACATTAAACCACAATATTTAATTGATAATGGTTTTAAATTTAAGTATGATTTTAAAAATGCCATAAAGCATTGGAAATCCATGTCACCTGAAGATTTTAAATAATGAAAGTAGCAATAGTACATGAATGGATAACTGTTATTGCAGGATCCGAAAGTTGTTTTAAAGTATTTACAGAGATTTATCCAGATGCGGATATTTTTGTCTTGGTTTCTGATGAAAACAGCGTTAAAAAATTAGGGATAAATCCTGATAGAGTAACTAATTCGTTTATTCAAAAATTACCAAAAGCCAAAACTAAATGGAAGAATTATCTTCCGTTATTTCCATATGCAGTAGAACAATTTGATTTATCAGAGTATGATTTAATTATCTCTTCTTCACACGCAGTTGCTAAAGGAGTTATAACCAATGCAAACCAAACGCATATTTGTTATATATATTCTCCTATAAGGTATGCTTGGGACCTGTATCATCAATATCTTAAAGAAGCAAATCTTACCAAAGGAATCAAAGCGTTTTTTGCTAAATCAGTTTTACACTATATTAGAAGATGGGATTTAGGAACAGCTAATAGAGTAGATGCCTTTATCCCAATTTCAAAATATATTGAAAAAAGAGTATGGAGAACTTATCGTAGACAATCTTATAAGGTTATATATCCACCTGTAAATGTAGATGAGTTTAAGCTAAAAAAAGAAAAGGAAGACTTCTATCTTACAGCGTCTAGAATTGTTCCTTATAAAAAAATAGATCTTATTGTTGAAGCGTTTGCCAAGATTCCCGAGAAAAAGTTGGTTGTAATAGGGGATGGACCAGAATTTAAAAAAGTAAAAGAGAAAGCAGGGGATAATGTTTCAATACTTGGTTATCAAGAGTTTGAAGTTCTAAAAGATCATATGCAAAGAGCCAAAGCATTTATTTTTGCGGCTGAAGAAGATTTTGGGATTATACCAGTAGAGGCTCAAGCCTGTGGTACACCAGTATTAGCTTTTGGTAAAGGAGGCTCATTAGAAACAATAAAGGGAAAGTTTATAGATCAAGAGTTAACAAGTGAAGATACCGGAGTCTATTTCAAAAGTCAAACTGTAGACTCTGTAGTAGATGCTTTGAATTTTTTAGAAGAAAATTATGATGTTTTTGACCCTATAAATATAAGGGATTTTGCCCTTAAATTTGATAAAACATTGTTTAGAAAAAATATTGAAGAAACATTTAATCAAATCATTAAAGAAAGAAGGGAATGAAAAAAGCATTAATTACAGGAATAACTGGACAAGATGCGGCGTATTTAGCAGAGCTTTTATTAAATAAAGATTATGTAGTATATGGAACATATAGAAGGACTAGTTCTACCAATTTTTGGAGAATTGAAGAATTGGGAATAGATAATCATCCAAATCTTCATTTAATCGAGTATGATTTGATAGATTTATCAAGTGCCTATAGAATTATAGCAGATGTAGAACCAGATGAAATTTATAACCTTGCTGCTCAGAGTTTTGTGGGAGTTTCGTTTACGCAGCCAATTGCTACTGCTAACATAACTGGCATCGGAGCAATGAATTTACTGGAAGCTATAAGAACAATTAATCCAAAGATCAAGTTTTATCAGGCTTCAACTTCCGAAATGTTTGGTAAAGTACATGCTATTCCACAAAACGAAGAAACACCTTTTCACCCAAGGAGTCCATATGGAGTAGCAAAAGTTTTTGCTCATTGGGCTACTTTAAATTATAAAGAATCTTATAATTTATTTGCTACTAGCGGAATATTGTTCAACCACGAGTCTCCATTAAGAGGAAAAGAATTTGTAACAAGAAAAATAACAGATTCTGTAGCCAAAATACATTTGAATATGCAGGATGTACTGGAACTTGGAAATCTTAATGCAAAAAGAGATTGGGGATATGCTAAAGAATATGTAGATGGAATGTATAGAATGTTGCAGGCACCAGAAGCAGACACTTATGTATTAGCGACTAATCAAACCCAAACTGTTAGAGACTTTGTAACTTTAGCTTTTAATACAGTGGATATAGATATTGAGTGGACTGGTAAAGAAGAAAATGAAAAAGGGATTGATATAAAAACTGGAAAAACCTTAATAAGAGTAAACCCACAGTTTTACAGACCGGCAGAAGTAGATTTGTTAATTGGAGATGCTTCTAAAGCTGAGAAAAATTTAGGATGGAAACCTAAAACTACACTCGAAGAACTTGCGAAAATGATGGTTGAAAGTGATATCAAAAGAAATAAAGATGGAGGGTCTTTCTAATAACAGAATTTTAATTACTGGAATAACAGGTTTTACTGGTAAACATTTAGAAGAGTTTTATAAAAAAAATGGCTATGATGTATATGGTACTACTTTTTCCAAAAGTAATGATTCAAATCATTTTTTTTGTGATATAACAAAGAAAGAAGAAATAAACGCTATAATTACAGATGTAAGACCTGATTATATTATTCACACAGCAGCTATATCTTTTGTCGCTGGTGAGAATCAGAATGAAATGTATAAAGTAAACGTTTTTGGAACTCTAAATCTTCTAGAGTCAGTACTAGAAGCTAAAATTTTTCCTAAAAAAATAATTATAGCAAGTAGTGCAGCTGTTTATGGAAGTATAGCTCCTATTCTTTCAGAAGATCTCTGTCCTAAACCAGTAAATCATTATGGAAATAGCAAATTAGCTATGGAAAATATGGTACAGAATTATTTTCATAGTCTTAACATAATTATTACAAGACCTTTTAATTATACCGGCGTGGGTCAGGCGGAAAATTTTTTGATCCCAAAGATTATTAGGCATTTTAAAAATAAGGCCAAGATTATTGAGTTAGGGAATATTAATGTATATAGAGAGTTTAATGACGTAAATTACTTGATAAAATGTTATCATCAATTGTTATTGTCAAAAGAATCATCAATTATTATAAATGTTTGCTCCTCCAAAACATATACCATACAAGAAATAATTAACTGTTTAGAGGAAATTACGAATCACAAAATCGAGGTAAAAATAAACGAAAAATATATTCGTAAAAATGAAATAGAAAGTTTAAGAGGTTCTACGAAAATGCTTAATGATTTCATTGTTAACAACACTTCCAGTGATTACAGTTTGAAAGAAACCTTAAAAAAGATGTATTTATCATAATTATTTTGATATGTAATTCTTAATAGGAATTGTATATCTCAAAAATCGAATCAAATAATATTATATTAGTTAATAAAATAATCTAATTACCTTATCAATTATTAAGATCTATATTTAATGAAATCGTCAAAAAAGGGCTTTTCTGTTTTTATAAAACCATTATTTTTATTAGTTGACATATTTATTCTTAACTTATTGATTCTGTTAATTGGAATTAATTCTAAACCACTATTTTTCTTCCATGTATATGTTTTAGTCTGTTGGGTTATTTTATCCTTTGCAACCGGTTTTTATGAAACAAAACGATTTTCTAAGGTAATTCATACATTCGCTTCATTAATAAGACAATTCTTAATTTTTACTTTGGTACTTTATGCTTTTATAGGTTTTTTTAAACAGCCTGGAATAAGTAGATTGGATTTAGGAAAGTACTTTCTAATATCCTTTATTACAATCGCTTTTGTCAAATACCTTTTGTTGTTCTTGTTAAATAAGTATAGGAAAGTTTTAGGAGGTAATTTTAGAAACGTTGTTGTTATAGGAAATAATAAAAAAACCCATCAACTAATAGAGACTTTTGAACAAAGAAGTGATTTTGGCTATAAGTTTCAAAAGAAATTTTGTGTTAGGGATAAAGGTTTTAAACTCGATGATTGTTTTAATTACATTTTAGATAATCAAATAGATGAAATATATTGTTCTGTTGCAGAACTTACTAACAAACAATTAAGGCAAATAGTTGGTTTTACTGATAATAATTTAAAAGTATTAAAATTTATTCCAGATAACAAGGATATATTTACTAAGAAATTGAGTTTTGATTATTATGGATATGTTCCCGTGCTTTCCTTTCGTGAGATACCTTTGGATGATCCAATCAATAAATTTGCAAAAAGAGGTTTTGATATTCTTTTGTCATTAGCAGTCTTAATCTTTATTCTATCATGGTTGACACCATTGATATTTTTATTAATTCAATTGGAGTCTAAAGGACCAGTCTTTTTTATGCAAAAAAGAAATGGATTGGATTATCGAGAATTTTATTGCTATAAGTATAGATCCATGAAACCAAGTACAAGTGGAAAGCAGACAACAAAAGGAGATGCTAGAGTAACAAGAATAGGAAAGTTTATAAGAAAGACTAGTATAGATGAATTACCACAGTTTATCAACGTCCTAAAAGGTGATATGTCAGTAGTTGGTCCAAGACCACATATGGTAAAACATAATGAGGACTTTTCCAGGAAAGTGGATAAATTTATGGTGCGTCATTTTGTAAAACCTGGAATTTCTGGTTTAGCTCAGGTAAGCGGTTTTAGAGGAGAAATAGAAACAGATAAAGATATCGTAAATCGAGTTAAATATGATATTTTTTATATTGAAAATTGGTCTTTATTATTGGATATAAAGATTATTTTTCTCACTGTGTTTAATGCTGTTAAAGGTGAAGAAAAAGCATATTAATAAAAATTTATATAAATCTGTGAATTAGTGTAAATAACAACCTATTAAGATAATCCTTAATTCTGGAGGTATTTATAAAAAGAATCTCAAATAAGTGTTTTTGTCTGAAAACATTTCTTTTACTAATATGTTTAAAAAGTTCTATTCTTTTTTTTTCAAAAAAATTAAAACATAGATTTCTTTCAATTTCATTAACTTTATTTTGAATATTAGTTTGGATAGTAACATCACTAATTTCTAATAAGAGTAGATAAAACATTTTTTTTAGAAACTGTTTATGTTTTTTGGTTTTAATAAGTACTAGCATTTTTTCTAGGTATAGAATAAAACCTGAAATTTGTCTTTCTTTTTTGTTTTGAGAAACACTCTCATTGTTGTTTTCTATTATATAAAAGGAATCTACTTTTGTAAATGGAAAATACCTATATTTAAAGTCTTTATTTAACAAAGCCCTGGCGTGTAGTTCTACATCTTGAAGTCTAGGAAAATTTTCGTCGAATCCTTTTATAGAAACCAGAAAGTCTCTACGCCATATAGGGCTCATAGTTTGCCAAGGATAACTTCCGCTTAAAAAACCTTTTAAGGGGTTGAAACTATATCGGGTAAACAACATGTGTCTTTTCCTTACAATTACTGTATTGAAGATACCCATATCAAGTTTGGTGTTTCGGAGCATTTTTTTAGATCTTTCCCTTATACAATTAGCAGATAAAGTATCATCGGCATCAAGAAAAATCACAAATTTTCCTGTAGAATAATTTAATCCCTCATTTCTACAAGAGTTAGCTCCTTTTTTTGAACTTTTACGCAGAAAAACTGAAAACCTAGTGTCATTTTTAATAAACTCTTTAACAACAGAAATAGTTTGATCGCTAGAATGATCATCGACGATGATACATTCCAAATTAGTATATGTTTGGTTTTTTACAGAATTAAGGGTTCTAAGGATTAAATTTTTGGAATTATACGAAGGAACTATTATGGACACCTTAGCCTCTTTATCAGAAATTTTACTATAAGAGTTCATATAATTTTATACTTGTTCAAATATACTATAGATTACTATATGATTTTCAATATTTTGAAAATGAGGTTTTCAATAAATATGATTTGTTTGTATAAAATAATGGGTGTTTTTACAAGGAAGTTGCGTATTTGTAAAATTTTGTCGCTATAATGGATACCGATTTAGATCCTTTATATTCCTGAGTATATAGAGAAATGCCTTTTTCTTTTAGTTTAGAAATTAGTAATGTAAAAGTTTCTTTTTCCCCTAATCTATTAGTGTCATCAAAAATAATAATGAATTCTTTTTTATCATTTAAATTGTGTACTAATGACAAAATATTATTTCGGGAATATCTTTTAGAACCAAAGGGTCCATCAATAATTATTAAGTCAAAACTTTGTTCTCTAGTTTCTTCTAAAAAATTTTGATAAACATTTGTAGTATGTCCATTAAACTTTTTTTCAACTAAATCTAATTGCATGAATGAAGTATTGATAGGAATATTATTATTTTCTTTAAACAAGGCAATCCAGTTAGGATCATGTTCTATAACTGTATGTTTGGTATCATTTAGAAAGTTAGTTAAACAAGTCATTATGAATTTTGAAGATTCCCCCAGACCTAATTCCAAAATACTTTTAGGCTTAAAATCATGTAGAATTCGATTTAGAATATAAAAAAAGGCATAATTACCGGCCCATCTTCCAATATTTAGGTTTAGGTTTTCTAGATATGTTCTTCCTCTAATACTATCATGGTACACATGCGCCCAGATTATTTCATCTGCTTTTTTTGATTGATCCAGGAATTTGCTGGCTAAGTATTTAATCACGATTTTGAAGTTTGCTAATTATGAAATAATAAGGGTTGAAAATTGAATTTGTAAAAATATAAAAAACCTTTCTTGATTTTTTAAAAAATAGTAGGCCAAAATATGAAATTAATGCATAGGAGAATAAAGAGGTGAACGCGGCACCTGAGATGCCTATATACGGGATTAAAACAATATTTAGTGCTACATTGGTAAGTCCTCCGAATATTTCTAGTAAGAATAATTTGTTGTACATTCCTTCTAATACGAACCACTTATTAACCAAACATCTTAATGAAATAAATATAATAGACCAAGCATGAATTTTTAATATCGGTAAAGAAGCTGTATAATCGTCACCCAATACAAATAGAATTAAATAATAAGATATGCTGTATAAAAATAAAGCAATGAAAAAAGAAGAATAGATAAAATAACTAGCAAATTTCTGAAACTCTATATAATGTTGTTTGATATTTTTATTTTTATTTTCAATAATTTTTGGAAATATAGCATTCGCTATGATCCAGGGAACGAAATAAATTGCCTCGGCAAACCTAACTGCACCAGAATAATAACCAAGCTCATTGTCGTTTAAAATTTCACCAATCATTATTTGATCAATTTTTAAATATATTATTCCCGCAATACTGGATAATAACAGCGGTAAACCATTTTTTAGCAAATCCTTTGTTATTGTTCGATCTATTTTAAAATTAAAAATATTTCTGCCAGATTTTTGATAAGAAATAACTAGAGCTATAGATCGCAATACGATTTCTAATACATATAGATAACATAACGTAACTAATGAAATACCAAGTTTAATTGATAAAATAATAATGAATGCATAAATAAGAAAGAAAATTATTTTTATGATTGAGACTACTTTATTTTCAACTTTAGCTTCGAACCAACATTCAATTACTGAAAATGATTGAAAGACTAGTCCTAAACAAACTATAAAAATTAGCTGACCCTTTATATCATCTTCGAAAAATAAAGGGTACGAACACCATATGAAAATTAAACAGAATAATCCGATTGAGAATTTTATAGCAAAGGCTGATCCTAGATAAAGGTCGTATTTTTGTTCCTCTTTTTGACAGAGGTATTTTACTAAAAGACTATGTATACCATAATTAGCTATAGTAAGTAAAATAACAAAAACCGCTAGAGAATAGTTATAAATACCAAAATTAGAAGGTCCTAAGTATTTAGCTATTTCCGAGAAAATAATAAAATTACCTATTAATCGAATTACTTTCTCTACTAATAAATATATAGCACTATTAGTAAATTTGTTTTTAAAAAAAGTATTTGCTTTATTAAAAATAGCTTTAATCATTGCTTAATTACTTTCCAAAAGTAAATGATATGTTTGAAATATTTTAAAATAGATTTTGCCTAATAAAGTAACAAATATATTCATATAGAAATCACCTGTACTTATTATGAAATTTATTTAGTGAAATATTTTCTTTCTAATTAAAATAACGTAATGAAAATGTAGTTATTTTTAAATCAAATGATACTTAATAAATGAAATTATTCTTATTATTGATCTATAATAAATGATTAGATTAAGTAAAATTGAAATTAAATTAGCTTATCAAGTAAAATTTAACACTAGATTAGGTAGATAATCATCTTTTTTAATTAAAATTTAATGGGTAACAAATAAATGATTCCTAATCTTCAGAAAATACTAATATATTTATTTGTTGCTGGCCTTTTTCTTATTCCTTTTAGTTCTGGTTTTCGATTAAATGTTTTGGGAGAATACAGAAATGATTCTAATTCTGTTTTTTTATTGTTTGGTGTATTTTTTTTAGGGATATATGCGTTAAAAAGTTCATTTAAATTTCCGCAGACGAATTTAACGTATCAATTTTTTTTGATTTTTATAGGATATTTATGTGTGGGATTGGTTATAAATTTCCCTGCAATTAGCGATAACTTTTTTAAACAAACTCCTGGGGTTACTAGATTTTTTAGACAATTTATTTCGTTAATAATCACTAGCGTATTGTTTTTTACATTTTTTTATAATGTAATTCATTTCGTAGGTAAGCATAAAATAATCACTTTAATTAGGGATACTTTTTTTGTTTCTTTAATTTTAGTGTCCACATATAGTTTCTTGGAAATTCTAATTCTTAGAGCTGGATTTACTCAACTAATTTCTGTTATAGCTTTATTCGACTATATTCCCTTCGTTAATCCTCGTTTAGATTATAACAATCATCGTTTAAGCTCTATTACTTATGAACCACCTGCTTTGGCAATGTACTTAATTACGGTTGCAGGCTGGATGTTTTCCTATGTTATAACGCAAAAAGGATTTAAACGATTTATACCTTCCTTTTTAGTTCTTTTTTTAGCGATTGCATCTGGATCTAGGACATCTTTAGTGGTAATTTTATTTCAACTAGTACTTTTTTTAGTTCAAATATTTCACTTAAAGAAGTATCATAATCTCATTATGAATGGTGTAAAAATAACTATAGCTTCGGTATTGATTTTGTCGGTAGTAAATTATAAGACTTTAGAAAAATTTGTGTCTCAAAAAGCAACTTCTTTAGATTTTACGAATGTTAAATATAATTATTCTAATCAATCACGTTTAGGGATACAGTATACATCTTTGTTAATTTATAAAGAAAACCCTGTTTTTGGCATAGGTTATGGACAACAGGCGTATCATGCAAAATATAAATATCCGTATTGGGCAGTAAAAGACAATTGGGAGTTTGATCAAAAATACCTTAATGAAAGAGTGAAATCTTTTCCTCCTGGATATAATTTGTATACAAGGATAATGGCAGAAACGGGAACAATTGGGTTATTACTATTTTTAGGTTTTGTATATTCTTTTTTTTATGAGGCTAGGGGACTTAGAAAAGATCCTAAAAATAAAGTAATTAGTACGATTATAACAGTTTCTTTAGGGGGATATGTTTTAAATTGGTTACAAATCGATTCATTTAGAATGTATGGTTTTTGGTTATGCTTAGCGTTACTTTGCTTTTTTTATAAGTTAAATGAAAAACATAAGATAAATGCCTTCTGAAATAGTTGTTTTGATTCCATATTTCGAAAATCGGTTAGGGTTAATTAGCGCAATTAATTCTATACAAGAATCATTTCCTGTAGATCTTATGATTGTTGATGACGGAAGTGCAAGAGAAGTATTGCCGATTGATGAAGTCCAAAAAACATATGGAGATCGTGGTAAAATTATGTATGATATACTTCCAGAAAATGGTGGTATAGAGATCGCTTTAAACACAGGATTAGAAAAAATTATCGAGCTAGATTATAAATACATAGGGAGATTAGATTGTGGTGATAGATTTCATAAAGACAAACTCAGAAAACAAATAACATATTTAGAAGTTAATAACGAAGTTAAATTGCTGGGTACATGGTCAAATATAATAGATGATCAAGAAAATTTTATATATATAGAAAGACATCCTGTTACTCATGAGGAGATAAAGAAAAAGATGTATTTAAATACTACATTTATTCATCCTTCTGTAATTTTCAGAACTTCTATTTTACATGAAATAGGGTTTTACCCCTTAACTTATCCAGCAGCAGAGGATTATGCTTTTTTTATGAGTATTGTAAAAAAATATAAAGCAGAGAATTATCCTGAGGTTTTGATGGATTATATAGTAGATCCAAACTCAATTTCATCCCTAAAAAGGAAAAAACAAGTAAAAAGTAGGATAAAAGTTATTTTGAGTAATTACTATATTGGTTGGTACTCTAATTATGGGTTATTTAGAAACATTTTATTACTGCTAGTATCCAGAACAGTTAGTAATAGGATAAAATCAATTATAAGAAAGTGAGACAGTCGTCGTTGGTTATTAAAGTATATTTAGGGCTATTCTGTGTTCTTTTGTTTTCGCTTCCTTTTAGCGATGTAGCAACATCGTTGCCGAATATAATTTTAGTTGCATTATCTATTTTATTTCCATTCTGCTTTAATGCAAGTAAAATAGAAGATTTCAAAAACCAAACTGTTTATACGTATTTAATATTAACGCTGTATCTTACTTTTAATTTTTTGGTGTTCGGCAATATTAAATCAGAAATATCCCAACATGGAAAATTTTTCCTTCCAATTGCCCTCTTTATTTTGTCTGTACCATTAAAGAAATACTCAAAAGAACTAAAAATTGCTTTGATACTAGGTGTCTTTTTGGCTGTCATTATTTCGTTAGGGTCTATTTTTATATTTATCCATAATTCAGGAAATTTTAATTTTAGTTCAGGAAAAGAAATTAATGAAGTTTTAATTCTTGAAAGAGTATATATTGCTTTTTTCTGTGTTTTAAGTTTTATACTTTCTCTAGACCTTCTACAATCTTATAAGAAACTAATATTGATTAATATTTCAGTTTTATTGGTATTTGTATTTATGATCGCCGCAAGAATTGCTTTAATCACTATCGTTTTAGTTGCTTTTCTGTATATAGTTAAAACATTGGATAGAAGAAGAATTCTAGTGATATTAAGTTTAGGAGTATTGTTGATTGCTGGTTTCTTTATGGTAAATAAGAATTTACAGAATCGTTTTTTTTATAAAAACCATAACAATTCGTTTATAGAAAGTTTGGCAATTTGGGAGCCTAGAATGGTTATTTGGCCTTGTGTTTATAATATAACTAAGAAAGACAGCTACAATTACATCAGTGGATTGGCATCGTTTGACTCACAAGAGAAGCAATTATTACAGTGCTATGAAAGAAGTATAAACCATGAAGAAAAGAGAAAGTGGTTTTTGTTTATAAAATACAATACACATAATCAATTTCTAGATTTTTTGTTAGTCTCAGGAGTTTTAGGCTTAATATTTTTTGTTTTAGTTTTTGGAATCACTTTGTGGAAAAACAAACGTGATTTTTTTTCAATTTCGTTAGTAATTGCGTTTGTTTTTCTAGGGTTAGTGGAAAATTATTTACATCGGCAAGTAGGAGTATATTGTTTTGGCATTTTTCTGATTTTGCTTTTGAAAAAGCAGAAGAAAATTATTTAAATTAAAGATTATGAATAAAATAAAAGTTGGTCATGTGTTAAATTCTATTGGAGGAGTAGATGTGTCCTTGCGACTAATTCTTGAAAACTTGAATGTTAAAACTTATGACAACTTTGTTATTCACGGTTATAAAGATACTTCTAAAATATACTTAGATGGTGATAAAAAAAAGGTAAAGGATTACAAGATTCCTATTTTAAGAGATATCAGTATCATTAATGATATTAGATCTATTGTTTACACGGTAAAAATTTTTAAACTTGAAAAGCCTGATATAGTTCATGCTCATAGTGCAAAAGGAGGACTAATCGCAAGAATTGCATCTATATTTTATAAAGTAACTATCTTACACACTCCGCAGGCATATTCTTATCTAAGCACAAGTAATAGTTTTAAGCGATGGATGATTTTATCAATCGAAAAATTTTTAAAAAACATAAACTCGGTTTTAGTGGCATCTTCCAATTCCGAATTGGAAAGAGGTCTACAAGAAGTAGGTTATAAAAAAAATAAGACAGAATTGTTTAGCAATTCTATACACCCTATTAGAAATCTAGAAAACGATGTTAAGTATTCAGTAAGTTGGCCAGATGATTATATATGTACTGTTGGTCGTCCATCATATCAAAAGAATATAGAAATGATGATTGAGGTTATCAAAGAATTAAGAAATGATATGCCTTCTATCCACCTGGTTTTGATGGGAGTTGGAGAGTATTATCCTAATTTGGATAAAGTAGAAAGATTGATCAAAGAATATAACCTAGAGAATAATATTACTCTTGTAAAATGGATAGAGAGGCAAGAGATTTTTAAAATAATTTCTAAATCTAAATTGTATATTTCTACAGCTAGATATGAAGGTTTGCCATATTCAATTATAGAGAGTTTAGCGTTATCAAAGGCATGTGTTGTTACTGATTGTGATGGAAACAGAGACTTAGTAATAGATGGGTATAATGGATATATAATTAAAAATAATGATATTGTTGAAATGTCAAAAAAGATTCACCTTTTGTATACAAATGAAAATTTGAGAAGTGAAATGGAACAGAGCTCTAAAGAATTGTTTCAAAAAGGATATAATTTACAAGAGAATATTGGCTTAATCGAAGAGATATACCAAAAATATGCACGTATTTAATCGTAATTAGATAATTCTATTTACTTTTATTCGTTTGAAGAATTAATAGCACGTTAATAGCTATATATATTATTCCATGAATAAAAATCGATATTCTAAATACATCCGCCCTATACTATACTGTGTTGATTTATTGATTATATATTTATTGTCATTTTTCCTTTTAACTAAGAGTATTAGAGATCTGGTTTTTTTTATCTTATTTTGGATATTGCTGTCATTTTTCCTTTCGTTTTATAAGGTGTATCGTTTTACCAAAATTATTGATATTATAGCTCTGTTATTTAAGCAAACAGTAATTTTAGTTTTGTTAATAACAAGTTATTTATACCTTTCTAAATCTGATATCCCTTGGATTAGTATTTTAAGCTTTTTTATATGGCTTTTTGTTACATTAAATGTTTGGCGAATTTTTCTTTATGAAATTTTTAAAAAGTATAGAATAATTACAGGAAGTAATTACAGAAACGTCGTCGTAATAGGAGCAAATGAATCTACAAAAAAACTAACTAATTTTTTTAATACGATGCCAGGATATGGTTATCGATACAAAGGTTTTTTCACAAACCAAGAGATAAAAAATAAAATAGGTACTATTGAACAAAGTTTTGATTATATAATTAACAGGGAGATTGATGAAATCTATTGTTCATTAGATGAGTTAAATGATGAGATGGTAAAAAGGTACATTGACTTTTGTGATGTTCAAATGAAAAACTTGAAGTTTATTCCAGATACTAAAGAGATTTTTTCAAAAAATTTACATCTCAATTACTATGATTTAGTTCCAATAATTTCATTAAGAGAAATTCCACTTGATGATCCAGTAAAAAGTTGGGTAAAAAGACTTTTTGACTTTGTTCTAGCTTTATTAGTAATGATTGGTGTTCTTTCTTGGTTGATTCCAGTTTTAGCAATCATTATTAAACTAGAAAGTAAAGGTCCAGTATTTTTTAAACAAAATAGGCCTGGAATAAAAGAAAAGGGTTTTTTTTGTTATAAGTTTAGATCAATGCATTTAAATTCAATTTCTGAAGATTCTGCTACCAGAAATGATCCTCGCACTACTAGAGTTGGAAAATTTATTAGAAGAACCAGTATAGATGAATTACCTCAGTTTATTAATGTATTGTTCGGAGATATGTCTGTTGTTGGTCCTAGACCACATTTATGGAAGCAAAATGAATTGTATGGTACAACAATTTCGAAATATATGGTTAGACATTTAGTAAAACCAGGGATAACTGGATTAGCTCAAGTGAAAGGTTATAGAGGAGGTATAGAAACTAAAGAAGATATTGTTAACAGAACGAAATATGATATATTTTATATAGAAAACTGGTCCATACTACTAGATATTTATATAATCGTACAAACAATTATCAATATTTTTCGAGGAGAGGAAAAAGCATATTAGAATTATTAAATAATATTTTATTTAAAAGGCTTGAAAAATCATTGGAAAACACGATTTTTGATCCTAATTTTATTCATACATGAAAATATCAGTAATAGGCACGGGTTATGTTGGTTTAGTAACGGGCACGTGTTTAGCAGAGACGGGTAATGAGGTAGTTTGTGTAGACATAGACCAAAACAAAGTAGAAAGGATGCGTAATGGCGAGGTTCCAATCTATGAGCCTCACCTAGATGTACTTTTTGAGCGCAATATAAAGGCGAATAGATTGCAGTTTAGCACCTCACTTAAAGAAGGTATTGATCACGGAGATATTATCTTTTTAGCGTTACCTACACCAGAGGATGAAGATGGTTCTGCAGATTTATCTTATGTACTTGGGGTATCTAATGAGATAGGTAAGCTCATTTCAGAGTATAAGGTCATAGTGGATAAGAGTACAGTTCCAGTAGGTACAGCAGAGAAAGTTAGAGCAGCTATATTAGAAAACTCCAAGTGTGATTTTGATGTAGTATCCAATCCTGAGTTTTTAAGAGAGGGGTTTGCGGTGGATGATTTTCTAAAGCCAGAGCGCATAGTAGTAGGATCCTCTTCGGAGAGAGCTACGGATCTTATGAAGAAATTATATAAACCGTATGTACGGTCAGGGAATCCTATCATAGTTATGGATGAGAAGTCTGCAGAGCTTACAAAGTATGCTGCGAATTCATTTTTGGCAACTAAGATTACCTTCATGAACGAGATAGCTAATTATTGCGAAAAGGTGGGTGCAGATGTAGATAAAGTTCGTATAGGTATGGGTACTGATTCTAGGATCGGAAAGCGATTTTTATTTCCTGGTATTGGTTATGGAGGTTCTTGTTTTCCAAAAGATGTAAAGGCCTTGCATAAATCGGGGAAAGAGGATGGCTATGATTTTAAGATTTTGGAATCTGTTATTGATGTTAATCAAAAGCAGAAGTTGTCCTTACTTCCAAAGATTGAATCCTATTTTGATGGTGATTTAAAAGGGAAGACCTTTGCTATTTGGGGTCTTGCTTTTAAGCCAGAAACGGATGATATTCGAGAAGCCCCTTCATTAGATATTATATCAAGTTTATTGGATAGTGGTGCAAATGTAAGAGCCTTTGATCCAGAAGCTATGGATAATGTCGCTCGTAAATATGGAGATAAGATTACTTTTTCGAGATCTATGTATGATGCATTGGAAGGAGCGGATGTTTTAGTGATATGTACAGAGTGGAGTATATTTAGAACTCCGGATTTTGATAGGATAAAGAAGAGCTTACAATATCCTGTTATTTTTGATGGAAGAAATCTATATGATCTTATGGATATGGAAAAAGAAGAAATCACATACTTCTCGATTGGAAGAAGGGATTTAAAAGTTATATAATGAAAAAAATTTTAATAACAGGAGCTGCGGGTTTTTTAGGATCGCACCTTTGTGATCGATTTATAAAAGAAGGTTATCATGTGATTGCTATGGATAACCTAATAACTGGAGATCTAAAAAACATCGAGCATTTATTCAAACTTAAAAATTTCGAGTTTTATAATCATGATGTTTCAAAATTTGTTCATGTTCCTGGTGATTTAGATTATATCTTGCATTTTGCATCTCCTGCAAGCCCCATAGATTATCTTAAAATCCCTATACAAACACTAAAGGTTGGTTCATTAGGAACACATAATCTTTTAGGATTAGCTAAAGAAAAAAATGCTAGAATATTGATTGCTTCTACAAGCGAAGTGTATGGAGATCCACTGGTTCACCCTCAAACTGAAGATTATTATGGTAATGTAAATACCATTGGACCTCGTGGAGTGTATGATGAGGCTAAACGATTTCAGGAATCAATAACAATGGCATATCATACCTATCATAAAATAGAAACAAGAATCGTACGGATTTTTAATACGTATGGTCCTAGAATGAGATTGAATGACGGAAGAGTTGTTCCGGCTTTTATTGGGCAAGCATTGCGCGGAGAAGACTTAACAGTTTTCGGAGATGGCTCCCAAACTCGTTCTTTTTGCTATGTAGATGATTTGATAGAAGGGATTTATAGATTATTATTTAGCGATTATGTATTTCCTGTCAACATTGGTAATCCTAATGAAATTACCATAAAGGATTTTGCCGAAGAGATAATCAGACTAACGGGAACGGACCAAAAGGTGATATATAAACCGCTTCCAGTTAATGACCCTTTGCAAAGACAACCAGATATTTCAAGGGCAAAAGAGATTTTAGATTGGGAACCTAAAATTGATAGATCAGAAGGAATGAAACGTACACTGGGATATTTTAAAAGTCTTTCAGAAGAAGAGCTATATCGAAGTGAGCATAAGGATTTTTCATCTTATTCCTAATATACATGCACCACAAAAGAAGAGGATACTAATATTTAATAAGGCCAATTCTTCTTGTAATTGATCTAATCATCGTATTAACGTTTTCCTTCTTCTTTCTAAATGATATTGTGAATAACTATTATACCTGTTTTTGTCTTTTAAATAGATGAGGTCGAGAATGATGAAGATATTGTGAATCGTATTAAGTACGACATATTTTATATAGAAAATTGGTCCTTATTACTGGATTCTAAAATAATTTTAGACACGATCGCTAATTTAATTAAAGGTCAGGAAAAGGCGTATTAAATAAGTATTAAAAATAGTTGTTGTCATTTGATGAGATTAGAATAATGAGGTTTAGCAAAAAGATAATAGAGCTTTCAGAAATGTTTTATAAACATGATGATGATATTGTACTTACAATTTTCTGGAACAGTCTTTATATAGCATTTTTGTTACTACCTTTAGGAATTAACCTTCCAACTCCTTTTTTTATAGTTTCAATCATACTTGGTGTTGTAAATATATTTAGGTCGAGAAGAAAGTTTGATTTAGATAATAAAATTGTATTACTATTTCCATTGTACTTTATAGTCATGGTGCTAAGTTTGATTTATACAGATAATCTTTCATATGGATTAGACGTATTGCAAAGATCTGTCTCGTTACTCTTATTTCCCTTGATTTTTCTTTTTGTAAAAGAGGATGCTTCCTCAGTCAGAAAATTATTTGATTTTTTACTTTTAGGGTTGATTATTTCATTTTTCCTCAATTTATCGATTGCTTTAAACAACTCTGCATCCATTATCAAAGAAGGCTTAATTGCTAAGGTATCTATAAAGGATCTTACGTCGTTTTTAGATGCAATATTGAACGGATGGAACTATTTGATCAAAAACGAGTTTTCTAAACTAATAAATCCTAGCTATCTTTCCTTATACATATTACTGGTATTGAGTTTTTATTTAAAAAAGAGTTTAGAAACGAGACTTAGAACAACGATCGTAGTAATATTATTTTTATATCTTTTTCTACTAGCTTCCATAGCAGCCTATTTGATATTATTTATGATGTGTTTACTACTTATTTTTAATATTCCTGATAGAAGTAGAAAACATACTATGATCATCATGTTTTTTTTGGGAATAATGGTTTTTCTTAATAACCCTAGAGTATTTGATTTTTATGCAAAGGTTAAAAGTTTTGGTAATTCTATCGTACATTCTAATTCTACTTCCGAGAAAGCAAGGTTATTATCATGGGATGCGAGTTTTAAACTGATAAAAGAAGCACCTTTATTGGGGTATGGTATAGGAGATGCTAATGATGTTTTGATTAAAAAGTATAATGAGCTGAATTATACTTATAATTTAGAAAATAAGTACAATGCTCACAACCAATTTCTTCAAACATTTTTACAAACTGGAATCATTGGAGTCATGGTGCTCTGTGGTATTTTTGTTGTCCTAGCGATTCGAATGAGGAGAAGTCGAAATGAGTTTTCTGTTTTTCTGATTCTTCTTATTTCATTAGTTTTTGAATCTATGCTGGTTAGGTTTAATGGAGTTGTATTTTTTTCGATTGTTATGCCATTGTTACTTAAGAAGAGAAGTATTCTTAGTAGTAGGATCATCCGTAATAATTTGGTAGCGTCATAAATATTTAAATAGCTTTTAAAATAATTAGTAAGACAGTAGTTAATAAACTATTTTTGAGGCCTGTAAAAATTAGCCAAAACAATAACCCATAAACAATGAATATTTTAGTATTAGGATCTGGAGGTAGAGAACACACTTTTGCTTATAAAATTGCTAAGAGTAATTTATGTGAGAAGTTATTTGTAGCACCAGGTAATGCAGGAACTGCAGTTATCGCAACAAATGTATCAATTGCTGTAACTGATTTTGAAGCAATTAAAGAACTGGTATTGAAAGAGAACATAGAAATGGTTGTTGTAGGTCCAGAAGATCCATTAGTACAAGGGATAGCAGATTTTTTTGCAGAAGATGATGATCTTAAAAACATTGCTCTTATTGGTCCTTCTAAAGAAGGAGCAAGATTAGAAGGAAGTAAGGAATATGCCAAGGAATTTTTATTTAGACATAATATTCCAACGGCCGCGTATCAAAGCTTTACAGCGGATACCGTTAACGAAGGAAAGCAATTCTTGGAAACACTACAACCTCCTTATGTTTTAAAAGCTGATGGGCTTGCGGCTGGAAAAGGAGTACTTATTCTTCAGGATATCGAGACAGCTAAAGCAGAGCTGGAAAACATGCTTACAAATAAGAAGTTTGGAGCAGCAAGCGAAAAAGTAGTCATAGAAGAGTTTCTTGATGGAATTGAGTTAAGCGTCTTTGTCTTAACGGATGGTAAAAACTATATCACGCTACCAACTGCAAAGGATTATAAGCGTATAGGAGAAGGAGATACTGGATTAAATACTGGAGGTATGGGAGCTATTTCTCCAGTTCCATTTGCAAATAGTTCTTTTATGAAAAAAATAGAGGAACAAATAGTTAAACCTACTGTAGATGGTCTTGCTAAAGAAGAAATAGATTATAAGGGATTCATATTTATAGGGTTGATAAAAGTTGGAGATGATCCAAAGGTAATCGAGTACAATGTAAGAATGGGAGATCCAGAGACAGAAGTGGTTTTACCAAGAGTAAAAACTGATTTGGTTTCTCTTTTTAATCATGTATCCAACGAAACATTGGATAAAATAGACGTAGAGATCGATCCAAGAAGTGCTACTACGGTGATGACAGTTTCCGGAGGATATCCAGAAGCATATGAAAAAGGAAAAGAAATTACAGGTATTGAGCAAATAAAAGATTCTATTGTTTTTCATGCAGGTACTACCATAGCGGATGATAAAGTAGTAACAAATGGAGGACGAGTAATAGCGATAACCTCTTTTGATGATGATTTTAGAAAAGCTTTGGAAAAATCATATCAAAGTGTTGAAAAACTTAATTTCGAAAAAATGTACTACAGAAAAGATCTAGGATTCGATCTATAAGACAAGTAAAAGAAAATGCACAAAAAAAGCTCAATGTAAATAAACATTGAGCTTTTTTAGTTCGTATGTAAATAATTTAATCCAAAAATGAATGAGCTTTTGGGTCTCTATCTTCTTCATTGTTGTCATTAAATTTTTTCAATTCCTTCATCCAGTAAAGAAAAGCTACAAAACCGATTAGCATAAATAACCAGTTTATAATATTAGCTGCAGTCCAACTTTCTAATTCTAAAGCTCTAAGAGCATCAAGAGGTGCAAAAAGTACGTCTACAAATAAAGATTGTATAGCTTCAAAAAATTCTTTCATAATATGATCTTCATTTTCATTATAAAAAGCTAACAAAAAACTTTTTATAAATTAGTAATATTATAGTTCAAAACAATAATGTATTGTCTGACGCAAAAATATAAAAAATAGTAGTGTTATCAAGCTTTTTTAGTAAATCAAAACCGATAAATTTTATAATAGTAGGCTTATATATGTTTTTGCTATACGTAGCAGCGTATTATAAAACAGATTTTAGTCTAGATTATATCAGTATTCTAATGTTCTTAGGTGGTTGTGTCGTCTATATTTTGGCAATGCTTGTATTAAATTTAGTTACTCAGAAAAACGATTTAACCCAAAAAAGTACAAATACCATATTACTTTTTGCTTTTCTAACAGCTTTATTACCTAATTCGCTGATCGATCCTTATATCTTATTAGCTAATTTATTGGTAATTCTGGGTATCAGAAGTACGCTTAATCTTAGAAATGGGAAACATATAAAATCTAAAATTTTAGATGCTTCTCTCTTTATAAGTTTAGCATCTGTGGCTTATTTTTGGAGTATTGGTTTTATGATTTTTGTGTTTTTAGGGATTTTGTTTTTTGAACCCAAAAATTACCGGAATTGGCTTATTCCTGGAATTTCTTTAATAGCTACTTATGTACTTTCTAATTGCTTTACTTTATTAGTTTATGACAATGTTTTTACGATTTTCGATTATGTGGATCCAATATCATTTTCCTTTAGCAATTATGTCAATCAACAAAGCGTTTTTTCTGTAGGAGTTATTACTATATGTGCCTTGTTTTTCTTTACCATATATTTTTTAAGATTTAACAGAAAGTCGACAAAACTGAAACCCATTTTAAGATTAATTATATCACAATGGATAATTGCTTTGACGATTATAGCAATCGCTCCAAATAAAAACACTTCAGAAATAGTATTCGTGACAGCTCCATTGGCAATTATAGGTACTACTTATCTGGAGATGGATCAAGGTAAACTTGTAAAAGAAATTAATATTTGGATATTTCTTCTGTTGCCATTTGTTATACTATTGTTTTGAGTGATGCTTATTAAATTTTTATCCTATATAATTCTATACTAGCATAAGCTTACAAAAAAGGAACATTTCAAGTTTCTATAATTAAAAAGTTTATCTGGGAGGATGATGCTAAATTTCAGGATAGTAGTATGCTTATTAAATTTATCAGAGGAGATATTTTATATCTTGATTCACCTTATAATTTTAAGCAATATGGATCAAATTATCATATTTTAAATACTATCGCAAAATATGATACCTTTGTGCCCGTTGGAAAAACGTGTTTACCATCATATCAAAGATCCAACTATTGTAAAAAGGGAAAGTATTAGCAGTTTATGAATAGCTAATTAAAAATGCTAAATTCGACTATATTTTCCTTAGTTATAATAATCAAGGGTTATTGATGGTGGCACCGAAAAATAAGACAAATAATGAAGCGTTATGGGGAATGTGATTTAATAATAACGAAAACAAAAATCATAAAACCTCGATAATTAAAGAATATTTACACATCTAAGAAAAAAGAACAGCATGTTTACAGATAAAGCAAATAAGATTTTTAAAGAAGTTATAGAAAAGTATCATGTGGAGGATCGTGTGGATCAAGAATTCTCTAATCCTTACGATAGCAAATCAGAACAAATAGAGCATTTGTTATATCGCAAATGTTGGATCGATACTGTGCAATGGCATTATGAAGATATTATCAGAGATCCAGAAATTGATCCAGTAGCAGCTTTAAAGCTAAAAAGACAGATTGATGCTTCTAATCAGGATAGAACTGATATGGTGGAGTATATCGATAGTTATTTTTTAGAAAAATATAAAGAAGTGGTTGCTAAAGAAGATGCTACTATTAATACTGAAAGTCCAGCTTGGGGAATAGATCGTTTATCAATTCTGGCACTAAAGGTATATCATATGCATGAGGAAACAGTAAGAGAAGGAGCCTCTGATTCACATAAAGAAGCGTGTCAGAAAAAGTATGATGTGTTATTAGAACAACAAGTAGATCTTTCGACTGCAATCGATACTTTACTAAGTGATATTGAAAATGGTGATAAGTATATGAAAGTATACAAGCAGATGAAAATGTATAATGACGATGAGCTAAATCCTGTATTACGAGGAGAAAAATAACATCCTTTTTTTGAGTAAAAAAAAGAACATACAAGAAAATAACAAAGCCCTTTCTAAGAAGGGCTTTGATGCACATATTCTTGTGATTCGATTGTCTGCTATGGGAGATGTAGCTATGACAGTTCCTGTATTACGAGCTTTCTGTGCGGCATATCCTAATGTTAAAATTACAGTACTTACAAGAAAATTTTTCGAACCTATTTTTTCAGATATAGAAAATGTAGACGTATATCATGCAGATGTTACTGGAAAACACAAAGGAATTTTCGGGTTATCAAAGCTTTCTAAAGAACTTAGAAAAACAGGCATTACAGCAGTAGCGGATTTACATAATGTATTACGATCTAATGTGTTAAAAAACTTCTTTGCGTTAAGAGGAATCAAAGTAGTACAGATAGATAAGGGAAGAGCTGAGAAAAAAGCGTTGACCAGATCTGAAAACAAAGAGTTCAAGCAACTAAAAACAACCCATCAACGATATGCAGACGTTTTTGAAAAGTTGGGATATCCCATCGATTTAGATCATCATTCGTTTCCAGAAAAAGCTGCGTTAACCCCAGAAATAGTTGAGCTCACAAAGAATTCTGGCAAAAAATGGCTTGGGATAGCACCGTTTGCCCAATACCAAAGTAAGGTATATCCATTAGAACTACTGATTGAAGTAATAGAAAAACTGGATAGTGAAAATACCTATGAGATTCTAATGTTTGGAGGTGGTAAAAAGGAAATCGCAATTTTAAATAATATCGAAAGTAAGTACCAAAATGTAATCAATGTGGCGGGTAAGTTGTCCTTTGAGGATGAATTAAAACTTATCGGTAATCTGGATGGAATGCTATCTATGGATAGTGGTAATGCACATCTAGCAGCTATGTTTGGAATTCCTACCATCACACTTTGGGGAGTAACACATCCTTTTGCTGGTTTTATGCCTTTTGGGCAACCTATGGAAAATGCAATACTGCCTAATCTTGCCAAATACGATAAAATCCCTACTTCTATCTATGGCAATAAGTTCCCTCTAGGGTATGAAAAGGTAATGTATTCTATCCAACCAGAAACGGTGGTTGAAGCCATCAAAAACTTGTAATTGTTGTTGACGGTGCTTAATCCACATTTTGATATTTTTTAAAACACATAAATGCATTTTTAGCAGCTAATGCACCTTGTTGTTGCTGTTCTTCAGAGAATGATAATTCTTCTACTACTTTCGTAAAGGTTTTCCAACGGGTTAACGATTGTTCTGGATTTTTTCCAAAAAAATGAAACTCTTTTACCTCGTCTAAATGGTTGCAATTTTTCAAGCGTTTAGCAATTAATAAACCTCCTAGCATAGAACCTTCAATCACATATAGCGCTCCAATAAGCGCCGCAGTCGAGGACACAGAAAATGAAAATTCTTCATCACTAAGTAGATCATGATCCGATAAATAAACTATGTCTTTGTGCAAAGCATCGCTTTTTTCATTAGAAATAAAAGATAACAATGTATCAGGAGCTAATTGCTTATTTGCTATTAGCTGTTGTTCTATTTCCAGATAACTGTAATAATTCTGTAGTAAAAAATGAGTATACTTTTCTACAGTAATGGATTGATCTAATATAAATCGGGCCAAACTATTTTTTTCTACTTCTTTATGAAGCTGATCGGTTTCTTTTTTTAAAAATGACAGCATTAATCTTTTAGGTAATTATATTTCTCTAATGTTTTTTTCATTTCTAGATATCCTTGCATAATGGCTTCGTTATCTCGTTTAGCATTTTCGATAAACATTTGCATGGCTTCTAATGTTTTTTCATGACCAGCAGGCAAGGTTTCGGCTTTTTTACTGTTCGCAATCTTTTGAAAATAAGGCAAAAGCTTTGTAGAGAGGGATTTTATGTGTTTTTTTAGGATATAACCTGTAGCTCCGCTAAGAATAGTTTCTGCGGCTAACTCCTCGTCATAAATAGTTCCAGTTACAAATATAAAGTGGCGTATAGTCGTTTCTTTATTTACATAATCCAATACTTCCATACCAGTAAAACCATTTAGTTTGTAGTCAGAAATAATCACATCCGGATCAAAAAAATGTACCGCTTGTGTAAATTTTTCGAATGTATCGACTTTGCGAATATCAGGTTTTTCTAAAATCCTATTTAGATGGTATTCTATAAGCGAAGCATCGTTGATATTGTCTTCTACAACTAATATTTTAAACTTTTCTTTGATCATCCGTGTGTATTTTTAACTCCATTTATTGACTATTTTTGGCAATTCCTCATTCAATTTTAGGTATGTTCTAGGTTTTTCTACGTAATCATCACAGCCATATGCTCTTGCCTTTTGCTTATCATCTTCTCTATCCGAAGAACTTAACATTACGACAGGTATATGCTGGTATCTACTATCTTTTTTTAAATCATGTAATAAATCCAATCCGTTACCTTTTATGAGTTTAATATCTAACAAAATGAGCTTAGGCAGATTTTTCTCTTGATACTTAGATGCTAAATAATCTAAGGCTTCATCAGAACTAGGAGTAAAATGTACCTTATGGTCAGGAGTATTTTTTTCAAAAACTCTTTTCATAAGCATAACGTCATTAGGATTATCTTCTACCGAAAGTATATGATGTTGTTTATTCATGAGACTTTAAATTAAAATAAAACGTAGTTCCTTCATTTAATTTACTTTCTACCCAAATTCTACCTTTATGCTTATCCACTACTCGTTTAGCAATGGCTAAGCCAATACCCGAACCACTATATTCATCATTTACTAATCTATTAAATACACCAAAAATGGTTTTCTGATGTTTCATGTCGAAACCAATTCCATTATCTTTTATATAATAAATAGTATCTTTTAAGTGGCCAATATTTACCAAAGGCTTTTCCTTCTTAGAGGAATATTTCATGGCATTTTCTAATAAATTTTTGATTAATAGGGTAGTAATTGTTTTATCACCTTTTAATTCAGGCATCGTATCTTGTATCTCAACCTGAACATTTGGATATATATTTTTGAGATCTACTAACAGGTCTTTGGAAAGTTTTATAAGCGAAAAATATCTATATTCTACAGGCTTTTTTCCAAGACCAGAGTACTCTAGAATATCATCGATTAAAGCGTTCATCTTTTCCACGGAATCGATAATAGTTTTAATAGAGTTTTTTCCAAAATCATCCAAACTATCAAAATATTCTTCTTTGATGATGTGGGCAAAACCGTCAATACCTCTTAAGGGAGCACGCAAATCATGGGATACGCTATAACTAAAGGATTCTAATTCATCATACGCCATTTTTAGGCGAGCATTTAACTCTTTAACCTCATTATATTTTTCAATAATAATATCAGAGATACTTTTGTTAAGACTTTTCACTGCCGCTATTTCGTTATCGGTCCATGGTTCTGAGATCCCTTCTTGTTCTATAGACCATTTTTCAAAAGATTTTCTAGGCGATAAGCGAACATCGTCATCAATAGAAACAGCTTTATCTGGATTACCAGCCCAATCTACATTCTGAATAACTTCTGGCTTAAACCAAATGAGTGCATCTTTTTTGGCTTTAGATATAAATTGACATAGTACTCCAGAGGCAATATTTTTATACGCTTTAGCTGTTTCAAACGCTCTACTAATTGAATTGGTTTGATAAAAATTTTCAGTCGTTTGTTCACTAATAAAATTGATAAGATCTTTTATTTGTTCAATTTCAGGACAAGTGCCAATTACCGTAATATCATCATCTATATAAATAGCTGCTCCTGTAGCATCTGTTAAATCATTTAAAGTAATTTCGAATCTTGACAATCCTAATACGATATCTTTTTCTCTGGTAATCTGATCTAAAAGGATATTCCTAGTGATCGAACTCTTTTGTATTTGATCCAGAACATTGTTTTTAGAGTCTAATTGAAGACTCGTGGAGAAAATCTGTGCTAAAAATTTACAGCTTAGACGTTGGTAGAAATTGATGAACTTTGGACTGTAATGATGACAAGCAATAAGTCCCCATAAGGTGTTATTAAATACAATGGCAGCTGTTAGAGTAGCACCAACTTTCATGTTTTGGAGATACTCAATGTGTATGGGAGACACTGCTCTTAGTTCTGATTTGGATAAATCTAAAGCAGGCAGATCAGTATTCTTCTCATTTGTGATAATTGGAGTAGGAACTGAATTTACGTCATCAATCATTCGTACTCCTTGCTTTAGAAATAATTTACGCGCTTGTTGTGGTATATCTGTTGATGGATAATGCAATCCTAACCAACTTTCCAGATGTTCTTCTTTGCTTTCGGCAATAATGCTTCCATTCCAATCTGCATCAAACTGATAGATCATAATACGATCATATCCAAGGTACTGTTTGATCAACCTAGCTGCTGAGTTACATTTTTCAGAGATATTCTTCTCTGTATTAATTTTCGAAGTTATTTCTGATAGTTGAAGTTGATATTCAAAAGGATTTAATGCAATCGAATTTGGTTCTAGTTCAACGATATATTCAGTAGCATTTTTATGAGTAATCAGAGTTATCGGCGCTTTATTAATATGAACTTCTTGGTATACAACATCCTTTGTTTCTAATTTGTTTAGTATAGCATGGATATCGATATTGTGAGTTTCGAATAAAGATTCAATGGGTTCATTAAAAATAGCGTCTACACCAATCGAAAATAAATCGACTATATTCTGACTATAACGTAACAATTTCCTTTCTTCGAAACTACAAGTCAGGAGAAACCCTCTTTTTTGTATGTTTCCTATAATATGAATAGGTTCCTTATCACAATTGGTAAGGTCAATTTTTTTAGGATAAAGTTGTGAAGGAGAAAAAGTTGACATTTTTGATAAATTATTTTTAAAAGTATGAATAATCTTGAAATAAAAAAACAAATTATGTTGACGGAAAATTCCCTTATGATTCTGTTTTCCTGCTTTAGAAAATAAATGATTTAATTCTCTATAAACGCTTATCCATCAATAATAGTAAGGTTTATCCGTAAATTTTAAAATGTTAATAAAAATTTAGGATAAAAGTTAGTATCTTAGGGTAAGATCTCTGATCTAAATTACTATACTTACCCCGATTTTTTGAACATTAATTTTTGTCGATTTATTTTCTATGGTAAAATCTGAGAATAAAGGAAATGAGATGAGTACTAATCAATCATTTCCTATTATAGGTATTGGAAGTTCTGCCGGTGGTTTAAAAGCATTAGAAGAATTTTTTGATCATTGTCCGTCCGACACTGGTTTTGCCTTTGTGATTGTACAACATTTATCTCCAGATTACAAAAGTTTGATGCCCGAACTCCTTTCGCGACATACTAAAATGAAGGTGGCAGAAGCTCAGAGAAATGAGAAAGTGAAACCGGATCATGTGTATCTCATTCCAGGAAATAAAAACATTATCATTAGAGATGGTTATTTGGTACTTACGAAAAGACCACCAAACAATCAGATGAATTTTTCGGTAGATATTTTCTTTAAATCACTAGCTGTAGAAAAAAGGGATAAGGCAATTTGTTTTATTTTATCGGGTACAGGTTCGGACGGTACCAAAGGAGCAAAGTCGATTAAAGAGGTAGGAGGAACCTTGTTTGTACAAAGTCCTGAAAGTGCCAGATTTGATGGAATGCCAAGAAGTGCCATTTCTCAAGGGTTAGCAGATTTTGTTTTATCGCCAGGAGAAATGCCAGCAGAATTGGTGGATTTTGTAGCTCATGATAGCTTTAATATCAGTTCTGTCGATGATCATATAGAAGGTGCTCAATCTTTAGAACGAATTCTTAAAATGATCAAAAGTTATGTAGGGTATGACTTTCTCTCCTATAAAAAGCCAACCTTGTTTAGAAGGACGGCAAAAAGAATGAGTATTACTAAAAATAAGACAGTTGCAGACTATATTAATTATCTCTACGAGTATCCTGAGGAGAAATTTATCTTAGCAAAAGAATTTTTAATAGGAGTGACTAAGTTTTTTAGGGATCAAGAGGCATTTGATGAACTGAAACAAAAGGTGATCCCTAATATTGTTAGAGCGAAACAGGGTAGCGATGAACCTATTAAGGTTTGGGTAGTGGCTTGTTCTACAGGAGAAGAAGCCTATTCTATAGCGATACTATTAGAAGAGTATTTTTATCTAACAAAACAAAAAGGCTCGTATAAGATATTTGCTACGGATATTAATGAAAAAGCGGTAGATATTGCTTCTAAAGGAGTATATAAGGAAAGTATCGCTTCTGAGATTCCTCAAACACTATTAAATAAGTATTTCACAGTAACAGAGAACTCTTATCAAATTAACCCTGCGATACGAAGTAACATCATATTCTCTAAACATGATATATTACAAAATCCTCCTTTTAATAAAATGGATTTGGTGTCTTGTCGTAATATGTTGATTTACATGAATAGCGAAATTCAGCTAAAAGTGTTAACCAGTATTCATTTTGCTTTAAATGAAAAGGGATATCTGTTCATAGGAAATTCTGAAAATATTGGATTACTAGATAAAAACTTTGATGAGGTTAGTTCGAAATGGAAAATATATAGAAACCTAAAACCAGGCAGACTCGTAAGTCAGTACAATAATGATATTTGGAAAATAGGTGTCAATGCTATCGACTCACGTAATGCTGGTAAAAAGGAAAAGGTGTTTGATAAAATGATCAAGTCCATTAATTCTATGTTAATGGAAGATTTAGGTGTGGTTTGTGCCTGCGTTGATGAAGGTTTTGAAATTATACAAGCCTCTGGAAGATTAAAGAAATATATCGAATTTCCAGAGGAAGGATTTACCAATAATTTGATGAAAATGTTACCAGATGAATTGGCAATCCCTCTAACCACTATGATCAGAAAAATAGGGAAGAGTGATAATAATTCCAACTCTATAGAACGAATCGTAAAAATTTTGCAAGAGGATATCCTAAAAGAAATTAAACTTGTTGTTAAGGAGTTAAGCTTAGGTTCGGTATATAAAAAAAGCTATCTGATCTTATTTTTTGAACAGAAAGGAATAGAATTAAACGATTTAGGAGAAAATGTAGTACCATCGGTTTTTGCTAAAACAGCAGAGGTAGAAGAGTTAAAAGAGGCATTGACAGAAACCAGAGAGAATCTTCAGTCCACCATAGAAGAACTCGAAACTACGAATGAAGAGATGCAGGCAACCAATGAGGAGTTGATGGCGTCGAATGAAGAGTTACAAAGCACCAATGAAGAATTACAATCTTTAAATGAAGAATTACATACTGTAAATGCTGAACTACAAGAAAAGAATACGCAGTTATTGGAATCTAATTCTGATATCGAAAACCTGATTAAAAATGTAAATATCGGAACAGTGTTTCTGGATCGTAATTTTAATATCAGGAAGTTTACGCCAGCGATTCATCAACATTTTCAACTAAGGGTAGAAGATATTGGTAGACCTATCCATCATTTTTCTGGTACATTAGGAGGACAAGATTTAATGGAATTGTCTAAGACGGTTATAAACACGCTGCAATCTTATAAAAGAGAAGTACAAAGTGCCGATGGCACCTGGTTTTCTATGCAGATTTTCCCGTATAGAAATCAAGAACACGTTATTAGAGGTGTAGTGATTAATTTTATAAATATCCATGAAACCAAAACTGCATTAAAGGAAACAGCAAGAGCCAATGAGTTTTTAACACACCTGATAGATACCAATCCAGGGATTATCTATATCTATGACCTAGTAAAAAAGCAAAATATATTCTCAAGCGATAGTATTGCTAAGATTGCCGGATATACTGAAGATGAAATTAGAAAATTGGGTGCGAATCTAGCGGAAAAATTATTTCATCCAGATGATTTAAAAGCGATTGAAAAGCACCATAAAAGGCTAAAGTCACTAAATGATGGTGAGATTTTGGAAGTTGAGTATAGGATAAAACATAAGATTTCTAAGGAACCTATATGGATTTATGCTACTGATAAGGTCAACGAACGTGATGAAAATGGCGATGTAATATCTGTATTAGGATTAGCTCAGAATATTAATAAGGTAAAAAGTTTGCAATCGAAGCTGATGGTCAGTGAATCCAGATTACAGTTAGCGATAAAAGGGAATCGCGCAGCCTTATGGGAATGGAGCGATTTTATAAAAAATAAGGCTTGGTGGTCCAAAGAATTCTACCAGCTATTAGGATATGATGCTAAATCATTAAAACCATCTTTTTCTTCTTTTATTAATATCATTCACCCAGAAGATATTACTAAGTTTAGAAAGAGTCTGGAGGAACAGGTAGAGGAGCAAGAAGGATTAGACGAGGATGTTCGAATTAAAACGAAAAATGATGGATATCGATGGTATAGAGTAAATGCGCGAGCGCAAAAAGAAATTAACGGAGATATACAAAAGATTGTAGGAACTCTTATCGATATACATAGCAAGAAACAGTCCGAAAACAAAATGAAACAGCTTAATGTAGAGCTGGAACGTTTTGCGTATTTAGCAAGTCATGATCTTAAAGAACCGCTTAGAACGGTGACTAGTTTTACAAAATTATTTAAGCAAGAGTATAGTGAGGTTCTGGATGAAAATGGTCACACCTATTTAGATTTTATAGAAAATGCTTCTGGTAGGATGATCACACTTACCAATGATCTGTTACAGTACTCCCAGTTAGATGACAAATCCCTAAGTTTTGAAACAGTAGATTTGAATCAAATCGTAAAAGAAATTGTGCAGGATTTACAAAAAACAATTGATGATAATAAAGCAAAAATTTTGGTAGAAAAACTCCCCGAAATTACGTGTGATGCTATTCAGATTCGGCAATTGTTTCAGAACTTAATTTCGAACAGTCTAAAATATAGAAAACCTGATGTAGCCCCTATCATTCAGATAGGTTCTGAGCTCAAAAGAAGAGATTATCAGTTTTTTGTAAAGGATAACGGAATTGGAATTAAAAAAGAATATCACGAAAAGATATTCGAAGTTTTTAAACGTTTACACAGCCAGGAAGAGTATGAAGGTACTGGCATCGGATTAGCAAATTGCAAAAGGATAGTAGATAATCATAATGGACGAATATGGGTGAAGTCATCTACAGATAAAGGTTCTTCCTTTTATTTTTCCATTGCTAAGTTAACTTTAGATAATAAATATGAAAAAGATGAATTGCATACTGCTGGTAGACGATAGTAAATCCACTAATTTTTATAATAAAAAACTGATAGAAATTAGTGGAGTTGCTAATCAGGTTTTTGAAGCTTATAATGGTTTGGAAGCTCTGGATTATTTAAATAGAACTGGAAAATTCAAGGGTAGTGAAGATGAGTTTCCTCGACCCAACGTTATTTTTTTGGATATCAATATGCCTAAGATGGATGGCTTTGAGTTTTTAGAAGAATATGCTAAATTACCTAAAGAAAAGAGAGGAGATATACTATTGGCATTTCTTACAACTTCTAATTGGGAAAAAGATCGAATAAAGGCTTTCGAGAAAGAAGAATTGGTGCATGATTTTATTGAGAAACCGTTGGAGGAAAGTACATTAAAAAGAGTTTATGATTTTTATATTAATAACCCAGATTTCCATACTGTAGATGCGTAGAAAATTACACTGTTTTTAATAAAAATGATTTATGCATTTTGCTAACAAAATCATCTATAAATAGATTGTCGATTTCAGAAATGTTCCTTGCTATAACGTTAGGATAGTTATTTATTTTTATCTCTTCTTCAATGTCAAGTTCATTCTTTGTCATTAAAACAATATGAATATTGTAGTTGTTATTTTCTACGAAAGCATATCTTTCTAGAAACTCCCAACCATTAATATGGGGCATATCCTTATTAATAAAAATATACACAGGCTTTGAAATAATAGTGTGTAGAGGAGTTAGATAATCACAAGCATCCTCGGTGTTTTCAAAAAACAACCCTTTTGATATATTTTGGGATTTTTCTATATGTTGAGCTAGAAAAAAGTTGGATATTTTATTGTTGTTAATTACGATAAACATCTGTACTACTTTTATTATCAGAAAGATAGTTTTTGTATCCTTTTTTCAAGAAAGGGAAAATATAAGAAACACAAAATACCGATAAAAAACAAATATTACCGATAAAATGCAATTATACCATTATTGCAGATCCGAATTTTGAAAGAAAGCTAAATTATCAATCAGCTTCCAAAGATTATGGTTTTCAATCGCAATTGGAGAATTGTTACGGACCTTTCTGTACAGTAAGTTTTCGATGATTAGATCTTCAAACTTGATTTGCATTAACTGATTGGTTTTTAGATCGCCCATATTCCAATTCGGAAACCTTCTTGTATGAAGTTGATCATCATAAATACACTCTAAAATTTTATGTCGTGTATCTTTTTTTAGACTGTTTAATAAATTATTAACATCCAATTGATTCCCTTCTACATACTGAAAAAAGTGATTTTGTTTGTAGTAGAGAAATCCCGTGACACCGTGATTTTTATTCTCTTCTTGCGCTTTGTAAACTAATTGATGTAAAGAGGTCTCATTAAAAGATTCGTTTTCAATACTTAAATATAGGACACAAGCCAATGGAGCCATAAAAAGATAATGTAATTTGTGGTTTAATGTTATAAAAAGACCGAGTAAAGATCTTTATATAAAGATACTCTTAAACATCATCAAAATCAACTTTTATCGTGGATGATGTTGGATATGCCTGGCATGCCAATACTAATCCTTCTTCTAGTTCAGCATCGGTAAGTATACTGTTTTTACCCATTACCGCTTTACCTTCGGTTATTTTGCATATACAAGAACTACAAACTCCTCCCTGACACGAATACGGAGCATCGATATCTTCTTCTAAGGCAGCATCTAATATGGTTTTTTTCTGATCCATCACGAAAGAAGATTCTTCATCATCAACCAATATCGTAATTTTAGTTTGACCGTCTAGATCAGCTTCGATTTCTGTTGTTTCTGTACTGCTGGTAAATAATTCGAAATGTATATCTTCTTTGGCAATATTATTTTCAGTTAAAACCTCAGTAACTGTGTTGATCATAGCTTCTGGACCGCAGAGGTAAAAACTTTTAAAAGTAGTGTCCTTAAACTTATTTTTAGTGATAAAATTGATCGTAGACTTTTCTATTCTTCCAAAACGAGCACCATCTTCCTGGCTTCTGCTATAAAAGAACTCTACAAACAACCGATCAGGATAGTTGACTTGTAAGGCTAAAAGTTCTTTATGAAAAATAGTTTCCGTTGGATTTTGGTTACCATATACTAATACAAAGCTACTATTAGGCTCTTCTTCCAGAACACATTTGATCATACTCATGATTGGAGTGATTCCACTTCCTGCTGCAAAAGCTGCATAATGATTTTGAGCAGTTGGATTAGATTCCAATAGAAAAGAACCTTCTGGAGTATGCACATCCAGAGTATCACCAATTTTTAGTTTGTTATTAGCGATCGAAGAAAAAGTACCTCCTTCAATTTCTTTTACTGCTACACGAAGAGATCCACTTTTGGGTGCCGAACATATAGAATAAGCTCTTCTTATCTCATTCCCATCTACAACAGTCTTAATAGTAATATACTGTCCTGCGATAAAATTATAGGCATCGGACAGTGTGCTGGGAATATCAAATTCAATAGAAACGGCTTTAGGAGTTTCGCGAGTAATATCTTTAATAGTTAATGTGTGAAAATCTGACATAGCAATAAAGTAAATAGTAAGTCGAAAACTTTTTAAGGTTTTTCATATGAGCATATTAGAATTCTAATTTCTCAATATTAATTTTTGCGCAAAAATACTAAATGCAAAACACCATAGAGTGGTTTTGGGATAAATTTATATACCTAAAAAACTTATGCATAAGAAAATTATGTATATATTTGATGCCTAATGAATAGTGTTATGGGCAATTCTAAATTATATAAAGGTAGTTTAAACACCATTATTTTAAAGCTTTTGGAAGAAAGTGATAAGATGTATGGCTATGAGATTACACAAAAAGTAAAAGAAATTACTAAGGGAGAATTAAACATCACCGAAGGTGCATTATATCCAGCATTACATAAGTTAGAAGCAGAAGGTTTACTAGATGTAGAAATGCAAAAAGTAGATAATCGATTGCGCAAATATTACAAATTAACCGAAAAAGGATCCAAAGAAACGGCGAATCGGTTAACAGAGTTAGAAGAGTACATTCGTACGATGCAAACAATTATTAACCCAAAGTGGAGTATAAGCTAAGTATGGGAGGATTAACAAAAAATCAAATTCAGTTTATAGAGAATTATCTTGTACATCATAAAATTAAATATTGGGATGTACAGATAGAGTTATTGGATCATATTGTTTGCGAAGCAGAAAAGAAAATGAAAGAAGGTATTTCTTTCGAAACTGCAATGGAACAAGTACATAAGAGTTTTGGGAATAAAGTGTCTTTTTACGCTTGGGATATAGGAGCGAACAAATCTGGGAAATCTATCTATGAAGATAGTCGAGGTTATAAAAAGTTGCTAATTGAAAAAAGAAAGCATATCACAAAAAAAATAAGAAGAACAACTTTAGAAACGGTAAAAGATGTGCTAAGAAACTATAAGATTGTATTGCCATTCTTACTTTGTACGGGAATACTTTTTTCTTTCTCAGAATACTTTGAAATAAAGTGGATCATGTTGGGTGGAGTGATATTAACTTTAATCCCTTGTATTTATGTTTGGATACAACAATATAAAAGAAGAAAGAATACATCACTTGCCTTGGTTGTTTATTCTTCTTGGATAGGATTGATGTTATATTTTCCTAACATTTTAACCATAGTAGAACAACTTGATGAAGATTTTGTCAAAACATTACTATATCAACGTATATATCTTGGTTTAACACTAGTGGCTGTGTTTTACACTTGGATCAGTCTTGTAGGGTATCGAAGATTCATAAAACAATATGACAAACAATATCAAATGTTAACAGCAGCGTAAGAAAACTAATTGTATTTGGGGAATAAAAACCGACAAACATGGGAAAACTAACATTAGAAGATATACAATTTATTGATACATATTTGTGGAATTCGGATATCCATTATGAGGATGTAAGAATTGAAATGGTCGATCACGTCGCTTCGGAAATTGAGCATAGAATGAATGAGGGAGATACCAGAGATTTCTATCACATTTTTAAAGAATATATGGTAGAAAATAAGGCGTCGTTGGTAAAAGAAGGAAGCAAACCATTTAATTGGAAGATATTTAAAAGTGTCTCTGTAAAACTCCTAAAGAATTTAGTGACCTGGCAGGTACTTTTAGGTAGTATAGGTTGTTTTTGGATTTTTAATGAGATTTACTCGTATTTTTATATAGATAGTGTTTGGGGTTCTTTATTTCCGACATTTTTATTAGTATTAGTAGCATTTATACCGCTGATAGTATTTGGGAAAAAGAAGTTTTCATTTATTGGAAATTTTGGAGTTTTAATAACGATATTCTTCTCTTTTAATTATCAATTTATTCCTCATCTAAAAGAACCTTCGACATTCTACTACATTTATCTTGGAGTGCTAACACTATTCTTTGTTGGAAGTTTAAAAACAATGATTTCACTAGTAATTTTTTATAAAAAACGTATGCAATTGGCATAGATAGTAGAAAGGACTAAAACATAAGTGTATGAAATTGGAAGAGTATCATATAAAAGAATTGTATCGTATTATAAAAAAGAATGGGGTCAAATACTACGATGTGCAGACAGAGTTAGTTGATCATTTCGCTATTGCTTTGGAGGAAGAAAACGTTGTTTCTTTTAAGGAAAAAACAAAAGAAATTCTTGAAGGTTTTGATGGTAAAAAGGGATTAAAACAGATTACCTCTCAAAAGAAGAAAGTGTTGTTAAGAAAGTTTTTTCGGATCTATACGGATGGATTAAAAAACTATTTTTCATTTCCGAAAGTACTTCTTACCATTTGTATTTTTATTGGATTTGTGGTTACGTTTCAAACTTTTGAGGTGGAACAGAGCACCTATAGCCTGATTGCACAACTACTAAATATCTCTTTAATATTTCAAGGTTCATACAATACTAATAGATATTTAAAAAAGATGTATAATAAAGGTTATAGTTTTTTAACTATCAAAATATTAGAATATCTTCAAATGATCATGGTGATTCCGATTGCATCTCTTTTTGCTATAACCACATTTTTTAAAGAATATGATAATGTTCTAGTGTTGAGCAGTATCATTACGTTTTCTGTAGTAACAATTTTGGCATACGCCAAGCTTAAGAAACACCTTGTTAATGAGGTGATTTCTTCCTATCCAATGGTAAAAGCTTAAGGATTTTTCTTTCAAAATTGTAACAAAATTTACTTTTTGTTTACTAAATAATGTAAGAAGTATTTCTTACTTCTTCTAAAACTAATACAACTATGTTTAAACACTTTATATCCTTACAGTGGAAATCCTTCTGGAGATCTGCCTCTGCTTCATCTGGAGTTTGGATGAAAATCTTTATGGGATTTTGGGCAGTATACTTTATCCTTATGATGATGGGTGGAAGTTTTTTGGTATACAAATATGCCGAAAAGGAATTATGCCAAAATCCTCTTACGGTAGTAAATAAATTTTTGATCTATTGGTGGGCATTTGATCTTATTTTTAGGTATGCATTACAAAAAATGCCAGTAATAAATATTAAACCGCTACTTATTTTGCCGTTTAATAAAAGTAAAATTGTGTCTTTTGGAATGGGCAAGACGATGCTATCTTTTTTTAATATCATTCATGCATTCTTTTTTGTTCCATTTTCCATACTACTAATTTCTAAAGGAGATGCTCCTGTGCTTAATGTACTACTCTGGAATCTAGGGTTAATTGGACTTGTTTACGCTAATAACTTTCTAAATATCTTATTAAATAATAAAGATAATTTGATCTATGGGATAGGAAGCGTTATGGCGATTTTAGGAGGGTTGCATTATTTTGGATATTTTGATATCACTGTATATACAGCGCCATTTTTCCAAGGGTTATCTGATACTTTATACCTGTTTATATTGCCAATAGTTGCTGCAATCGTTCTTTATATAATAGCATTCAAGTCTTTTGTAAGTGGTTTATATTTAGATGAAGGTTTGGCTACAAAATCTAAAGATGTAAAGACAGAAAATCTGGATTGGTTAGATCGTTTTGGGAAAACAGCTATATTTCTTAAAAATGACATTAAATTGATCAAAAGGAATAAAAGAGCGCGATCTACTGTAATTGTTAGTGTGCTATTTCTTTTTTACGGGCTATTATTTTTTACAGGAGCCGTAGAAGCATACGATGGTCCAGTATGGAGAATATTTGCAGGAATATTTGTGTCTGGTGGATTTTTATTGAGTTTTGGTCAATTTGTTCCAAGTTGGGATAGTTCTTATTATCCGTTGATGATGAGCCAGAATATTAAATATAGAGAATATTTATCTTCCAAATGGTGGCTGATGGTAATGGCAACATTTGTTTCTGTTATTTTGGCTTCGGGTTACCTGTATTTTGGATGGGAAGCCTATTTGGCGGTTATTGTTGGTGGAATTTATAATATGGGATTGAATGCTCATGTAGTATTGTTGGCTGGAGCTTATGTAAAAACACCTATAGATCTTACCAGTAACAAGAAGGCGTTTGGAGATAAACAATCTTTTAATATGAAAACATTGATGCTTTCATTACCAAAGTTGGCATTACCTGTAGTACTGTATGCAATAGGTCATTATGCTTATAATCCTTATGCGGGTTATGCATTAGTAGCCGTAGCAGGGATAGCAGGTTTTGCTTTTAGAAATATGGTTTTTGACAAAATCGAAAAAATTTACAAAACAGAAAAATACGCAACCATTTGGGCGTATAAACAAAAAAAATAAGGAAGATGATAGGAGTACATAATATAACAAAAACATACGGAGCGAATACCGTATTGAATATCGAAAATTTAGAAATACCTAAAGGTGACAGTTTTGGATTAGTAGGAAATAATGGAGCCGGAAAAACTACCTTGTTTAGTGCTTTATTGGATCTTATCAGACCCACAACGGGATATATAGAAAATAGCGGAATTAAAGTAAGTGAGAGCGAAGAATGGAAATCTAACACTTCTGCTTTTATCGACGAAACTTTTTTAATAGGATATCTTACTGCCGAAGAATATTTTTATTTCATAGGAGAATTGAGAGGTCAAAATAAAGCAGATGTAGATGCTTTACTGGCTAATTTTGAAGACTTTTTTCACGGAGAAATTCTAGGTCAAAAGAAATATTTGAGAGACCTATCCAAAGGTAATCAAAAGAAGGCAGGAATTGTTGCTGCGCTTATTGGGAATCCAGAAGTAGTTATTTTGGATGAACCATTTGCGAATCTAGATCCTACCACCCAGATTCGTTTAAAGAAAATAATTAAAGACTTGGCGGCAGATCCTAATGTAACGGTGCTAGTTTCTAGTCACGATTTAATCCATGTTACAGAGGTATGCGAACGCATTGTTGTGTTAGATAAAGGAGAAGTAGTAAAAGACTTGGTGACATCTGAAGCAACATTAAAAGAATTAGAAGAGCATTTTAATAAATAAAAAGCCTCATATATAAGATCCGTTTGGTTTAATATCTATATAAACCAAACGGATCTTTTGTTTAAAAGTTTAGTTTTTTATGATAGTTGATTTGGCAAGTAATGTGCCTTTATTTATGTCAACAACATGTATGTGGTAATAACCAGAAGGTAATCCATATAAGTCTATTATTCTTCGATCTTCTCTAAGTACAACTTCTTTAGCAATCTTACCAGACATACTATATATTTTAATAAGCTTGTTTGTTTTACCACCCGAAATTGTAAGCATATCTCGTGTGGGGTTAGGAAATACCTCGATTTCTGTATTCCCTTTTTGGTCTTCTTCTGAAATAGTATTGGAATGATTTGTGGATGTTTTGATATACGTGATTAACAGTTCTGGCTTGCCTTTGGTTTGATTTTCTTTAGAAGCAAAGGCAAAATCGTTCCCTGAATCTAATAGTAAAATCAATGAAATAGGACCTTTGTCAAAAGCTCCAGGATCTAACGAAATGGTATGAGAGGTATTGATATCAAAAGTTCCAGTAATACTACCAAGTGGGTCTGACAGCTTTGGTTTATTAGTGTTAGAAATTGTTTCTTCGCTCCACTGATTAGAGGTTCCTTTGTATATTCTTAGATTTCCTTTACCGCTATCTTCTGATACATTAAATTTTAATTTTACATTTTTAATGTTTCCACCAATACTAGAAAGATTAAATTTAAGATAACCAATTCTTTTTCCTTTTTCGATTCTGATAATATTGTTATTAAAGCGCGAAGTGTATTGTAAATAGGCGTCATCAACAGGAGATAAGGCAATTGTTGTTTCTAAAGGTTCTAAGAATGTAGTATTTATTTTATCAACATTAAATAGATATCCATTAGTTCCTTTAAATAATAATTTCAGTTTTTTAGTGCCTTTTTGAAGGTTTATTTGTGTCGATTGTTTTTTATAAGAGTGCCAATCACCACTAAAAGGAACAGTTATACTTCCAACTAATTTATTTGCTTCATATATCTGTATTTCTCCACCTCTACCATTACTCGAAGTATAGGTATCGATATTGTACTCTCCAGATGCTGTAACATTTACGTTGTATTCGACATAATCATTGTTTCTTATGAATCCAATATTTTGACCATCTGATGCAGGTGTGTTTTCTATTTTAACACTTCCAGATTTAGTATCATAGTTTTCTGCTTCAAATGCTCCAGGAATTGTTATTTCAGGACTTTCTGTTACAGTAATTTTAATAGCATCAGAAGTTGTCATTAAACCATCATTATCTGTAGCTTTTGCAGTCAATGTATATGTTCCGGAAACAGATAAAACTTTTTCGATCTGAAATGGAGCTTTATTTTTGCTTCCAATTGCATTTCCATTCACATAAAATTCTACTCCTTCTATCTTTTTATCATCAGAAGCTGTTGCAGTTATAGTAATTTTCTCATTTTTTCTAAAGACTGTATTATTAGATGGTGATATAATTTCAACATCAGGAGCTTCATTTTCATCTCCTAAGATAATTGGATATAACGTTTTACCTTTTGGATTAAGTGAAGGATTTACTGATGGAAAGTTGTTAATCCTTTCATTAATAGATAACCCTAGTTTTTTAGGACCTTTATAAAGAACTCCTCTCTCTGACCAAGGAGTGGAAGATCCATAATTATGGTTTCGTTGTTCGCAGGAATTATTGATAATATAATTAGGCTTCTTAGAATTATCATGTTGAGTAGACCAAGGTCCCATAATAGCAAAATAAACAGGTTTATTAGTCGCAATTTCCCTAGGATCATTAGGTTGCAGTTCATCTCGGCTTACTGGGGACATGTCACTAGGAAGTATAATTCTGTTGTTTTCGATAAGGTTATTTCCAGCATCACCACTATGAAAGCTTACTTCTTGTCTAAAGTCATTATCATAAACCACATTGTATTCTACATTACTTCCTTGAAGCGATATATGTCTCAGGTGCGTTACTTTACAACCTGTGATTAAATTATAAGCTCCTTGAATAAAGAAATATCCTTGTGCACCTCCAGCTTTTTTATGAGAACCTTTAACATCTAAATCTCTTAAGGTTATATGGTTCGAAGGAACTCTAATAGGATCTCTACCAGAATTGTAGATGTTTACTCCATCTACCCAGCAGTCTTCTGATCGTACAATTTTAATTGAAATATTGTCTACATTTCTGAGTTCATCATTTTTAGAAATACCATAGTTCCATTTATATTTTGGTATTCCCCAACCTCCTTCAATAGTTAGACGATAGATCCCTGAATTTTTAACGCGATCGAATCTAAATCCGTTTTTGTTATTGATTTTGATAACGCATTTCACTCCGTTTCTACTTTCTCCAATGAGTGCTACATTAGATTTCATCCTGATCTCTTCGTTAATGGTATAAGTACCATTTTTAAGAAGAATACCTACAAGTTTATTCTGTTTTGAAGCATCACTAATAGCCCGATTTATTTGATTACTCGATGCTCCCGCATTAAGTGTTTTAACAATGGTAATATCTTCTAAAAATGGAATTCCTCCTCGTACACCAGCTTTCTGCCATTCTTTTATTTGTGGGTATCTACTGTCGTATTTAGTATTATCAAATTTGATGCCCGGATCACCAACTTTAAGTTGTCCGTAAATAGGTAAGTAAATAATTAAAATAAGTAGCCGTAAGCGACGTATGCCGCTTTTTAAATTAAAATTGTTCATGTTGAGTTTGTTTGTTATGAATAGTTAATCACAAGACTAAGAATTTATAACAGACTGAAGACCCACTAAATAGTATACGTACCTTCTGGTTGAGTATATGTTTTTTTTATAAAGAAATATAAGGCATATCGAAAATAAGGATTGAGATTATCAAGTGATATTATTATTTGATAATTAGTTTTTTAGTAGATGTTTGATTGTTCTTGTAATCAGTAAACTGCACTAGGTATATTCCCGATGATAAGTTATCTACTTGTATAGGATTTAATTGACCTGTATATATGCCTTTTTTTGATTTTACGAGCTTTCCAAAAATGTCTCTAATTTCAACGTTAACTTTAGTTTCTGAAGTATTATTAAGATTGATAAAAAACGTTTTTTTTGTTGGATTAGGATATAAAGTAACATCTAAATCGGTTATAAATTGATCATCTGTAGATAATACCATTGCATTATCTATGGGATATAAAGTTTCTCCGCTGGGATGTAAGTTAGAAGATACTTCTGGAAAGTTTTGTATCCTTTCGTTTATGGTTAGTCCTAATTTAAGAGGTCCCTTATATAAGATGCCAGGTTGAGACCAAGGTGTTGCAGATCCATAACTATGATTTAATTGGAGACAGCTGTTATTGATTATGAAATTAGGTTTTTCAGAATTATCGTGTTGTGTAGACCAAGGCCCCATAATAGCAAAATATACAGGTTTGTTAGTAGCTATTTCTCTTGGATCATCGGGTAAAAGTTCATCTTCGCTTACAGGAGACATGTCTGCTGGCAGTGTAATTTTGTTGTTTTCTATAAGGTTGTTTCCAGCATCGCCACTATGAAAGCTTACTTCTTGTCTAAAGTCATTATCATAAACCACATTGTATTCTACATTCCCTCCTTGAAGTGAAATATGACGTAGGTGAGTTACCTTACAACCTGTGATTAAATTATAAGCACCTTGAATAAAAAAATATCCTTGTGCACCACCAGCTTTTTTATGAGCGCCTTTCACATCCAAATCACGCAGTGTAATGTGATTAGAAGGAACTCTGATAGGATCTCTTGCTGAATTATAAATGTTTACCTTGTCTAACCAGCAGTCTTCAGATCGTACGATTTTTACGGATATATTATCTATATTTCTAAGTTCGTCATTTTGTGATAGACTATAATTCCATTTATATTTCGGAGTCCCCCAACTACCTTCAATAGTTAATCTATAAATTCCAGCATTTTTTACATTATCAAATCTAAATCCGTTACCACTATCCATATTAATGATACATCGAACACCATTTCGACTTTCTCCAATAAGCGCTACGTTGGATTTCATTTTTACAGCATTATCGATAGTGTATGTGCCATTTTTTAACAAAACTCCTACTAATTCATTTTCTTTAGCGGCATCGTTAATTGCTTGATTTATCTGAGAACTATTACTATCGCTATTGAGGGTTGTAAAAATTCTTATGTCGTCTAAATATGGTATTCCACCTCTTACTCCAGCTTTTTGCCATTCCAGTATTTGAGGATATCTATTGTCGTATTTACTATCATCGAAGGTTACACCTGGATCACCAACCCTTTTTTGGGCATTGGTTTGAGTGCAAATAAGAAAAAGGAATAATAATTTGAGGAATTTGTGAGTAAGTAGTAAGTTTTTCATGAGATGACTGTAAAAGGGTAATATCTATATCTTTCTTGTCTCGAAAATCTTTAAAATAGAATTTGACAAGGTCAAATTAGTATTCGTTTTTTTATGATATCGCATAAAAGGTAGTATAGTACCCCAAATAGATAAAAAAATAGAAGGTTAAAGTGTTTTTTACAGAAAGAAATGTATTTTTACATTTCACACCGTATTTTGTGCCGCTCTGATGTACTAAAACGTAAGTTTTTTAGTTATCAGCGTATAAATTATTCAGATTTGAGCAAAAATTTATCACAGATCATCGTTATACTTTTCCTGATTGTTGTTGGGTTTAGTTGTTCGCGTAAAAAGGACAAATGGACCAACAGAGCTTGGCATGATGTAACCACCAAGAATAATACGCTGTATAATGGAAGAGTAGCTTTTGACAAAGGAAAGCAAGATATTGTTCAGACATATAAAGATAATTTTTGGGAACTTCTGCCCGTAGAAAGACTGATAGTTAGTGAAGATGTAAGGCTACCTAATGAAGTTTTAAATCAGAATTTTGATAAAGCTGAGGAAAAAGCTGCGAAAGCAATTCAGAAACATAGTATGCTTATCGATGATAGAGAAAGAAATCCTAAAATCGATGAAGCATTTTTGCTTTTAGGAAAAGCCAGATATAATGAACAAAGATTTATTCCTGCCCTAGAAGCTTTTAATTACATTTTATATAAATATCCTACCAGTAATAATATCAACCATGCTAAAGTATGGAGAGCAAAGGCAAATCTTCGATTGGATAATAACGAAAAAGCAATTGAAGATTTGATGAAAATGGTAGAGGAGGAATATATGGAAGCTCAGGACTATTCTGATGCAGTAGCGATGATAGCGCAAGCATATATTAATCTGGAGCAGAAAGATTCTGCGGTTACTTATATCAGCAAAGCTGCTATACATTCTAAAAATAATGAAGAAAAAGGGAGGTACCTCTATATCAAAGGACAATTATTAAATCAATTAGGTTATAAAGACAGTGCAAACTATGCTTTTGATCAAGTGATTGAGCTTAATAGGAAAACTCCTAGAAGATATATGCTTAATGCCTACATGGCAAAGGCGCGAAACTTCAACTACGAAACAGGAAATAAGCAAGAGTTTCTAGAACTTCTAACTGATTTGGAGGAGAATCGAGAAAATCGACCTTTTCTAGATAAAATCTATAATCAGAAAGCAGTATACTATAATACTTTAGACTCTATAGATCTCGCAGTAGCATTTTACAATAAGTCATTAAGAACAAATACTGACGACAGGCATTTACAATCTTTAAATTATAAGGCACTAGGCGACATTAATTTCGATGACAAAGAATATGCCGTTGCTGGAGCTTATTATGATAGTACGTTAGAACGTATGGTTGTGGACTCTAAAAAGTATCGTGTACTGAAGAAGAAGCGTGTTAATCTAGACGATGTTATATTATACGAATCAATAGCACAGACTAACGATAGTATACTAAAAGCGGTAGCGATGTCTCCAGAAGAGCGTTTAGCATATTACTCTGAGTATACCGAGAAATTAAAAGCTGCTGCTATTGCAGCGCAAGAAGCAGCTGAAATAGAAAGGATAAAAGGAGAATTACCAAATGAGCAAAGGTTTAATCAGCCAAGAACCGCAATAGGCCAACCAGGAGGTCCTAATCCTGAAGCAGGAGGAACGTTTTATTTTTACAACCCTACTACTGTTGCTTACGGTAAAACAGCTTTCAAAAGAATTTTTGGAAATAGAGAACTACAAGATAATTGGAGAATATCGAGTATTACAAACCCAAGTGCAGTTTCTAGTGAAGAACAATCTCAACAGGAAGAATATTCAATAGATACAGATCCAACATTTGATCCACAAACTTATATTACACAACTACCAACAGATCAAAAAATAATTGATAGTCTGCAAACGGATAGGAATTTTGCCTACTATCAGTTAGGAGTTATTTATAAAGAAAAGTTTCAAGAGTATGGATTATCAACTGATAAGTTTGAAAATTTATTAGAAAGTAATCCGGAAGAAAGACTTATAATTCCTTCTAAATATAATTTATACAAGATTTATCTCGTACAAGAGGATGTTGCAAAATCCAACGCGATTAAGCAAGATATAATCAATAATCACGGAGATTCTCGATACGCTAAAATACTTCAAAATCCAGATGAAGCATTGCAAGATGACAAAGATAGTCCAGAATCCATGTATAATAGATTGTATAAAGATTTTAGAGATCAGAAATATGCTCAAGTAATTAAGGAAAGTGATGAGTTAATAACAAAATTTGGAGGAGAAGACTTTGTTCCAAAATTTGAATTGTTAAAAGCTCAAGCTGTTGGTCGTTATCGTGGGTTTGAAGCCTACAAAGAAGCACTTAATTACGTATCTCTAAATTACCCTCAGAGTCCAGAAGGGAAGAAAGCGCAACTGATTTATCAAACTACAATTCCTCAAATACAAAACAGTTCTTTCGTAACAGAAGGAGTAGATCAGGAAAATAATCATAAATTAGTGTACGCTTTTTCGCGATTTGGTGATAATCAAGCACAAGAACTGAAGGAAAGATTAGAAGCTATCATTAAAGATCTTCGTTATGATAAAATGACGGTCTCTTTAGATGTGTATACAGAAGATGAACAATTTGTTGTAGTACATACCAAAAGAGATAAATTGGGAGCAGAAGGTTTAGCGGAACTTTTAATTCTTGGTAAAATAGAGGATACAAGAGGTGTAGATTTGACTAAATGGAATAGAAGGAAAAAGTATTATCCTAAAGTGGATAAGGAGTTCTTTATCATCGCTTCGCCTAATTATAGAATTTTACAAATTCATAAGAATTTAGACAGTTATAGCTATGTACAGGCTAAAATAGAATCAGAATAATAATTTATTTAATCCCCCGATTAGTATGTTTTCAGACAATAAAAAAGGAAAAGACCAAGGTCCAACAGATTTTTCCAGAAACCAGAATAAAATTTCAGAAGGAACTAAAATCGTAGGAGATGTTATTTCCGAAGGTGGTTTTAGAGTAGAAGGGACTATTGAAGGAACTTTCAAAACAACCGGAAAAGTAGTGGTAGGAAAATCAGGCTACATTCAGGGGACTTTAGAGTGTTCTGATGCAGATTTTGAAGGAAAGTTCTCAGGTAATCTTCAAATTTCAGGAACTTTATCACTAAAACCAACGGCACATATCGAAGGAGAAGTTTCTGTTGGTAAGCTTGCTGTAGAACCAGGAGCAACTTTTAACGCTTCTTGTGTGATGAAAGGCGGTGTAAAATCATTAGGTAAAACTGATGGACAAAAACAAGGGAAATCAGCTTAGAAGATATTTAGCACTTACTGGAATAGCTTTTCAAATGGGAGCTATCATATTTTTATGTGCTTATGTCGGTAAAAGGCTCGATGCATATTATCTGTTAGAAAAAAAATGGTTTACAATGGGTTTTATTCTCTTTGGAGTAGCTTCATCACTTTATTTGGTAATTAAGCAATTGAATAAAATTAATAATTCAGAGAAGTAGTATTACCTTATAATCTCAATCATAAATGCCCAAAAGTTTACCAAAGTTTTCGCTTCTGTTTTTACTTGTTCTTACAATTACTTATTTTGTTCATAGTACATTAATAAGCACTGCTACTTTAGAAAATCAGACGAACATTCTAAACTTTTCATATATATTTAACGGGATATATACACTTTGTCTTGTAATCGCTATCATATTGCTGCTGAAAAAGTTAAAGGATCAAATTGGATTTATATTTTTAGCAGGCAGTTTTTTGAAGATTGGTCTTTTTTTAGCGTTTACAAAATTTAATAGTCTCGAAATTGACAAAAGTGTTTTTCTAGACTTTTTTATTCCATATCTGGTCAGTTTGGTTTTAGAGGTGCTTTTTGTTTCCAAAATTTTGAATAATATTAAATAACTGTAAATCAGCAATTTATTTTTTTATTTTTCTTATTTTACTTATTTGTATAAAATAGTTTAAGAATCTAACTTAATTGTGTACATTTGCACCGAAATTTAGGAACCGAAATCTGACTTAGAATGCAAAAAATAAGTGTAGTTAGAATTTTTATGACTTTAGCCTTGATTCTTAGCTCTTTGAATCTGGCAGCAAAAGATACTGAAATAGCAGAAAAAGAAGGAAAAGATGGTTTAAAAGCTGAGATAAAAGAGTTTATCGATCATCACCTTCAAGATTCACACGATTTTACTTTATTTTCTGATAAAGAGTCAGGAAAACATTATGGGTTTCCACTACCAGTTATTCTTTGGGATAATGGATTAAAAGTGTTTTCTTCTTCAAAATTCCACCACGGAGAAACAGTAGCAGAGGTTGATGGTAACTATTACAAGTTATATCACAGCAAAATTTATAAAACAGATGCAGAAGGAACCATCAATTATGATGAAGATCACCATGCTACTAACAAAAAGCCATTAGATTTTTCTATTACAAAAAATGTAGTGAGTATGCTTCTTATAGGATTGCTAATGTTCTTTATGTTTAGAAGTTTAGCAAAGTCTTACAAGAAAAACAACGGAATGCCTTCTGGAGTTGGACGATTCCTAGAACCTTTAGTGCTGTTTGTGAGAGATGAGATTGCAAAGCCAAATATTGGGCATAACTATAAGAAGTACATGAGTTTCTTGTTAACTATCTTCTTTTTTATATGGTTATTAAACCTTTTAGGGATGACACCACTAGGAGTAAATGTTACAGGAAACATTGCAGTTACATTTGGATTAGCATTATTAACATTTTTAATCACCAATTTTACAGCAAATAAAAACTATTGGGGACATATCTTTTGGATGCCTGGAGTGCCAACATTTATGAAAGTTGTCTTAGCTCCAATTGAATTATTGGGGGTTTTTATCAAACCTTTCTCCCTAATGATTCGTTTATATGCGAACATGACGGCAGGACACGTAGTAATCATGAGTATTGTTGGAATGATGTTCTTGTTTAAAAGTTGGATTGGTAGTCCATTATCATTTGGTTTAGCATTTGTGTTGTCGATATTAGAATTATTGGTGGCAGCATTACAAGCATATATTTTTACGATGTTATCAGCGCTATATTTCGGTATGGCTAATGAAGAAGCACATCACTAAAATTTAATTTGAAGTTTAATTTTTAATTATATAGTTATGACAATTCCAGAAATTGTAGGATCAGGTCTAATAGTAATCGGTGTAGGATTAGGTATCGGAAGAATCGGTGGTCAGGCGATGGACGCTATCGCTCGTCAGCCAGAAGCTTCAGGAAAAATCCAAACAGCTATGCTTATTGCAGCTGCACTTATTGAAGGTATTGGATTTGCTGCGTTATTCGCATAATATCCAAATGATGCAAACTAAGATTATAACGGTTGGTTATAATCTTAGTTTACTGATTAAAAATTAACTATAATAGAGTAAAACATTACATATGGAAAAGTTATTAAACGATTTTTCATTCGGTCTTTTTTTCTGGCAGATTTTAATTTTTGTAGGTCTAATCTTCTTATTAAGAAAGTTTGCTTGGAAACCTATATTAGATTCTGTTAATAATCGTGAAGAAGGAATTAAAAATGCATTAGAATCTGCAGAAGCTGCAAGAAAGGAAATGCAAAATCTTCAGGCAGATAATGAGCGTATTTTAAATGAAGCACGTGCTGAGCGTGATGCGATGTTAAAAGAAGCAAGACAGCTTAAAGAAAATATGATTACTGATGCTAAGTCAGAAGCTCAGGCAGAAGCTGATAAAATTGTTGCTCAGGCCCAAGCTACTATAGAAAGTGAAAAGAAAGCTGCACTAGCTGAATTAAAAAATCAGGTAGCTGGTCTTTCTGTGGAGATTGCAGAAAAAGTAGTAAGAAACGAATTATCAAACAAAGACAAGCAATTAGAATTGGTTGATTCTATGCTTGGTGATGTTACTTTAAATTAATAAGCAACATGAGTAGAGCAGCAATACGTTATGCTAAAGCAGTGTTGAGTTTAGCTCAGGACAAAAAGGCTACCGAAGACGTTCAGAAAGATATGCTAACTATCATCGATACTGTGGATAACAGTAAAGATTTGAAAATGCTTTTGAATAGTCCTTTAATAAAGAGTGAGGTGAAATTATCTTCTTTACGTGAAGTATTTAAGAATGCAGGGGATCTTACTCAAAAGCTTTTTGATGTGTTAATAGAAAATAAAAGAGTTGATTTGTTAGATAACGTAGCTAAGCAATATTCGATTTTATTTGATCAGTTAAAGAACACTCAGATCGCAAAAGTAACAACTGCAGTTCCTTTAAGTAAAGATTTGGAAGCAAAAGTACTTGCAAAAGTAAAGGAGTTGACAGGTAACGAAGCGACTATAGAAAATATCATCGATGAGAATATTATTGGTGGTTTTATTTTAAGAGTTGGAGACTTGCAGTATAATGCAAGTATTTTACATAAACTAACAAGTTTAAAAAGAGAATTGAGTAATTAATATTTAATTATTTCAATAATTTATATTTAATAATAAGGAAATGAGAATGTAGTCTCATTTTTACAAACTATTATAAAATGGCAGAAGTGAATCCTGCTGAAGTATCAGCAATATTAAAACAACAATTATCTGGTTTTGAAGCTACAGCTTCTTTAGAAGAAGTAGGTACAGTATTACAGGTTGGTGATGGTATCGCCAGAGTATACGGATTGTCTAACGCTCAGTATGGAGAATTAGTGGAATTCGATTCTGGATTAGAAGGAATTGTACTGAATCTTGAAGAAGATAATGTTGGGGTAGTACTTTTAGGAGCTTCAACAGAGGTAAAAGAAGGTGCAACTGTAAAACGTACACAAAGAATTGCTTCTATAAATGTAGGAGAAGGAATTGTTGGACGTGTAGTTGACACTTTGGGAAATCCAATTGATGGAAAAGGAGCTATTGATGGTGAAACTTTTGAGATGCCATTGGAGCGTAAAGCACCTGGTGTAGTTTTCCGTCAGCCAGTAAATGAGCCATTACAAACAGGTATCAAATCAATTGATGCGATGGTGCCAATCGGAAGAGGACAGCGTGAGTTGGTAATTGGTGACCGTCAAACAGGTAAAACAACAGTATGTATTGATACAATTCTTAATCAGAAAGAATTTTATGATGCTGGTGAGCCTGTTTACTGTATTTATGTTGCAATAGGACAAAAAGCATCTACTGTAGCGAATATTGCAAAAGTATTAGAAGATAAAGGAGCGTTAGCATACACAACAATTGTTGCTGCAAATGCTTCAGATCCTGCTCCAATGCAGGTATATGCTCCATTTGCTGGAGCGGCAATCGGTGAGTATTTCCGTGATACTGGTCGTCCTGCTTTGATCATCTATGATGATTTATCAAAACAAGCGGTAGCATATCGTGAGGTATCATTATTATTACGTCGTCCACCAGGTCGTGAAGCATATCCAGGGGATGTATTCTATCTTCACTCTAGATTATTAGAGCGTGCTGCAAAAGTTATTGCAGATGATGGTATCGCTAAAGATATGAATGATCTTCCAGATTCATTAAAGGATAAAGTTAAAGGTGGTGGTTCACTAACAGCGTTACCAATTATTGAAACGCAAGCAGGTGACGTTTCGGCGTATATTCCAACAAACGTAATCTCTATTACAGACGGTCAGATATTCTTAACTTCTGATTTATTTAACTCTGGTGTTCGTCCAGCAATTAACGTAGGTATTTCTGTATCTCGTGTAGGAGGATCGGCTCAGATTAAATCAATGAAGAAAGTAGCGGGTACATTAAAATTAGATCAAGCACAGTTCCGTGAATTAGAAGCATTCGCGAAGTTTGGTTCTGATTTAGATGCTGCTACCTTGAATGTAATTGAAAAAGGTAAGCGTAATGTTGAGATTCTAAAGCAAGGGCAAAATGATCCTTACACAGTGGAAGATCAAATTGCTATTATTTACGCTGGATCTAAGAACTTATTAAAGGATGTTCCTGTAAATAAGGTTAAAGAATTCGAAAGCGATTATATCGAGTATTTAAATGCTAAGCACAGAGATGCTTTGGATACTTTAAAAGCTGGAAAACTTACGGATGAAGTAACTGATGTATTACTTTCTGCTTGTAAAGAAATTTCAGCAAAATATAAATAATTCATAATTCTGAATTCAGAATTCATAATTATACAAGATGGCAAATTTAAAAGAATTACGTAGTAGAATTACCTCTGTATCTTCAACGATGCAAATTACCAGTGCTATGAAAATGGTATCTGCAGCAAAGTTGAATAAGGCACAGATGGCAATCACCGCTATGCGTCCTTATGCAGATAAACTTACTGAGTTATTACAAAGTTTAAGTGCTTCTTTAGAAGGAGATAGTAGCAGTGCATATTCTGAACAACGTGAAGTAAATAAAGTCTTAGTTGTAGCGATAGCTTCTAACCGTGGTTTGGCAGGAGCTTTTAACTCTAATATCATTAAAGCTTCTAAAGATTTGTACGAAAATGTATATGCGGGTAAGCAGGTAGATTTCGTAGCAATTGGAAAAAAGGTAAATGATATTGTATCTAAAACGCATACCGTTGTTTCCAATAAAAGTGAAGTTTTTGATGATCTTACTTTTGCCAACGTAGCAGATATTGCACAAGAGTTAATGGAAATGTTTACCAATGGTTCTTATGACAAGGTAGTTTTAGTATATAACAAGTTTAAAAACGCTGCTACTCAAATTGTAACAACAGAACAGTTTTTGCCAATCAAACCGATCGAAGGAGAGAGCAATAACAATGTGGATTACATTTTTGAGCCGTCAAAAGAAGAAATTGTAGAGCAATTAATTCCTAAGTCTCTTAAGACGCAATTGTATAAAGCAATACGTGACTCTTTTGCTTCAGAACATGGTGCGCGTATGACAGCCATGCATAAAGCAACAGACAATGCTACAGAATTAAGAGATAGCCTTAAATTACAATATAACAAGGCAAGACAGGCAGCAATTACTAATGAGATCCTTGAAATCGTTGGTGGAGCTGAAGCATTGAATAATTAAAAATAAATTTCTCAATAAGAAATTTAAAAATATAGAATTTTGGAAAAAACCTGACATGATTTTGTCAGGTTTTTTTATTTCCTGTGATTTCAAAAAAATATTCATAAAAGTGTGTTTTTTGGGGTAACATTTTCCCTGATTATGGTACTTACCATAAAGTACTAAACATTAATTTTAAAACCGCTTTTATGAGAAAAATTGTAAACCTTTTTTACCTATGTCTTATTGTTCTAATAGTATCATGTGGGGATGATGATGACGCTATTGGGAACCTTCCTCCGATGGAAGTGACGAATATTGAAGCTCAAGTCACCGAAGGAACTTTGGTGAGAATAAGCTGGAATGAATCTGAGGATATTAATAACGATGAGCTATCCTACGATGTAGTTGTTAACGGTCGAGTTGCAGCCGACAGAACTACAGATTTATCACTAATATATGATGTGTCAGACCTTATAGATGATAACTCAAAAAATTCACAAAAAGGATTAAGCTTAGAATTAACAATAAACATCAAAGCTTATGATACCAATGGAGGTGTTTCTGAAGAATCCGAAGTGAAACGAAATGTCTTTGTGAATAGAAATCCGGGAGAATTTGAATTTTCTACTATTAATTTTGATTTTTCAAACTACAATTGGTTAGAAGTAAGTTGGTATCCTGCTATTGACGAAGATGATGATATCTTGTCGTATGATGTCTATCTAAACGATTTAATTATCAAAGAGGATTATATTATTGGCTCTGATGATTATGATGGTTTGGGTTCTGTATACTATAATAATAACTACGCTCAGTATATTGATGAAGAAATTATTATTAAAGTTGTAGCAAATGATAGAGATGGTGGAATAACTGAGATTTCCAAAAGTTTTGATTTTAGAGGAACAGATGTTGAGCTAGGAACGCTTGCATTACCTTATAGTAATGCTTTAGATTATACTATTAATGAAGATGAAGTGGATAGAAAAATCGGATATGTTTTCGAAATAGATGAAAATATTGGATATGTAATTAGATCTGATGAGTATGCACAGCTTAGATTATCTGATGATCAAGGAAATTATATCGCTGGAAGCTCACAGAGAATTTCAGGAGAATCATTAAGTCCTGGAACATATTACCTCGAAGTAGGAGATTATTATAGCAATACTACCTTATCTGGTACGGTAACATTTATTCTAAAGGACCCTAAAGAATCAGACGTAAATCTTAATACACTATCGGTTCCTTATGAAGAAGTAATAAACTTTGATATACAAAATAATGAACCAGATAATAGAATTGGATATACTTTTGAGATCACTGAAGATACTGGTTTTTCAGTTTTCTCTGATATCGATGTTAGTTTTGAGCTTAAGGATGCGAATGGCTATTTTATAACCTCAGGATATAGAAGAGCTTCATTAGAAACTATTCAAGCAGGTACTTATTATTTAGAAGTATATCATTACTATTATAACAATGTAGAACCTGGCTCTTTTACTTTGGTTTTAAACGACCCAAATGAAACAGACATTGATTTAGGAGTATTAAACACACCATACAGTAATTCTACAGATTTTACAGTGGCTAGAAACGAGCCAGATGGTAAGATTAGACTCTTATTCGAGATTAATGAATCTGTTGGTTATTACTTCGATACGCAAATAGGAACATATATGAATTTGTACGATAGCAATAATAATTATATTAATAGTGGTTATCGTGATATCTATGGTGAGAATCTGAATCCAGGAACATACTATCTAGAAATTGAGAATCAGAATTATAATGATATTTCAGGAACAATCAGTATGATTCTTAGTAACTCTAACGAATCGGATGTGGATCTTGGTATTTTATCTACTCCTTATGATCAATCATTTGATTTTAACACAACAAACGAAGTGGATAGAAAAATCAGATATCAATTTACCGTAGAAGCTCAAGTGGCTTATGCTTTCCAAATTGTAAATGAAAGCTATGATGATTATATCTATTTATATGATAGTAACGGAAACTATTTGAATGGTAGCGATTATTATGAAATTAATGGATCTTTGGCTCCTGGCAGCTATTATGTAGAAGTAGCTGGCTATAGTAATCAAACAGGATCTGGAAGATTATTGTTTAACCTTCAATAGTTTTTTTATTAGAATACTAGCCCCTTACTTGAACAGTAAGGGGTTTTTTATTTTTTTTATGATAAAGACAATATGCATTGTTTATCTTTAGAGGAAAAAAGAAAAATGAAAAGATTTAAACTTTGTACGTTATTACTTATTTTACTAGGTATTGGCACTATAGATGCTCAGGAGTCAGAAACCTTATATGAAGCTGGTGATATAAAAATGGGAATTGCGGCTGTTCCACTTATGGATTTGAGTAATGGATTTAGTGGTGTTGCAGCTAGACCAAGTCTTTCTTATTATTTATCAGAACGTTTTGCTATAAATACTTCAGCTTTTGTATTACTACCACAGGATATTGAACAAGAAAATGGAAGAGATGCAGAGGTTCAGGCATATGGTTTTATACCTTCTTTTAGAAAGCATGCAATTAATAGTGGGAAATTTAGTTTTTATTTAGAGTCTGGTATTGGTCTTGGAGCGATTAGATATGAAGCAAATGATCCTGCAGATGTTGCAATAGAAGATAATAACGGAGGTTTGTTATTATTTACTGCTGGTGCCGGAATAAATTATAAATTTGCAAAATGTCTAGAGTTAGAATTTGGGCTTCCTTATATGTATGGACTTAATATTACAAATGGAGAAGATACCAAGTTGTTTTCTGGAGTGGCATTTAATCTTGGAATGAATTTTGTTTTCAATACCAGGGATATTAAAAGAATGAAAGAAAAACATCGAGAACGATTAAAAGAAAAATGGAACAAAGAATAAATTTGAAAAAACTGCTTACAAAGATTAGCCTTTTAGGAATTTTACTGACTTTTACACAGTGTGCAACAAGTCAAAAAATTGATAAAACAGCTCCTGTTGAATTAAGCTCTCCTTACTTTCAGAAATGGGTTTCTGGAGTTAGAGGTGGCGGATATGGCTTTATACTTTACTTTCCTGTTAAGAGTAAAACAGATATGGTTTTGAATACAGCTTATTTCAAGGGAAAAAAGGTAGAACTTCGTTTCGATGAAAACAAGTCTTTGTATAGTGGTAAATATAAGGATCCTCAAAGTGAAGAAAGAGATTTGATTATGAATGGGGATTCTAAAAAAGAATATGGTAATAAAGCTCCTCAAACAGAAGAAAAAATACCGTTTGCTCTTAAAGAAGGGGAATGTATTGTAGCCTATACTAAGGCCGGTAAAGAAGGGTACTTTAGATTAGATGAATTACCAGAAAAGGAATTGAAAGCATATCCAATGCAAGCAAGACCAAGGCAATAAAATCGTATTTTAGAGCCTTAATAATTTGCAATTGGGAATTTTTCAGAAACTTTTTAAACAAACTTTTATATATGGAATGGCAACAGTGCTTCCGCGCATGTTGTCATTTCTTTTAGTACCCTTATATACAAATCAACTCCCAACAGAAGAATACGGAAAGGTTTCCATTATTTTCTCATATTTTGTCCTATTTAATGTGATTCTTGCTTACGGAATGGAAACCGCTTTTTTTAGGTTTTTTAATAAGGAAAAGAACAAGGAAAATGTAATTAGCACATCGGCAATATCTATTGCCATTTCATCCATAGTATTTTTAATAATAGCGCTATTGCTAAAACATCAAATTGCTGCTTGGACTGATATCGATCTTAAGTATATCAACCTAGTTATTTGGATACTTCTATTAGATGCCTTAGTAATTATTCCTTTTTCTTGGTTACGGGCCAAAGAGCGTCCGATTAGATACGCTGTTGTTAAAATTACCAATGTGGCGATTAATTTTGGACTTAACATATTTTTCTTACTCTATCTTAAAGAACTTTCTTTTCATTTTTCAATATTTAATTGGATATGTAAAGATGATTATGAAATCAGCTATATTTTTATTTCAAATCTCATAGCCAGTGGTTTTGCATTAGTGGTATTGTTGCCATTTTATACTAAAATATCGTATCGTTTTGATATGGCATTGTGGAAAAAAATGATGAAATATGCCATGCCTATTCTTTTAGCGGGTATTGCATATTCTATAAATGAAACATTCGATAGAATTCTTTTGGATTTTTTATTACCAGAAGATGTAGCTGAACATATGGTTGGGGTATATTCTGCCTGCTATAAGCTGGCCTTGTTTATGACCTTGTTTTCTACGGCTTTTAGATTAGGAATAGAACCATTCTTTTTTAATTATGCGGCTAATAAAAATGCTCCCGAAACCTATGCCAAAATAACTAAGTACTTTGTAATCTTAGGGTCCTTTATATTTCTGTTTGTAATAGTTTTTGTTCATATTTTAAAAAGTCAGTTTTTAAGAGATCCGTCTTACTGGGAAGCAGTAAAGATTGTACCATTCATTTTATTGGCTAATTTTTGTTTAGGTATTTATCATAATCTTTCGGTTTGGTATAAAGTTACGGATAGAACCAAATTTGGAGCGTATATTTCTGTTTTCGGAGCGTTAATTACATTAGTCCTTAACTTTTTATTAATTCCAGAATACACGTACGTTGGTTCAGCTATTGCTACCTTAGCAGCTTATGGTACCATGATGATGATATCTTGGTATTTAGGAAGGAAATATTATCCGATCCCATATGATCTAAAAAAGATAGGAGGGTATATGATATTATCAATTAGTTTTTCGATAATTTCATTTTACGTATTTGATAGTAATTATATAATTTCTGTCCCGCTCTTACTCGTGTTTTTAGTAATTTTGTATGCTTCGGAAAAAAATGAAATAAAGCAATTATTAAAAAGATAACAACGCTTATAGAAGTGTAAAAAAATAGATATGCAAATAAATATCATCAACAAATCATCTCATAAATTACCTCATTACGAGACCATAGCTTCTGCTGGAATGGATTTGAGAGCTAATATAATTGAGCCTATCACGCTTAAGCCTTTAGAAAGGACAATTGTTAAGACAGGATTATTTATAGAGCTTCCTGTAGGTTTTGAAGCTCAAGTGCGCCCAAGAAGTGGGTTAGCAGCTAAAAAAGGAATCACAGTATTAAACGCACCTGGAACTATAGACGCAGATTATAGAGGTGAAATAGGAGTGATTTTGGTAAACCTATCCAATGAAGATTTTGTAATAGAAAATGGAGAGCGAGTGGCGCAGTTAGTAATTGCAAAACATGAGAGAGCCGAGTGGAATGAAGTAAATGAATTATCCGAAACTACTAGGGGAGAAGGTGGTTTTGGAAGCACGGGAGTTAAATAATCAACCAATCAAAAAATACGTAAATAATGAAAATTATTGTGCCAATGGCAGGAAGAGGCTCTAGATTAAGACCTCATACATTAACTGTTCCTAAACCTTTAATCCCTGTAGCAGGAAAACCAATAGTACATCGATTAGTTTCGGATATAGCAAAAGTGTTGGGAGAACCCGTAGACGAAATAGCTTTCGTATTAGGAGATCCTGCTTTTTTTGGAGATGATGTTGTTAAAAGTTTGACAGCACTGGCAGAAGAATTAGGAGCAAAGGCTTCGATATATAGGCAAGATCAACCGTTAGGAACAGGTCATGCTATTATGTGTGCAAAAGATTCTTTATCAGGTCCAGCAGTAGTTGCTTATGCAGATACATTAATACGAGCAGATTTTAATCTGGATAAAGATGCAGATGCGGTAATTTGGGTAAAACAAGTAGATCAACCAGAAGCATATGGAGTTGTTAAACTAAATGAGAAGAAAGAAATTGTAGAATTAGTAGAAAAGCCAAAAGAGTTTGTTTCGGATTTAGCGGTGATAGGAATCTATTATTTTAAGGATATTGGAGTGCTAAAAAATGAATTACAACACGTATTAGATAATAATATTATTAATGGTGGAGAATATCAGATCAATGATGGAATTAAACGAATGATGGCTGATGGTAAGGTTTTTGTTACAGGTCAGGTAGATGAATGGATGGATTGTGGAAACAAAAATGTTACTGTAGAAACCAATACTAGAATGCTAGGTTTTTTGGAAAAAGATGGCGAAAATTTGGTAAGTAGTGATGTTATTTTAGAAAATGCTTTTATCATACCTCCTTGTTGTATTGGTAAAGGTGTTACCATTGCAAATGGATCGGTAGGGCCTAACGTTTCTATTGGTGATGGTTGTACCATCGAAAATAGTGAAATTAAAAATAGCTTAATACAGAACCAAACTGTCATAAAAAATGCTAACTTAGACAATGCTATGATTGGTAATCACGTTTATTATGATGGTAAATATACTACGATTAGCATTGGTGACTATTCTACATTAGAATAATTTGAATGATTAAACTATATCGACATATCGGATTGAGCATTGTATTCGCTATTGCCATGGCGAACAATGCTGTTTCCCAAGAAATAGAATCACTTAAAAAGATAGAGATTTTAGATGACTTGGGAGACGTGTCAGATGTGTTCAGAGAAAGTTTTTTTGAAGCCTTAAAACAAAGGGCAATTACAAATTATGAAAAAGCAATTGATGCATTGGACAGGTGTATAGAAGCAAATCCAAAACCAGTTGTTTTATATTATGAGTTAGGAAGTAATTATTTAGGGTTAAAGCAATACGATAAAGCAGCAGATAATTTTAAAAAAGTATTAGAAGAAAGACCAAACGACAGGTATGTGTTAGAGTTACTTTTCGAGGTGTATTTTACGCAGAGAAAATACACAGAATCAGTGGAAGTAGTCGAAAAATTAGTTGATTTTGATACTATGTATAAAGAACAACTAGCAAATCTTTACTTTTTAGAATCTAGATATGATGATGCGTTACGAGTAGTGGATGAGTTGATAGAGGAACTTGGATTAGATGCTTATCGGGACAAATTGCGAAAGAAAATATCTTTAAAAATTAGTAATCCTAATTCACAGATAACAAGATTACAAGAAAAGATTGCAACGAATCCAAAAGAAGAACAAAATTACTTGAATCTAATTTATCTCTATAGTCAGGATAATCAAGTGGAAAAAGCATTTGGTACGGCTCAATTACTTTTAGAACAACGGCCAAAATCGGAACTGGCCCATCTAGCACTGTATAAGTTCTATTTGGATGATCAAATGCCTGATGAAGCTATTAAATCAATGAAGATCGTTTTATCAAGCGATAAAGTTGATGAAGAATCAAAGTATAAGGTGATCAATGATTTTCTGATTTATGTGGATAAAAATCCGGTATATGAGGCCAAATTGGTTGAAGTAACCAAGGTTTTTTCTGAGGATACAGGGAATAGTAAAGTGTTTACAGAGATTGGAAACTATTTCTTCGATAAGGATCGAAAGGAGTTGGCATTAAACTATTACGAAAGAGGGATTAAAGATAACGCCAGTAACTTTGGAATTTTAAGAAAAATGTTGTTGTTGCAATTAGATCTTAAGAGATATGAAAAAGCAAAAGCAGGAAGTGAATTAGCTATAGAATTATATCCATCACAACCCATCCTTTATTTAGTAAGTGGTGTTTCTCTGATAAATTTAAATGATTACGAAGAAGCAATCGATATTTTAAGTATTGGGATGGATTATATTATAGATGATTTCAAAATGGAATCGGATTTTTATGATCAAATTGGAGAGGCCTATCTGAAGATGGGTAATGAAACCAAAGCCAAAGAGTATAAAGACCGATCAATTCAACTTAAAAAAAAATCTTAGAGAATAATGAATAGACTATTTTATCTATTATGCTTTTCTATGGTTATATTAACTTCTTGTAAAGGAACAAAAGCGGTTTCTGGAACTTCTATTAAGAAATTAAAAGCAGATAAGATTATTTCCAATCATTATTCTAATGATTTTAATTTTTCCACACTTAATGCTAGGGTTAAAGTTAGATATAATGATGGGAAACAGTCATTTAGCCCTAATGTAACCATACGCCTAGAGAAAGACAAGAAGATATGGGTAAGCGCTAAGCTTTTAGGGATTACTCTGGCCAAAGCATTAATTACTCCAGAGAAAGTGAGCTATTACGAAAAGGTGAATAACACTTTTTTTGAAGGTGATTTTAAACTCTTAAGCGATTGGCTAGGGACGGATCTGGACTATCAAAAAGTACAGCAATTATTATTGGGTCAGGCGTTATTCGATTTAAAAGATGAAAAATATACTTCTTCTATAGAAAATCAAAAATATAGATTACAACCTAAAAAGGAACTAGAACTGTTTGAACGGTTATTCATTCTAAATCCTGATAATTTTAAAATGTCTTCGCAGCAGCTCAGGCAACCGTTGGAAAACCGGAATTTACTGATTAATTATAAAAGTTATCAAAAAGTAGGAAACCAAGACTTTCCAAAAGAAATTCATATCATGGCTACCGAAGGAATTGCGAAAACCATCATTGAAATTGAATATCGAAGCGTAGATTACAATGCGAAAGTAAGTTTTCCGTTTAAAATACCATCAGGATACGAGGAAGTAACTATAGAATGAGGTTAAAACAGTTGATATATATTATTGGAGCACTATTGATAAGTGTTTCATCTTTTTCCCAAAGCACAAAACAGCAGCAGTTAGAGGAGCAACGACGTCGTCTTAAAGCGCAAATCGAAGAAATGAAAGCGCTACTTGCGGATACTAAGCTCAAAGAAAGATCTGTGTTAGATGAAGTAGAGACCCTAAATTCTCAAATAAGTACAAGGCAAAATCTTATAAAAATTACAAATCAACAGGCTAACCTTCTTACCAGAGAGATTAATGCGAATCTCAAGAAAATGGGGTCTTATCGGGATGAATTGAAAGTCTTAAAAGAGGATTATGCGAAGATGATTATAAAATCTTATAAAAGTAAGTCTCAGAACAGTAAGATCATGTTTTTATTGTCTTCTACGGACTTTATGCAGGCTTATAAGCGATTGCAATATATGAAACAGTATAATGAACATCGTAAGGAACAAGCCGAACAAATACAAACAAGAACAGAAGAGCTTCAGACCTTAAATAAAACCTTACTAGAACGAAAGAAGAACAAGGAACAGCTAATTACAGAAAATAGAGATGCTCAAGAACAGCTTAAAGAAGAAAAAAAGCAGCAGCAGAGCTTAATGGCAACTATTCGTAAAAAGGAAGGGACCTATAAAAAAGAAATAAAGAAAAAGCAAGAACAAGCTAGTGCTATCGATAGAGCGATTGAAAAACTAATACGCGAAGCAATAGCAAAGGCGAATAAAAAAGCGGGTAAGAAGGCTTCCAAAAAGGGTTCGGCAACAACATTCGCGCTAACTCCTGAAGATAAAAAGCTTGCAGATAATTTTACTGCGAATAAAGGAAAGTTTCCTTGGCCAGTTGGTACAGGAAAACTTACCAAGAAATATGGGCGCCAACCACATCCTACACTTCCAAATATTCAGATAAATAGCAGTGGAGTTGAGTTAGAAACCAGACCAGGAGAAAAAGCAAGAGCAATTTTTCAAGGAGAGGTAATGGCGATTCAACAACTTAAAAACGCAGGGAAGCTGGTACATGTAAGACATGGTAATTATATTACTGTTTATTACAACTTAGAGAATATTTCTGTAAAGGAAGGTCAAAAAATTTCTACAAAACAAAGTATTGGTGAGGTACGTGTGAATCCCAGAACAGGTCGGGCAATTATGAAATTTTTGATTTTTAAGGACACAAAAAAATTAAATCCTCAATCCTGGATTTATAAAATGTAATAACACCATGGAAATAATCATTGTTTCGATTGTGGCTTTTTTAGTTTCAATCCTAACCTTCTTTTCTGGTTTTGGATTAGGAACGATACTTACACCAGTTTTGATGATTTTCTTTCCGGTAGAAATTGCCATCGCTTTGACTGGGATAGTACATTTTTTCAATAATGTATTTAAGTTGTTTTTGGTAGGAAAGAATGCCAATAAGTCCGTTTTAGTACGTTTTGGAATACCCGCAGTAATAGCAGCATTTTTAGGAGCTTGGGTATTGCTTCGAATTCCCGATGTAAAACCTCTTTTTATATATACACTATTTGGCAATACATTTGAAGTATATCCTGTAAAATTTGTGATTTCCATCTTGCTCATCATTTTTGCTAGTATGGATTTAGTTCCCTTTTTCTCTAAGTTAAAATTTGGTGAGGAGAAATTGCCATTAGGAGGTTTTCTCAGTGGGTTTTTTGGAGGTCTTTCTGGCAATCAAGGTGCTTTGCGAACTGCGTTTCTTATCAAAGCAGGTCTCTCCAAAGAAGCCTTCATAGGAACTGCTGTAGTAGTTTCTACTTTTGTAGATTTTACCAGATTAAGTGTATACGCCACTAATGTATCACAATCTGGTATCGGTGATAACATTCAATTAGTCGTTTGTGCTACAGTATCTGCCATTGCTGGTGCTTTTCTAGGGAATAAACTACTTAAAAAAGTCACTTTAAAATTCCTGCAGGTTGTAGTAGCAATTATGCTAATCTTAATTTCGGTAGCTTTAGGCGCTGGCTTTCTTTAAAGTTTAGATAAATAAAGCTTTTAACTCAGTAGCATCATCAGGTTTCATCTTGCCCGCAAGAACTAAACTAAGCTGTTTACGACGTAGTGCCGCATCGTAACGTTGTTGTTCTAATTCCGTTTCAGGTTTGATGGGAGGGATAGGTACAGGAGCCCCACTTTCATTTACAGCTACAAAAGTATATATCGCTTCATTAGCCTTCGTTTTATCACCACTTTGTCTATCTTCTATCCAAACATCAATAACGACTTCCATAGACGATTTAAAAGCACGAGAAACTTTTGCTTCCACCGTTACCACACTTCCTAGTGGGATAGCTTTACTAAAAGCGACGTGATTTACAGATGCAGTGACTACGATTCTTCTAGAATGTCTTCCTGCGGCGATACCTGCAGCGCGATCCATACGAGCTAGTAATTCTCCTCCAAATAGATTATTTAAAGGATTCGTTTCTCCTGGTAAAACAAGATCAGTTAATACAGTTCGAGATTCTGAAGGGTATCTAGCTTCCATGAAATTTGGTAATTTTTGACAAAGATAGCTAGGTAAGATTAACTTATGGTTATATCGATCTATAAAACTAATACTTTGAGATCCTATAAGGATTGACAAAATTTCAAAGTTTTTCTAAAAATAAATGTACTTTATAAAAATAATCCGGTATTCAATCGCTATATATGCAATGGATTATTAGGAAAAGTGAAAACTAAAGAAAAATTATAAGTCTTGAACAAGCAACCAGGCACGGCGATCTTCCTGTTTTTTGATGTTTCGAAGGGCTTTTAATGCCTCTAAACGATTTTCGAAGCTATAATACACTACTTGATGAAGACCATACTTGTTTACACCGATCAAACGAGCATCAAAACCTTTTGATTTTAACTTGTTTACCTTTTTAGTAGCATTGGCCTTTATTCTATATGCACCAGCAACAATATGATATTTTGATGAAGAACTCGAAGTAGTTTCTTTAGCAATTAAATCTTTAACGTCAGTATCTTCTTCAGCTTTTGTAATATTTAAATTAATAGCAGGTAGTGGACTAGCAATTTCGAAAGTAGCTTCTTGAATTCTATTTTCAATCTCCTTTTCAGCATTAACAATAACACGATCATTTTCTAAATTGGTCTGGGTGTTAACCTGCTGTAACGCTAAAGAACCGATAACTGCACCAAAAACTAAAATAGCGGCGTATTTTAAATATGGGCGTTGACGTCTTTTTTCTGGTGTAAACGCAATAGGAGTAGTTTCTTCAATAGCTTCAACTTGCTCTTTATAAGTTTCTCTTACAACCTCAATAGTTGATGTTTCAGGAAGCGCAGCCTTGATTTTCTCTTCTCTAATAATCGAAGGAGATATGAAAGAATTTAAACCAAAAGCTTCTGCCAGATAATTTGTTTCTTGTGAAGGCTCAAATTGAACCGTATTTTCTACAGAAGTGTAAAAAGAACCGATTCCTTCTAAATCAATACGATTACCAGCGGACATTTTATCGTTTAACCATAAAACATAACGCTGAATTTTTGCTACAGCATCTGTATAGGATATGTTTTCGGCTGTAGCCATATAATTAGCTAAAAGACCGTCATTATTTCGTAATTGGCTATTAAAAGAAATTATTTTTTGAGGAGGAAAAAAAGCATGAGTAGCTTCTTGTATCATAGCAGGTTGACGCTTTGTTAAAAACGCACCAAAACCTGGTAAGATCACACATTCGTATCTATATAATAATTCACTTATGTATTTTGCCGTATTATTCATTATCCCCTCTCGTAAATGCTATCTATTTATTTTTGATAAATCCTATTCCGAAATTATTAGGAATTGAATCTTCAAAATTTGGTTGTTTTTGAGTATATCAAAATTAAAAAAAATAGACGTTACTAATAAGTAGAAGCTTTGATTTTATTAACATTTTTGATTTTTTTCGTTTCTTGTACTGACTTATAATAAATTAGATGACCGAAGAAAAAATTATTGCCTTATTAACGCTTAAGAAAACACCTAATCTTGGAGATAGTTCGATTAAAAAATTGATTAGAGAGATCGGTTCCGCTGAAGAAGTACTGAAAGAAAAGCGAACTAATTTGTTGAAGATTGATGGTATTGGAAGTGTAAAAATTAAGGAGATAAACAATAAAGAAAATAGAATAGCCGCAGAGAATGAATTACAGTTTATGCTGGATAATGACATTCGATACACCGCTTATGATGAAATTGAATATCCGGAAAAACTGAAGTATTGTTTAGATGGACCAGTAGTGCTTTTTAGCAGAGGTACTATTGATATTAACAATAGAAAAATTATCAGTATTGTCGGAACAAGAAAGGTGACAAGTTATGGAGTTCGTTTTTGTGAGGAGTTAATTGAAACACTCGTTCCGTTAAATCCAGTAATTATATCTGGTTTTGCTTATGGTGTGGATATTACAGCTCATAAGGCAGCGGTAAAGCATGGTTTACAAACAATAGGTTGCCTAGCTCATGGATTAAATCAGATATATCCCAAAGCACATAAAAAGTATGTGAAGCAAGTTGAAGAAAACGGTGGTTTTTATACTGATTTTTGGAGCACAGATACCTTTGACAGAAAGAATTTCTTAGGTCGTAATCGGGTGATAGCGGGTGTAAGTGAAGCTACTATTGTGATCGAAAGTGCTAATAAAGGCGGTTCTTTGGTAACAGCAGAAATTGCTAATTCTTATAATAGAGATGTTTTTGCAGTACCAGGACGAGCGGGAGATCCATTAAGTGAAGGATGTAATACGCTTATTAAAACACAAAGAGCGCATATGTTAACCAGTGCTGCGGATTTAATTTATATGCTTAATTGGGAATTAGAAGAGAAAGTACAACCAGCTATACAAAGACAATTGTTTGTAGAACTAGAGGAAGATGAAAAGAAAATATATAATCTCTTAAAAAATAATGGGAAAGAGCTATTGGATGTGATTGCGTTACAGTGTGAAATTCCAACGTTTAAAGTAGCTTCTACCTTGTTAAATATGGAACTTAAAGGAGTAATCAGACCATTGCCAGGAAAATTGTTTGAAGCTGTTTGATTAAAATAACAAGAAATGAAGAAAAAATTAAGAGTAAATAAATCGACGATTCTTTATTCTTTGAGATTGATTTGTAGATACTTTGTTGCATTGATGATGTTTTCGTATGCTTCTGCAAAAATCTGGGGAACTCAGTTTTCTTCGGATTTGAGTATAGGAGAGAGTACAGTTGATAGTCTTAATGGATTTAGATTAACTTGGTACTTTTATGGATTTTCTAAAACATATGGAATGCTAATAGCTGCAGCCCAGATTATTGCAGCAATTCTATTGTTATTTAGGAAAACTGTCAGGATGGGAACAGTACTTTTATTGTCATTTATGGTTAATATCCTAATGTTGGATATTTTCTATGGAATAGATGCGGCAACACCGATGGCAATGCTATTAACTGCAATGGGAATATTTCTTTTACTAAGTGATTGGAGGGCTTTTAAGGCCTATTTTCTGAAAGAGGAATTAGAAGTTAATGCCTATAAAGAAGAGCTTCCTAAAAAACTTACAAGAATTCATTGGTTTAAATATATTTTAATCCCGATAATGTTTTTGACTATGTTTTTTGGGATATATGCATTAAAAGAAAACTTCATGAAAAAGAATGAATTTTTTGGAGAATGGAAAGTTGAGCATTCTTGGTCAACTCATAAGATCGACAAAATATATTTTGAATTAAATGATAAACTGGTAGTGGTTGATACACTGGGAAATGTATATAGAGGTAAAATAAATAAAGAAGAGAATGAAATAAACTTAAAGGCAACTCATTATTCTAAATCTCTAAACAATTTTATCAAAAGAAATACTAAGGTTGAAAACAGTAAGGAAGAGAGAAGTAGATTAACCAAACTGTTCCATAAATATAACAATACCGAACGTTTCAAGATGAATTTGACGTATCAATTTATTGAAGATACACTTTACATAAAAAATAGGGATATGAAACTAAAACTGGTTAAAGTCCATTAATTCATTTCCAAAATTCTTCGAACTACGGGAAGTATTTCTTCTACCCATAAACGATATTGATTGGCACTTGGATGTAAATTATCTGGGGCCAAAGCACCTTCAGAATCACCAAGGTTTCTAGAAATTGAAGTAACATCTATAAAGGGTATTTCCTGAGCCTCGCATTGCTGTTGAATGTATGTATTATAGATATCTATTTCTTCTGCAATGATATCGCTATTATTAGATCCAAAAGGAGTTACTCCATAATCTGGTATAGATACAACAAAAACCTTTTTTTCATTTTCATTGGCTAATGATATAGCTTTATCTATTAGCAGATTAAATTCTGATTCAAATACGGAAAAATCTATTCCTTGGAACTGATTATTCACTCCGATAAGCAGAGAAACAATATCATAATTTTCTGGATCTTGTGTTTCTAAGGCAGAGAGTAAATTGCGAGTCGTCCATCCAGTTTGTGCAATGACCTTTACCTCTTCAATTTGTTGGGTTTCTGAGGTAGTAACATTTTGTAACTGAAAAGGCCAACTTTCACTTTCCGTAACTCCTTGTCCAATAGTATAAGAATCTCCGAGTGCTAAAAAAGAAAATTTCTTGATTTCTTCAGGTTGCTCTTCTTCCTCTATCATCATCTGCAAAGTTTCATCAGAGGAACAACTAAAAATAAGCATGAACAGTAACAATAGGAGAATATATTTATTCATAGAGAATTACTTTTTATTAAAGTTACCAATTCTCGGACTCTTTTAGGAATGTTTAAAATTTTATTTACTTATGAGTACTAGAATAAATGGAACCATGTAGAATAGTATATATGAAAAAAATACTGAGAAAAACGCCGCTACAAATATCTCAAATCGTTCGCCTTTTTTCTGAAATATCAAAAAATTAATAATGATGAGATAAAGAAAAACAAACGGATCATAAACTACTGGTAATCTGAAAGGGATAAAAGTGAGAATCCCTAATAAAGTAGCGTGACCATGGATAAAGCAATTCATAGCTAGATGTTCTAAAAAACTAAACTTCTTAAAAAACAATCTCGAAAAAATACTAAGAAACAAAATGTTAAGTAACCAAAAGAATTTTGTGTAGGTACCAATAATTTTACCTGCTTCGTAACTATTATTGTACATTGCTCCTTTAAATTTCTCCAAGTCCACTTCTTGTACCCAGTGCATTTCGAACTGAGATGTGATTAACAAATACAAGGAGGTAGCAATTAACGCATAACTTACAGGGTTAAGTACATTTTTCCTTTTACCCAATAAATAATTGAAAACAGTTTTTTTAGGATGTAGGGTAAGATGTTTGAGATTAAACAACATTCCTTTGTCAATATCCATAAATCTGGAAAGGAAATCATTAATCAAGAAAGGTAATGTAATTTTATCTACAGTTCCTTTTTGTCCACAGTGTGGGCAAAAGTTACCTTCATATTCTGTTCCACAGTTTAAACAACGAATCAATTTTACCTTTTTTATTTTAAAAATTCAATTAAATAATCCCAGCGCACACTTTTAAACGCAATACTTTTTTTACAGATTGTGCTATTTGTTTCTTGTAAGCTGGATCTTGTTTCATAGCTGCAATAATAGCATTTATAGTAGCATTTTCATTTTGTGGCATTAATATTAAATCACATCCTGCCTTAGAGGCCAATAGTGGAGCATTGTCTAAAATAGTAACGGCTTTCATAATATTCAACGCATCAGAAATAATAACCCCTTTAAAACCCATTTCTTCTTTAAGCAATCCTGTAATTATTTTTCGGGAACAGCTAGACGGTAAACCGTCTGTTCCGTATTTTTCATTATTTTGAATAGTAATATGGGCAATCATAATTGATAATACACCATCTTCTATGATCTTTTTGTAATTGGCAACTTCCTGTAATGGACCATCGATATAAACGCTTTGCTTATGAGTGTCGCCCTTCACTAAACCATGACCAGGAAAATGCTTAGCAGTAGCAATAATTCCACCTTCTTGTGTGCATTTAATAAATTGATTGGCTAAAGTGATAACAGAATCTTTATTGCTACCATAACTTCTGGATTTTATGGCTTCATTACTAGCACTAATATCCAAAACAGGAGCATAATTGTGATGCACACCAATGGCTCTAAGTTCGGTATTAATAGTATTTACAACCTTGTCCGATTGTGCTTCAGTTTTAATATCTATCGTTTTTCCAACATCTTTTGCTCCTTTTATTCTGCTAGCAAACAAACTTGGTTCTGCATCCATGCTAAATAACAGTGGAATTGATTTGTTTTTAGTAGAAATTGCATTTAAGGTGTTTATACTTTCGGTATGTGTTTTCTTACTTCCTTTTAGAAACACGACACCTCCTATCGAATTACTTTCGGCAAGTTTCTTAACTTTTGCCATAGGTTTGCCTAATTCTCCTGCCGAAGAAATAATCATTTGCGCTACCTGTTGTCGCTGCGAAAGAGAGCGGTATATAGAATCTACTTTATACTCTAATTCAGAATTATAAGAATAGAAGTCTTGTAGACTAAACTTTTTAGATTGGGCATTTGTTGTATTAAAAAATAATGTAGAAAAAAAGAGTAGGATAAGATATCGCATAGTATAAGTTTGGGTTGTGATTAAAATTCAATAGGAACGTCTGTGAGTTGTCCCCATTCTGTCCAGGAACCGTCATAAATCCATAGATTAGTATACCCAGCTAATTGAGCAGCCAGCAAAATGATACAGGCAGTAATTCCGGAACCGCAGCTAAAAATGAGTTTTTTATTGGCAATATCAAAACCATCAAATATGTTTTTAAGTTGCTCAACTGGAAGCATTTTTTCTTGCTCAAGAACTTTGGTGTACGGTAGGTTTAGGGAATTGGGAATATGACCGCCTTTAAGATCAGATCTTGGTTCTGGTTCTATACCTAAATACCTTCCGGAAGAACGCGCATCCAATATCAATGTATCTGGATCGTTCATTTCAGATAGGATTTCTTTTGCGTTAACGGTACATTTGGAACGATCGTTTATTTCGAAATCTCCGATGTTAAACACAGTGTTAGTTGTCTTGTTTTCAGTGGGTAGTTGATTTTTGTTCCATTCTGGGAAACCACCATTTAAAACTGCAACATTCGTGTGACCCATTCTAGAAAACATCCACCAAGCTCTTGGGCTAGAGTAGATACCAATTGTATCATAAATGATGATTTTAGAATTAGCATTGATGCCTAGTTCTTGACAATTTTTTTCAAAAACTTCTGCAGATGGAAGCATATTTGGCAAATGAGAAGCTTGATCAGAAAAAGACTTTTTTATATCAAAGAATCTGGTTCCTGGTATCTGGAGATCTTGTGTCAAAGATTCTTTGGATGAAGTTACTTTTTTAATACTTGCATCCAGAATTACCAAATCAGGATGGTCTAAATGTTCATGTAACCATTCTACAGATACTATGAGTCCAGGAAGTTGTAATGTTTCCATACGTTAAGGTTGAAACTTATCTAATAATTTGTTGGTTTGTTGATGTAGTTTTTTCTTAAAGAAATTGGTACCACCTAACAATTTTCCTTTCCATCCGATAGCTTGTGATGCCCAACGATGCAGATTAAAATCATCAGTATGTTTTACGATTTTACCGTCTTTAAATTCAAATTTAGCATCTATGCTATTATGAACTTTTCTGCCTGTTTGACTAAAGGTATACCATGCTTCCCAATGTGCAGATCCACTTTCGTTATCAACTTGAATATTAGAAAATTCCACTTTTAGATCTTTACCATTCTTGCATAGCATTTGCCACATTTTTTTGGCGCGATCTCCATGAAGTTGTCCAAAACCAGGATCTTCAAAAACAATGTCAGGGTGATAACAAGATACCATCATATCAGCATTTTGCTGACTTAAACCAGTATAAAAAGTTTCAATAAGTTCTTTATAGTCTGCCATTGTTTCTTTAATTTGGTTAATCCAGTTTTTCGGCTAATTTCTTAAATACTTTTTTGGGATTCTTATTCTCATATAAGATTCCATGTACAGCATCAATGATTGGTGTTCGAGTATTTTTATTAGCATCCAGTTCATAGGCGGTTTTTGCAGCATAATATCCTTCGGCAACCATATTCATTTCCATTTGGGCACTTTTTACCGTATAGCCTTTTCCAATCATATTTCCGAACATTCGATTACGAGAAAAAATGGAGTAACCAGTTACTAACAAATCCCCTAAATAAGCAGAATCATTGATATTCCGCTTCATTTTGTGAACCTTTTTAATAAATCGCTTCATTTCGCGAATCGCGTTACTCATTAAAACACTCTGAAAATTATCACCATAACCTAATCCATGTGCAATACCTGCAGCAACAGAATAAATATTTTTAAGAACTGCTGCATATTCAGTACCAATAATATCATCACTAACTTTGCATTTGATATATTCACTACTTAGGTTTTTCGCAACAATTTTTGCTTTTTCCTCGTCGTTAGAAGCGATTGTTAAATAAGAAAGTCTTTCTAGTGCTACCTCTTCGGCATGACAAGGTCCTGTAATAACTCCAATATCATCAAATGGGATTTGATATTTATCATGAAAATGTTCTCCTACAATTAATCCAGATTCAGGAACAATTCCTTTAATAGCAGAAAATATGACTTTGCCTTCCAGTGAAACTGTTAGTTTTTGTAATTCTGTATGTAAAAATGCAGAAGGAATAGCAAAAATCAAGTAATCAGCATATGCTACTGCTTCATTTATATCATTGGTAAGTTTAAGTTGATCCAGTTTGAATTCTACAGAACTAAGGTAATTTGGATTGTGTTGTTGGCGTTTTAGATGTTCTAATGCATATACACTTCGCATATACCAACCAACCTGAGGTAAGTTCTCAGTAAGCATTTTTACAATAGCAGTAGCCCAACTACCACCACCGATCACAGCAAATTTTAAATCTTTATCCATGTAAAATGATTGTGAGTTCAAAAATAAGGAAAATACAAGTCAAATTAAATATCTGATAATCAATTACCTGTGTTTTTGGCACATGTTTTGGTTCTGTTATTATAGAATTGAAAAAGACATAGCTTATGAAGACTTTAAAATTACTTTCGGTTTTTATGTTAGGTTCCATCCTTCTAACTTCTTGTGTAGCAGAAGTAGTGGTAGAGGAAGATGTTTTTATAGAAGAGCCTACAATCTCATTAAATCAGTTACTTAATTCTTATGAAATCTGGTATGTAGATATAGAGCGTACACAAGGTAATGGAGAAATCCCGTTTCTTCAAAAGGCATTTACAGTGTCATTTAAAAATGGAACTTTTTATGCTAATAATAACTTGGTAGGTATAGGAAGTAATGGGAATGGTTTTGGATTAGATGTAGGATTTTATAACACTTTTGGTATGGAGGTAGATGTTAGTCATGATATTGATGGAACTTATAGCCTTGATGTAATACAATTGTCAAATAATGAAATACGATTGTATGATGGTGTAACCAATACGAGTTATTATCTCATCGGATATCAGAGAAGCACTTTTGATTACGATAAAGTGTTTTATGATAACATTCACTACTTTTTACATGAGTATACCGTATGGGAAAAGGTCTATACAAGTGAAATTGGGGCTTTGAATGAGTTTGATAATGAAAATTATTTGCAGTTTTTATACTATGGTTCTGGGGATAACTTTAGAAGTTCAGAAGATGTTAATGTGTCTAATATCAACGATATATACTATGATTACAATGGATATTATGCTGTAGATGATGTGCCTAATAATTTCTATATGAAAAATTTAACACTTGATTACGATTATTTGGGCAATGAATATTTCGAATTAACCGTTATAAATGATAGTAGAATAGAATTATTACACCCTTCTTCTGGTACAATTTATGAATTTGTTGGTAGAGGATATCTACAATTTAAATCTTCTAAGGATGGTAAGCCATCGCAGAATGATAAAAAAAGATTAAAGAAAGCTGATTTTATGAAGCTTACAAAATAGAAAAGTCGCACTAGACGATATAAATTTTTTTGGTTGGTTATTTAGTTGGAAATCGCTCTACAAGAGAAATCTTGTCTGGGCGATTTCTTTTTTGTGAGAAAGTATTTTACAATAGCAAAATGCGTAATCGAACTAATCCCGATGTAAATCGGGATCCAATTAGTTTCTAATTCTTTACAAATAGAGGTTATTTCCCCAGTTTTACTATTTAATTTAGATTTTGTAATTAACTGATAATAAGAACTCAATTTGGATAAAATGAGGTTCTATTTTGATGGTAAATTGTGGAAAAGAAACAATATTTCCTAAATTTAAAATTCAACAAGTTAAATTATTTAGGTATGCTTAAGAAAATTTTAGACATTGATAACAGTAAAAAACTGAGTAAAACTGCACAAAAAGCAATACAAGGAGGAGGTTTTCCTTTTTTTGATGAATGTTGTGCTTGTGTCTTTAGACCTGCGAATAGACCGTTCCCTATTTTGATTACACAATCTTGTTCTGACCCTTGTCCGATAGACGGAAGTACCGAATATGAAGATACAGGATGCTAAAACTCACAAAGCGAACTTCGGTTCGCTTTTTTTATACCAGAGATGGTATTACATAATAGATTTTCTGGTTTTAGAAAAGATATGCCATCATTTCCGTAATTTTATAATCAAAATTTATTGAAATATGGCAATTCAAAAACCTTTTAATCTTACCCAATGGATAGAAGAAAACCGTAATCTTTTAAAACCTCCTGTAGGCAATAAGAATCTTTACAAAGATGCAGGTGATTATATTGTAATGATTGTTGCTGGGCCAAATGCTAGAAAAGACTATCACTATAACGAAACTGAGGAACTGTTTTACCAGTTAGAAGGAGAAATAGAAGTTCATATACAAGAGGAGGGTAAGAAGAAAACAATGAAATTAGGACCAGGAGATATGTATTTGCACCCCGCTAAAGTTCCGCACTCTCCAGTTAGGCATAAAGACTCAATAGGTCTTGTTATAGAAAGGAAAAGAGCCGACTTAGAAGCAGAAGACGGGTTATTATGGTTCTGTGATAATTGTAATAATAAGTTACACGAGGTATATTTTAAACTAAATAATATTGAGAAGGATTTCTTAAAACATTTTAAAGATTTCTATGGTAGTAAATCGCTAAGAACCTGTAATAAATGTGGTACTGAGATGGCAGTAGATAAAAGATTTGTCGCTGATTAAGTAAGATCAATTTAGCTTAAAAAAGTTTATGAAAATGTGATTTTGGTTTTTTTGAAGATGTTTTTATGAGATTTTGTTTAAAATTAACAATATATCAAGTCAAAATTTAATATATCTTCAAAACGCAGTATCTTTACAACTCAAAAAATAATTTGTAATACATGGCAACTATAGCAACAGATTTTGGAATAGAAGAAGCCCTAAAGCAATTAGGTGTTTCTGATCTAAATAAAGGAACCTCTACAGGATCAGATTGGTTTTCTAATGGAGAAGAAATTTCATCTTTCTCACCAGTGGATGGCAATTTGATCGGAAAAGTTACTACAACCACGACAGAAGATTATGAGAAAGTAATTACCGCTGCACAAACTGCATTTAAGTCTTGGAAATTAATGCCTGCTCCTCAACGAGGAGAAATTGTGAGACAATTTGGAGAAGAACTAAGACGGTTAAAAGAACCACTCGGTAAATTGGTTTCTTATGAAATGGGTAAGTCGTATCAAGAAGGTTTGGGAGAGGTACAAGAAATGATAGATATCTGTGATTTTGCTGTTGGTTTATCAAGACAATTACACGGACTTACTATGCATTCCGAAAGACCTGGTCATAGAATGTATGAACAGTATCATCCTTTAGGAATCGTTGGAATTATTTCTGCTTTTAATTTTCCGGTTGCGGTTTGGTCGTGGAATACTGCTTTAGCATGGGTTTGTGGAGATGTATGTGTTTGGAAACCAAGTGAAAAAACACCACTTTGTGGAGTAGCTTGCCAAAATATTATAGCCAAAGTTTTAAAAGATAATAACCTTCCGGAAGGAATATCTTGTTTAGTTAATGGCGATTATAAGGTAGGAGAGTTTATGACGACGGACAAACGTATTCCATTAATTTCTGCTACAGGATCTACCAGAATGGGTAAAATTGTAGCGGCTACAGTGGGACAACGTTTAGGGAAATCTTTGTTAGAACTGGGAGGTAATAATGCAATTATTGTTACACCTGATGCGGATATTAAAATGACAGTAATTGGAGCGGTTTTTGGAGCTGTAGGTACAGCGGGACAAAGATGTACATCAACCAGAAGATTGATAATACATGAATCAATTTATGATAAAGTAAAAAATGCTGTGGTAGATGCCTATAAACAATTAAGAATTGGAAATCCGTTAGATGAAAATAATCACGTTGGACCGTTAATTGATACTGATGCAGTAAAAGGATATCAGCAAGCGCTAGAAAAAGTAGTGCAGGAAGGTGGTAGTATCGTTGTAGAAGGAGGCGTTCTTTCTGGAGAAGGATATGAAAGTGGATGTTATGTAAAACCTGCAATTGCTGAGGCTGATAACTCATTTGAAATAGTTCAACACGAAACTTTTGCGCCAGTTTTATATCTATTAAAATATAGTGGAGATGTAGAGAATGCCATTGAAGTACAAAATGGAGTAGCACAAGGTTTATCTTCAGCGATAATGACTAATAATCTTCGAGAAGCTGAACGATTTTTATCACATGCTGGTTCTGATTGCGGTATAGCGAATGTAAATATCGGTACTTCCGGAGCTGAAATCGGTGGTGCTTTCGGTGGTGAGAAAGAAACAGGAGGAGGAAGAGAATCCGGTTCTGATGCTTGGAAAGTATATATGAGAAGGCAAACTAATACTATAAATTACACAACTGAATTGCCTTTAGCACAGGGAATTAAATTTGATTTATAAAAAAAATATTTTTTAAAAAAGCACCTAATTTTTAGGTGCTTTTTTGATTAGTGTTAAGTTAATAATCTTTGTTAAGTCTCTTATTAAACGTATAAGAATACATTAGAATGTATATCTTCGCAGAAATAAAGACGCAACCATATACTTCTAAGCGCATCTTTATTACAAATATGAAAAGGATTATGAAGAAATTATTACTTATATTTTTAGTTGTCTGTTCTGCTTGTAATCTGGATGAACAAGAAACATTAGATCCAATTTTTTGCACAGATGAACTTAGGCCGGGATTAGAGATTACAGTTTTAAGCTCTGTCGATAATACTATTGTAACCTCTGGAATTACTGTAATTGCGAAGGATGGGGATTATACGGAGACATTAGTTAATTTTAATGAAACAGCTACTTTTGTAGGAGCTTTCGAAAGAACAGGAACATATCTTATAACAATTAATGGAGATAGTTTTCAAGAGTTTTCTTCCTCAATTCCAATTATGGTTGATAAAGACATATGTCATGTGATTACTGAAAGCCGTGAAATAGTAATTCAGTCAAATTAACAAGATAGTACCATATTTTGATAATATTTTAACAAATGTTTTGCATACATTAAGTTAGCTTTGGGACTCACACAAAATTAACTTAAATATGAATTCAACTCTACAACACCTCACTCGAGGTATTTGTGCTTGTGGATTAATGTTATCAACACTTACGATAACAGCACAAGTACAACAACTCAAAACTACTCCAGATGAAAAACCAGGCAAGGGTCATCAGTTGTACAAGCAAACAAAGATGTTTGATAGTAAAAAAGGACCTACGGATCCTAGAACACCTATTCAAAGACAAGCGGATAATGCCATAGAAAGATCTCAATTTGATTTATTGAGATTGCAAGATCCAGCGACAGGAAGAATACCAGAAGGTATTAGAAAAGCCGAATTAAAATACTCAGGAAAGATTAGTCTTAGTGATGATTCACAAAAATCATTACAAACAGCTGCTAAATCAGGAAGGTTCTCTTTTTGGAAAAATAGAGGTCCTTTCAATGTTGGAGGTAGAACACGTGCATTAGCGATAGACAGAAGAAACGAGAATGTTATTTTAGCCGGAGGAGTTTCTGGTGGATTATGGAGAACAGAAAATGGAGGAGAAACTTGGAGAAAAATAACAAGATCTTTCCAAAATCCTAGTATTACTGGAATAATTCAAGATCCAAGACCTAGACATAGCTTTACTTGGTATTATATTTCTGGTGAGCGTTGGGGTAACTCTGCTAGTGCAGGAGGAGCATTTTATCAAGGTAGTGGAGTGTATAAATCTAGAGATGGAGGACGTACATTCGAGCAGTTAAGAGCTACTGTAAATCCTAATGTTGGTATATTTAATACTAACGAGCCTTTTGATTTAATCAACTCTATAGCGATCGATCCTAGAAACGGAGATATTTATTTAGGTACAATTACTGGGATACAAAGATCTCAAGATGGTGGAAACTCTTTTACAGAAGTTTTAGCTGGTGGTTTCGATGCGAAAGCTGAGGTAGCGATTACTTCTACTGGACAGATATATGCTACCATAGATTCTGATAATGATCCAACAGCAGGTTTCTTTGCATCTACAGATGGTGATACTTGGACGAATATTACTCCAGAAGGATTTGTACCAGCTTATGGTAGAACTGTGATGGGTATCGATCCTTCAAATGAAAATACGGTGTATTTCTTTACTCAAAATAATAGTGGAGGAACTCCTGCTTTATTAAACCGATATGATGCGACAGCTGGAACTTGGACTGATTTAAGTGTTAATCTACCTTTCGGTATTGGTGGACCAGTAGGAAACTTAAACTTACAAGGAGAATATAATATGGTAGTTAAAGTACACCCTACAAATAGCAATATGGTATTTGTTGGTGGAACTAATATCTACAGATCAATGGATGGATTTACAACACCAACAGGACAAGAAAGTTGGATCGCTGGATATTCTCCAATAAACAACGTAAGCTTATATACTAATCAGCATCCTGATCAGCACGTACTTACATTTTTCCCATCGAATCCTAATAGAGCATTATCAGGAAATGATGGAGGTGTGTATGTAACAGAGGATATTACTGCTACTAATGATGGAGTTGAGCCTGTTGCTTGGACTTCTCTAAACAATGGATACATTACAACACAGCCATATCATGTTGCTTTCGATCCAGAACCAAATACTGATGATCTAGTTGCTGGATTCCAGGATAACGGAACTTGGTTTACTAATTCTACGGATTCTAATGCTATATGGGAATCAGATTTTGGAGGAGATGGTGCGTACAGTGCAATCGCTGATAACGGAAGAACTCGTTATGTTTCTTCGCAAAGAGGAAATGTATTCAGATTCAATTTTGATGAAGAAGGAGTTTTTGAATCTTTCTCCGCTGTAGAGCCAGCAGGTGCTTCAGGTTTTGCTTTTGTGAATCCATTTATTCTGGATCCTAATAATGACAATATTATGTATATGCCAGCAGGAAGCACAATTTGGAGAAATAATGATCTTGATGGATTACCATTATTTACCAATACAAATGCAACTGAAAACTGGGTTAATTTAACAAATACTGCGACACCAGACGGATCTACAATTACAGCGCTAGAAGCTTCTACATTCCCAGTAGCAAATAGATTATACTACGGTACTAATTCTGGAATAATTTTCAGAATGGATAACGCAAATATCGACAATCAGACAGTAGTAGATATTTCTACTGGTAAAGGTTTACCTGTAGGTTTTGTAAATGATATTAATATCGATCCATCTAATGCAGATCGAGTGATTGCAACATTTTCAAATTACGGAATACCAAGTGTTTTCATTACTGAAGATGGTGGAGATACATGGACTAACATTAGTGGTAATTTAGAAGAAAATGCTGATGGTACAGGAAATGGACCTTCAGTAAGAAGTACTGCATTCTTAGGAAGTAGTTCAGGTAGATTTGGAGCACGTTTACAAAGAGTATTCGCTGCTACTAGTACAGGTTTATACTCTACTAGAAGACTTAATGGTCAAAATACTGTTTGGAGAAAAGAAAACTTTGCTATCGGTAATTCTGTTGCTGATGAGGTAGTTACTAGAAAAGATGGGTTTATCGCAGTAGCAGCTCACGGAAGCGGTTTATTTAGTGCACGTTTCCCAATCACAGCAAATCCATTACCAGAAGCTACGCTAACGACAGCGTTTTTACTTGAAGATTTCGGAGTAAGTGAGAACAGTGAAGACACTACTATAGATATCGCTGGATTGTTTGTACAATCACAAGGATTACCAATTGATATTGAATTAACGAATTCTAATCCAGAGTTAGTGACAGCAGTGTTAACAGGAAATACATTAACGTTATCGTATGCTCCAGATAGTCTTGGATCAGCATCAATCGGACTGATTGCTACTTCTGGTGATGAGCAGGTGGCAGAAGGTTTTACAGTTACTGTTTCAGAGCCAACTATTTATGAGCAAACAAATACTCAGGTGTCTACAATACCATCACAAAACTTTTTAGATTTTGGTGGATTAGCACAAGCTGCTGATGATTTTACGGTTCCTAGTGGTACTTCTTGGAATATAGATAGAATTGTTGCTTTTGGTGCTGTGAATGGAAGCCCAGCACTTACTAATGTAAGTATTGTGATTTATGAGAACGAAGGTGGAGTTCCAGGAGCAGAAGTATATAATAGCGGTGATATTACACCAATTTCAGATCCTAATATTTCTAATTTGAATATTGCCCTTCCAGAAGTAGTTACTTTAGAAAGCGGTGAATATTGGATTTCAGTTTATACTAATTTAGCATTTAATGGAGGAAATCAGTGGTTCTGGGCATCTCAAGAAAATGTGGTAGGAGAAGTAACTCAATTTAGAGATCCAGTAAATCTTTTTGGAACTGGAGCAATAGATTGGACAGCTACTACAGTGGCATTAGGAAGAGATCCTTTGGATCAGATTTTCCAAATTTATGGAGATATCATTAGTTCTGGTGATGGACCAGTAGAACCAGAAGTGGAGACTCCTTTGGTAACATTAGATTTAGTAAATGAGATTGCGGTATATCCTAACCCATCAAACAATACTTTCTTTTTTAACTTCGGTGATACTATTGCTAAATCAAGCAGCAAAGTAAATATTGATATTTTTAATAGTACAGGAAACCTTGTACATACGATGTCTGATGTGAATTCAAATGCAAGTGTAAATTGGGATGCTTCTCGCTTAGCTTCTGGTTTATATTATGCAAAGATTTCTGGTATAGGAACAAGTAAAGTAGTTAAGTTACTTAAGCAATAGTCATAATTTGACTTTTAAATAACAATTAATTATGAAAAGGGGAGTTGATATAATCAACTCCTTTTTTTATTTTCAACATTATGAATAAGTTAGTATATATAATATTATTAGCAATTTTAGTTTCTTGTAAATCTACTAGTATTGCTCAGGAAAATGACAAGAAAAGTAGTAACCCTGAAAATAAGGTAAAAGTTCAGAAACCCCGATTTGGAGATTCTAACAATGGAACGGTTAGACCGAATGTAGTCACACAAAGTCAAATCGCTCCAAATACAATACATCTTAAAGTAGTTGTGTTAGAAGTTTCGGGAAACAATAATATTTGTGATAAGCCCTATAATAATACAGGTAGGATGCTAGTAAAAAAGATTAAAGGTTATGGATCTGGAATTGTAAATATGATTTCACAAAATCAGGAATTAATCATTGCATTACGCAAGGGAATTGCCAAAGACATTTCTAGTTTACAGAAGAATATAGACAAAGAAATTTCTATAGTGGTACGAGAAAAACCATGTGCAGATTTTAATCAAACTATGTATGAAATAGTTACTATTTCTAATATAGATTAGATATTTCCCTGTTGATTTTGATAAGTATCTACCAACCAAAGAATCAATACAATTACAGCAATACTCAATACAACTGTGAAGAATATTTTCCAAAACGAATAAGGTCTTTTTCCAGATATTCGACCGGTTTGACCATTCACAAAGAAATTATATTTTTTGCCATTATATTGATAGGCACTTATATAAACTGGAAGTAAAATATGTTTAAAGGTTTCTTCAGATAAGCTCATATTAATAGAATGTACTCTTTGCGTATCTCCACCAATATCATGTCTAGACCATGATCGAGCAATTTTTTCTGCTTCTTTTGTAGACTCTAGATGACCGTCTTTTAGAGGAATCGTATATTTTTCTGTTACAAATCCTGCCAAAAAACTAGTATTAAATGGAACCAAAGCTTTTAGATTCCAGTGGGCTATTTTGTTAGGGATGGCGTTTTTGCGTTGATGAGAAGCCTTTATCAAAGTGTCATCGACAAAACCACTTACACTTCCACTGGCAGGTGTCCAACGCGTTCTGCGTTCTTGTCTCGTTCTTTGAACTGTTTTGCCATTTACCGTGGTAGTGTATGGAACACTTACGTAATAATAATCTCCTCTTTGTCCTGTATACGTAGCATACAATTGAGCATCGAATGTCCAATAGGGTAAGTACAAACCTTTTGTATATTGAGGATCTAAAGCTGCTTTTTTAAGATTATTAGGAGCAAACCATAATCCTTGTACCCATTTAGAAAATATTTGATGCGATTTTTTCTGATCAAATTGAAAAGGTAAAACGGCACCAGGAAGAATCCAATCTTCTTTATAAGCATCTTCTATGATCAGAGGCATCGTACAATATACACAATGCAATGATTTGTAATTCTCTTCGATATGCTGATTTGCGCCGCAATTTTTACATTGCAGCATTAGTATCTCCTCAGAATGAGAAAGTGATCCCATCTCTTCCAAGTAGGGTTTTAGCTCTAGCTCTTTAAATCCATCTTCATTCTGAACAATTGTTTCTTCATGACCACAGTAATCACATTTAATTTCTGTAGTTCCTGGTTTATATGTCAATTCTGCACCACAATTGACACACGATTTTTTTTGTTCAGAAAATGCTCTTTTTTCTTCTTCCATTGAGGAGTTACAATACTAAAGGTTGTACAAAATAGATACCTTCTTCCATAGATAAAATGGAAGAAGGATAAATTTTATGTTATAAATTGTTCTTATGCACCAGGTAATGGAGGAGGAGTGCTACCACCTAAAAAAGGTTTTAGCTCTTCTACATCTTTTATTGCAGTCCAGTTTGCCATTCCTTGCTTCCAAACTAGAGAATCTTTATTTACAGTTCTATTCGCAAATAGTGCTTTGAGCTGATCAAAAGATACAGGTCCAGCTTGTTGTCCATTCACTGCGTAATAGTACTGAACTTGCACAGGCATCGGTGGTGGAGCCACAGGAGATGTTTGTTGTGGTTGTGCTTGTTGTTGGTTGCCCATTGGGTTCATCATACCGCCCATTTGTTGAGCAAGCACAAATCCCATTCCCATTCCCATTCCTGCACCAGCAGTACCACCTTCATTGGCAGCGGCAGCTTCTATAGCTTTTGCAGTTTTGAATTTAGCTAATTTATCAAGATCCAGCTTGTCAATTCTACTATACTCGAAGATTTCTTTTTTAAGATCTTCAGGCATGGAAACATTCTCAATAAAGAATTTTTCTAATGAGATCCCTACTGAGTTAAACTCAGGTTGCATCACATCTTTACATGTTTCCGATAATTCTGTAGTATTTGCAGCATATAATTCTATTGGAAAATTAGCTTCTCCTACAGTATCTGTAAAACGGGTTGAAATCAGACTTTTTAGATGTTCATTTATCTCAAAACTAGTAAAGTTAGCATCTGTACCTACAATATCAACAATAAACTTACCTGGATCATTGATTTTAAAAGCATACGTTCCGAAAGCTCTAATCTCTACTAAACCAAAACGATCATCATTTAAAGTGATAGGATTTTTAGTTCCCCATTTTTCATCCGTAAAAAGTCTGGTGTTTACGAAATATACCTCTGCTTTAAACGGGCTATTAAAACCATATTTCCAACCTTTTAATGTAGTAAGAATAGGAAGATTTTGAGTGTTTAAGGTATACGTTCCTGGCTCAAATACATCTGCGAGTTGACCTTCATTTACAAAAACTGCAGTTTGCCCTTCTCTTACAATAAGTTGAGCACCATTTTTTATTTCGTTTTGATATCTTTCGAAGCGATGAACAATCGTGTCCTGTGTATTGTCTAACCATTCTACGATATCTATAAATTCATTACTTAGCTTTTTCTTTATTTCGTCAAAAATTCCCATCGGTGAGTTGATTTAAAATTCGTGTTCTAAAACTACGAAATAGGATGGTTGTGTAAAAATTAATTTTCATTTAATTCCTGTTTAAAAACCCCAATATCATGGATATATCAGGGTTTTAATGCACAATTAAGGGGTAGTCGGATAATCAGATGGTAAAAATTCTGATGTTACCTAATTACTTATAAAGGAACTACTTCTGTATTTTGATTGTCAATATAAATATTCAAAGATTTGGTAATTGTATTAGCAGAGCTATCCAATCCTCCATAATCGCGAACTAAAAAAGAGAAAGATATACTTACAGCATTTCCATTGGTTACTAGTTTTCCAGCTACTATATTTCCTGTTAATGGATTCGTTTCATTTCCATCCCAATAAACTAGACTACTAAGAAAAGAGATAGATGTAGTTTCCCAAGGTGATGGGATTTCTGTAGAAAACTCTATATAGTCATGTGGGTATTGCCATGAAATTCGCTCTACACCACCGCTATCGGCTCCAGAAAAGATAAAATCATAGGTAGTATCAGATCGTAAATTTAGTTGTAAGCTTGTAAAATCGTCATCTTGTGTAAAGGTGCGATTAAAGCCATCTCCAGAAATATTAAAGGAAAATGTTGGAGCAGTGTTATCTGTTTCAGGAATTTCCGTTTCACAAGAAATCAGAACGGACATAATGACTATTGAAATTATTCTTTGGGTATTTTTTAAAAAGTCTGTTTTCATCACATTAAGTTTTGCTATTTAAACTTAGTGTAGATAAAAGTGTTTAGGTAAACATCGAGTTGAAATGTTGATATTCAGTTTTTTATAACCCCTTAGGAATTGCATCGATCAGTTTTTGAGTATATGATTTCTGAGGATTTTCATAAATGAAATCGGCATCTCCTTTTTCTTCAATTTTACCATTATTCATTACTAATAACTGATCCGACATATATTTAACTACGGCAAGATCATGGGAAATGAAGATATAAGTAAATCCAAATTTTTCTTTTAGTTCGTTTAACAAGTTTAATACTTGCGCCTGAACCGAAATATCTAAAGCACTCACAGATTCATCACAAATGATTAGTTTAGGTTGGAGTGCTATTGTTCTTGCAATTCCAATTCTCTGTCGTTGACCTCCACTAAATTCATGAGGGTATCTATTAAAATAAGATGGGTTCAATCCTACTCGTTCTAAAAGGCTCAGTACTTTTTCTTTTCGCTCCGTATCGTTATCGTACAGTTTATGAGCTTTCATAGGCTCCAGAATAGCTTTGCCAACGGTTAATCTAGGGTTTAGGGAAGCAAAAGGATCCTGAAATATTAATTGTATTTCCTTTCGTAAATTTCGAATTTGAGAAGATGAAACTTTAGTTAAATCCTGACCGCGATATAGAATTTCTCCTTGGTTAGCCTTTTGTAATTGTAATATTGTATTTCCCAAGGTAGATTTTCCACAGCCAGATTCTCCAACAAGTCCCAAGGTTTCTCCTTCGAATAACTGAAAGCTAACATCATCAACAGCTTTGAATTCTTTCTTACCAAATAACCCTATTTTGGTGAAAAAAGATTTTTCTACATTTTTTACTTCTAATAAAGGAGGTTTACTATATAGTTTTTTGTGTAGTTGTTCGCGATCTTCTTTACTAATTAACCGTATTTCCTTCTTCTCTTTACTAAGATAATCGCTTATGGTAGGTAATTCTTTAAATCGTACATCTAGCGACGGTCTGGCCGAAATCAAAGCTTTGGTATAGTCTTGTTGAGGATTCTTAAATATTTCTTGAGTTGCACCATATTCTACCATTTTTCCTTGGTATACAACTAATACGTTATCTGCTATTTCGGAAACTAATGACAAATCATGAGAAATAAACAGAATGCTCATTTCAAATTCCTTTTGGAGTTCTTTGAGTAACGCAATGATTTCTTTTTGTACAGTTACATCTAAAGCTGTAGTTGGTTCGTCTGCAATTAGTAATTTGGGCTTGCAGGCAATAGCCATGGCAATCATGATACGCTGTTTCTGACCGCCACTAAGTTCATGAGGATATGAATTATAGGCTCTGGAAATATCAGGAAGTTTTACTTTTTCGAATAAAGAAAGCACTTCGTTTTTTGCCTCAGATTTTGATATTTTGGTATGCTGTAAAAGAATTTCAATTACCTGTTTCCCACATTTCATAGAAGGATTTAAAGAACTCATAGGTTCTTGAAAAATCATAGCAATTTCATTACCACGAAGAGATCGAAGTTTTGATGGATCTAAATCTAGTAAGGATTCATTCTTGTATAAAATAGTGCCAGAAACAGAAGCAATTTTAGCAGGAAGTAAAGCCATAATGGCTAATGAGGTAACTGATTTTCCGCTTCCAGATTCCCCTACAACTCCTAAAATCTCATTAGGTTTGATATCAAACGAAAGATCATATAATACCTGAGTTTCATTTTTTTGATTAGAAAAAGAAACATTTAGATTTTTAATAGAGAGTATTGAGGAAGTATCCATAAATTCAAAGCTAAGTAAATTTAGTTAATTCTTAGAATTAAAAGCAAGTTGTTATGAAAGCAAACCAATACTGAAGCTGCAGTTTTTGGTGTGATATTTGCTATCTTTACGATTCAAAGAATACTATGAAGCTTACCAAACTATCCCTTAGAACAAGGATTTTTATTTCAATGACAGTGCTAGTTCTGTTGGCTTCGGTTTTGGTAGCCGCGATTACAGTATATCAATACAAAGAAGAGGCAGAAGAATACCATCGCGAACGACTAGAAAGAAAGGAAGAGCGGATAAAAATAGCTATCAATAATGCGTTGCTTAGTACTACATACCCTGTTCTTGAAGAGAATATTGCTTTAATTTTTAGAGAGAAAAAGAAGATAAACCAAATCTCATATGAACATGCATTACCAATAAATATTTATGATTTATCTGGTAAGTTATTAGTGAAATCAGAAGAAACTTTCGTTAATGATACCGTAGATCGAGTTTTAGACAAGCGTATTATCGATACTTTGGGAAACGGATATGAAAGAAGGTATTTAGGTGTTTCTGAAAAAAATGGAGAACATTTTCTATCCTCATATACATACATCAAAGACAATAAATCAAAACCTTTAGCCATACTTAATTTACCGTATTTGGAAGATGACAATTTCTTTTCTAGAGAATTATGGGAATCTTTAAAAAGACTTGGACAGGTATATTTATTGATGTTGTTGATTGCTATTATTTTAGCATACTTTCTCTCCAAATACATTACACGTTCTCTAAAAACAATTTCTGATACTATTGATCAAACACGATTGGATAAACGAAACAAACGAATACGTATTGGTGATTCAAGTGATGAGATTTATTCATTGGTAAATGCCTACAACAGTATGATTGATGAGTTAGAGGAAAGTGCTGCAATGTTGGCAAAGAGCGAGCGAGAGGCTGCTTGGAGAGAGATGGCAAAGCAAGTAGCGCACGAAATTAAAAACCCACTAACACCCATGCGTTTAACTGTACAGAGTTTTGAGCGAAAATTTAATCCAAGTGATCCTAATATTGAGCAAAAAGTAAAGGAATATAGTGATACGTTGATTCAACAGATAGATACTATGAGTTCTATAGCTTCTGCCTTTTCTAACTTTGCGCAAATGCCAGCACAGAAGAGTGAGACATTGAACGTGGTAAAGATTGTGGGGCTTGCGTTGGATATATTCAATGAAGGGTATATAGTTTTTCCTTCAGAAAAAGAAGAGATTATTGCGAAGTTTGATAGAACACAACTAATTCGAGTGGTTACAAACTTGGTAAAAAACGCCATTCAGGCAATATCCGAAGATCAAACACCTAAAATTATTGTAAATGTCTTTACAGAAAAAGACGATGTAGTAATTACAGTGGCGGATAATGGAGTTGGTATTTCTGAGGAACATAAAAAGAAAATCTTTGAGCCAAAATTTACTACTAAAAATAGTGGTATGGGATTGGGGCTAGGAATGGTAAAAAATATTGTGGAAACCTATAACGGAAGTATTACCTTTACCTCACAAGAAGGAAAAGGAACTGTTTTTAAGGTGAAGTTTCCAAAAATAAAGTCAGATCTATAAAAAACTAAACCTGTGAAAGAGTATAAGCTAGAATCATTGATTTATTATTCTAAACTAACTAGAGATAAAGAGCATATCCTAAAAGCATCTTCAAAGGATATTCAAGAAAAATTAGATGAGTATTCTAAAGATGGATGGAGATTGGTGTCTACTGATGTAGAAGATTTTGGGATAGGAATGTATTTTTACTTATACTTCGAGAGAGATCGAAAAAACTAAACAAACAATAGAAATATAATGTATACTAACATTCTCACATCTTATAATGAAGGTGTAACTACAATTACAATCAATCGACCATCAAAACTTAATGCATTAAACAAAGAGACCATTCAGGAATTGCACGATGCTTTTGATACTGCAAATAAAGATGCCAAAACCAAAGTAATTATTGTTACTGGAAGCGGTGAAAAAGCTTTTGTAGCTGGTGCTGATATTAGTGAATTCGCTAATTTTTCGGTAGAACAAGGAGGTCAATTGGCAGCTAAGGGACAAGAATTATTATTTGATTTTGTAGCTAATCTTTCTACACCTGTAATTGCCGCTGTTAATGGATTTGCTCTTGGTGGTGGATTAGAATTAGCAATGGCAGCACATTTTAGAGTTGCTAGTGATAATGCCAAAATGGGATTGCCAGAAGTATCACTTGGCGTGATACCAGGATATGGGGGGACTCAAAGATTACCACAATTAATTGGTAAAGGAAGAGCTATGGAAATGATTATGACAGCAGGGATGGTGGATGCGAATCAAGCATTAAATTATGGTTTAGTGAATCATGTAGTTTCTCAGGAAGAATTAATTCCTCTTGCCGAAAAACTAGCCAGTAAAATTATGAGAAATTCTTCGGTAGCGATAGGAGCAGCAATACATGCTGTAAATGCTGCTTATGAAGATGGTGTAAATGGTTTTACAACAGAAATTCAAGAGTTTGGAAAATGTTTTGGAACCTTGGACTTTAAAGAAGGAACAACGGCATTCTTGGAAAAGAGAAAAGCTGATTTTCCAGGTAAATAAAAGAGGTGATACATCATACCTTGTATTTCGTTTTCTCCGTTTTGTTTTTGGTTTTACCCAGTTATGGACAAGATGAAAATAATATACCTACAAATCCTCAAGATTCGATATCGAATCTTGAGGGTGTTAAAGCTAGAGGATATTCCAGTACTTACAAAAGATTCTCGATTAGAGCAGGAGCTGGTTTTCAAGACTCTTTTTATTCAGAAATAGGGATAGCGCGACATACATGTACCTATAGTGATGTTGGGTTTTTTGCGAATGATTATTACCTTTCTTTCGCTTGGAATTTATCTTCAAACGATGATATTTTTAGTTTAAAAACAGGTTATCAAATCAATATTATACCGTTGTTGGCTTTGGGACTAGAAACTAAATATCAAACAAATTTTAGTGAAAATGATCTTGTAATTACTCCAAAAATCGGTTTAGGTATTTTTGGTGACATCTATCTTTTTTATGGATATAATGTATCTACTAATAATTATCCTTTTCTGGATATTGGGAAGCATCAATTCTCTTTTGTTTTAAATATACACAAGAACTTTCTACGTTATTTATAAAAGTTCATTTCATCAATATATTCCCATACCTCTTTTGGTAGTAATGGTCTTATATTTTTAGCTTCTGGAATTGCTTTACGTATAAAAGTGGAAGATATCTCCATAATAGGAGCATTGATTCTATGAATTTTTGGGTGATCTTCGAATTGATGTTCTGTCACTCCTTCAGAAATTCGAGGGTACACATATAGATGATGATCCTCTAGAATCACCTCGTAATTTTTCCACTTATGAAAGCTTTTAAGATTATCCTCTCCCATAATCAAATGAAATATATCATTGGGATACTTTTCCTGAAGATGTGCAAGGGTATGAACCGTATAATTAGGCTGAGGTAATTTAAACTCAATATCACTGGGACGTAATTTTGGATACGATTCGGTGGCGCGATAGACCATCTCTAAACGATGATTATTATCTAATAGTGAGTTTTTCTTTTTAAATGGATTATGAGGAGTAACTACCATCCAAATTTCATCCAAATCAGAATATTCAGCCATATGATTAGCAATTGCTAAATGACCAATATGGATAGGATTAAATGTTCCGAAGTATAAACCTATTTGTTTCATGAAAAATGATAATTTTTCATTCCCTTGAAGAAGGGAATATATTCATTATAAGTTTTATCCTAAAATAAATTTTTTAACCAAATGCAGCACTTCTTCCTTGGCTTTTTCTAAATCATCATTAGTTACGATAGCGTCAAATTGAGGAGCAGTAGCCATTTCTGTAGAGGCTTTGGCCACACGCATATTGATTTTATCTTCTGATTCTGTTTTACGTTTTTTTAAACGAATTTTTAATTCTTCAATACTCGGAGGTTTTATAAAAATAGCCAATGTGCGATCCGGATAAATTCTTTTGATATCTAATCCACCAACAACATCAATATCAAAAATTACATGTTTTCCTTTGTCCCAAATTCGTTGTACTTCCGTTTTTAGTGTTCCGTAAAAATTGTCTCGATATACTTCTTCCCACTCTAAAAACTCATCTGCTTTAATCTTGTCTTTAAACTCTCTTAGCGATAAAAAATAATAATCTTTTCCATGTATTTCTCCTCCACGAGGTTCTCGAGAAGCGGCAGATATAGAGAAATCAAGATTTAATTCCTCTTTATGAAGTAAATATTTAACTAATGTAGTTTTACCACTACCAGAAGGAGCGGATAGTACGATAAGTTTTCCTTGTTTCATTTATATAAATTTTACCAATAGGGTAAAGAATTCGTTTATTTATCGATTTGTTGATTAGAATATGATAAACAAATACTTATAAAATATTGAGCAATTGTTCTTTAATCTTCTCTAATTCGTCTTTCATCTGTACCACCAATTGTTGCATTGGTGCATAATTAGATTTACTACCAATTGTATTGATTTCTCTTCCGATTTCTTGAGTTATGAAACCTAATTTCTTACCATTAGAATCTTTTGTATTTATGGTAGTTGTAAAATATTCCAGATGATTTGCTAGTCTTACCTTTTCTTCGGTGATATCAAATTTTTCTAAATAATATACAAGCTCTTGCTCAAATCGATTTTCATCTACTTGTTCCTTTAACTCGGATACCGCTTTATGTAATCGTTCTCTAACAGATTCCATGCGTTCAGGATCTATTTTGATTACTTTTTGTAATAGCTCTCCAATATTTTCGATCCTAATCTTGAAGTCTTTTTCTAGTGCTTTCCCTTCATCATTTCGATAACTCTCTATAGCATCTAGTGCATCGTTTAGACCTTTTGTTATAGCAACAAATTCTTCTTCATCAATCTCAGCACGTTCTGTTTTTAAAGCATCAGGCATGCGTACAGCCATTTTTATGATTTCTAGCCTATCACCTGGGTTATGAATAGATTCTAATTGCTTAACATAATCCATTAAAATATCTTTGTTGATTTTAGTGGAATTTTCTTCACCGGTTACCTCTACGTATAAGCTAAAATCTACTTTTCCTCTTACCAATGTTTTGGCGATGGTCTTGCGCATTTCTAACTCTTTTTCTCGGTATTGAGAAGGTATCCTAGCATTTAAATCTAGATTTTTACTGTTAAGAGATTTTACTTCTATTGTGATTTTCTTTGTGGGTAGTTGAAGGATCGACTTCCCAAAACCTGTCATGGATTTAATCATATGCTTATATCGGTACTCGGTTAAAAAATTACACGAAGATACGAACTAATTGTGAATGAAGAATTAGGAATATAAATAGATAAGTGTAAACACTATAAAATCTTATATTTTATGTAAAGAATCTTCGGAAACTTCCTTGTTCATGATGATTTTGTCAATATATTTTCCCTTTTCTAGGAAAAAATTAGGCATTCGTCCAACTTCTGTAAATCCTATTTTAGTATATAAAACTATTCCAGAAATATTAGAAGCGTATACTTCTAACCAAATCAAACGTAGGACTGGATTTTTGATAGCCCAATCCAAAACATTCTGCAAGAGTAATGTCCCAATTCCTTGATTTTGCCATTTAGTATGAATTCCCATACCAATCATAGCAGTATGTTCCATTTTTTTTCTCCAACTACCAGTAAGATCAATATTGCCTACCATATTATTATTTATCATTGCTACAAGAATAATGCTATTCTTTTCTGATAGATACTTTTTGATCATTTCTTTCTCCTGATCGGTGTCATTAGGATATTCGTTTTCGAATAACGGCAGGGTCTCTGTGTTTTTTAAATATTGTAGTTTGAGATGTAATAGTTCTTGAGCATCATCAGGTGTGGCTTGCCTAATGGTAATTTGATGATTGCTTTTAGTGGTATATGTTTTTGAAACGAAATTCAATTAAGCATTCGGATTTTTATCTCTAACTCTTTTGTAAAATTTGATCCCTAACATTAAAAGAACAGCTAATAATAATATTCCGATAACCCCATAAATCCAATTAACGGCATCTCTTACAATAACCAAAAATATTACTGCAAAAAGAATAATAGTCGCACCTTCATTCCATAATCTCATCTGGTTAGAGGACCATTTTACGATTCCATTTTGTAGTTGTTTAAAAATCTGATGACTTTTTAGGTGGTATAACCAAAGTAAAACAACGAACCCTAGTTTTACGTGCATCCAAGGATTATGTAAAATTCCGGGGCGTAATAGTAATAGCCAGATAGCAAAGACGGTTGCCAAAATAGCCGAAGGCCATGTAATAATGAACCAAAGGCGCTTGGCCATTAGTTTTAGTTGGTTGCCTAATATTTCTTTATCTGGAGAAGGTTTTTCGGACGCCTCGATTTGATAAATAAAGATTCGTGGAATATAAAAGAGCCCTGCGAACCAGGTAATCACAAAGATTAAGTGCAGGGCTTTTATGTAGTCATAGTATTCTTGCATGTATTACTCTACAAATAGATAATTAAGCTGCAAGGTATTGAATTCTGTATTAAAGCTTTTTATTTCTTCAGAAATTAATTTGTCAAATAGTGTCAATTGAGTTTCTATCTGTTTAGTTAATTCATTTTTTACAGCAATATCTTGTGCGGTCGGTCCAAAATCTCCCATTCCTACCAGAGAGTTTAGATGACCAAGTTTGTTAGTTAATTTTATTGGGAAATTTAATGGATCTTGACCACTTCTATTTTTAGTTTGGTATAGTGCTTTTTCAATTTCTCCAAATTGTTTTTGTAGATCTTTAGCTTTAGTTACCAAATCTTTTGTTTTCTCATCATCTTTATATTGTTTGGAGAATGATTTAAGCTGAGTGTTGATCTTTCTAATCTTTTTAATAGATTGATGTGCTTTATCCACGGTTTTATTTACATCTGTAATAAAATCAAACTGTTGTTGCATTTGCTGTGGTGTAGCTTCTGCTCTAGGATCTGCTAAAATGGTAAAGGGTTGCGAAGTCTCTTTTCCATTAACATTTAGGCTTACCTTATAGGTTCCGGGGACAGCTTTTGGACCGTCTAGACTTGCCCACCATAAGATCATCCCTTTCAACTTTTCTGCTCCTTTACCGCGCATATTCCAGTTAAATTGATTAGCTCCTTTTTCTAAATCTTTTAACTGGTGCTTTTTCTCTTTGGCACTAGTACTAAACGAAGCGATAGTATCTCCTTTGGTATTAAAATAAGTTAATGAAACCGTGTCTTTCTTCTTATCAAACTTTTTAAGGTTGAAATAAGTGATAACTCCACTAGGATGATTGGTTCCTTCGGTTTTAGAATCTTTGAAACTACCACCACGCATTCTATAGGTGTCTTTTGGTTTAAAAAGAGTGTAGTTTTCCGTTGCTATAGTGTTATTTAATTGATGAAGAACTGTTAAATCATCAATAATCCAAAGGCTTCTTCCTTGGGTAGCTACTACTAAGTTGTTTTCTTTTATAGCTAAATCAGTTATAGGAACAATAGGAAGGTTTAGTTGAAAAGATTTCCAGTTAGCGCCGTCATTGAATGAAATGTACATTCCAGTCTCTGTACCTGCATATAATAATCCTTTTCTTTTCGGATCTGCTCTTAGAACTCTGGTAAAATGTTCACTAGGAATTCCTGTTGTGATTTTTGTCCATGATTGTCCATAATTTGTTGTCTTATATAAATAAGGAGTAAAGTCACCAGATTTATATCGTGTACCTGCAATGTAGCAAGTGCCTTCATCAAAAGCACTAGGTTCAATACTATTGATCATCATCCATTCTGGCATTCCTTTCGGAGTTACGTTACTCCAATTCTTTCCTCCATCTTTACTTACATGAACTAATCCGTCATCACTACCTGTCCATAGCAACCCTTCTTTTAAAGGACTTTCTGCGGCAGCAAAAATAGTACAGTAGTATTCCACCGAAGTATTATCTTGTGTAATAGGACCTCCAGAAGACTTTAGTTTACTAGGGTCATTTCTTGTAAGGTCTGGACTGATAACTTCCCAGCTTTGCCCTTCGTTTTCAGTGACATGAACCTGATTAGAGAAGGTATACAATCTATTTGGATTGTGTTTTGAGAACATAATAGGGAAATTCCATTGAAAACGATATTTCATATCTTCTGCTCCATGTCCCATAGGGTTATCCGGCCATACACTGATGGATCGTACAGTTTCGGTTTTGTGATTTACTCTGGTAAGGAATCCATCATAGCTACCGCCATAAACGATATCATTATTCTTTGGATCTACAGCAATATGCGCGGATTCTCCACCAGCAGTGGACTCCCAATCATCTTCTGAAATGGACCATCCTGTACTTCTGTGATTAATTCGTATAGTGGAATTGTCTTGTTGTGCAGCGTATATTCGATATGGGAAACTATTATCTGTAGTTACTCTATAGAATTGTGAAGTTGGTTGATTATGATAAGTACTCCAGGTTTCTCCACCATCATAAGTAATCTGGGCACCACCATCATCACCTATGACCATTCGTTTAGGGTTTTCTGGGGCTATCCAAAGATCATGATGATCTCCATGAGGTGCTCTAAAACTACTGAAGTTTTTACCGCCATCTTTACTTTTATGATAAGAAACATTTACCACATATACTACATCTTTATCTTTAGGATCTGCATAAATCCTAGTGTAATACCAAGCACGCTGACGAAGACTACGATCGCTATTTAAAAGGTACCAGGTTTCACCACCGTCATCACTTCTATACACTCCACCCTTTTCTTTATTTTCTACAATGGCCCAAACTCTTTCGCTGTTCACTGGAGAAACAGTAACACCAATAATACCAAGAGTGTCTTTAGCAAAACCTTTATTTTTCGAAATTTCCTTCCATGTTTTACCGCTATCTGTACTTTTCCATAAGGCAGATCCATCTCCACCAGAACTTAAACTGTAAGGTGTTCTTCTGGCGTTCCAAGTAGAAGCATATAAGATTCTAGGGTTGTTAGGGTCTAAAGTTAAATCAACCGCACCAGCATTTTGATTCGAAAAAAGTACTTTGTTCCATGTTTTACCACCATCTATACTTTTGTAAACACCTCGATTTTGTGTTGGTTTGTAGATGTTTCCTAAAACACCCGCGTATACGATATCTGGATTGGTTGGATGAATAGCAATTCTAGGAATATGTCTACTTTTTGGCAAACCTGATTGAGTCCATGTTTTACCAGCATCAACACTTTTCCATACACCATATCCTGAAGACACATTTCCTCTAAGTGTTTTTTCGCCACCACCGACGTAGATTACATTTGGGTCACTTTTAGATACTGAAATAGAACCAACAGAACCTCCAAAAAAGCCATCAGATATATTTTCCCAGGTTCTTCCACCATCGGTAGTTTTCCAAACACCACCTCCAGTGGCGCCAAAATAAAATAAATTAGGTTTTCCAGGAACTCCTGTTACTGCAGCACTTCTACCTCCTCGAAAAGGTCCTACTAATCGATATTCTAAGGCGTTATAAAGTTCTTCTTTATACGTTTGTGCATTTACCAATGAAAAATTGCCTATTACAAAAAATGTAATAAGAGTGAGTTTGATGATTCTTGAGTACATTCAGTTGAGTTTATAGTTTACGCCTAGGTGTTGATTAACCACAGTGTAGATTTGATGGTCTACTAAAATCAGGAATAAAAGCGTATTGAAAAAGATTTTCACGTAACTTTAACCTTAGTCTACTGGTTAAGATGAAATCGTGTTACAAGAATAATAGACTATACGCCTTTTGGGAGAACTAGTGTTTTTCTAACTTCTCTGTTTAGATAATAACCGGTGAGTATAGTGGATAATACATCTGCGATTGGAAAAGCAATCCATACACCTAGAACACCAAGAAAAGGAGGTAGCATTAAGATAAGTGGGATTAGAAAAAAACCTTGTTTTGTTAAGCTCAACAATAAAGCAGGAACTACTTTTCCAATAGATTGGAAATAAGCGGAACCGATTAATTGTACGATGATTACAGGAGTAGCTAAAAACACAATTCTTAGGGCTGACGGCGTTCGCTGAAGAATTTCCTTGTTATTAGCAAGTGTTTCAGGATCCAAAGAAGTTTTAGTACTTACGAAAATAGAAATGAATTGGTGTGGAAACACCATTATTATTAGAAATATTACGATAGCTAATATTCCTCCATACGTAATAGATGTATTAATAGATTCTCGAACTCTCTGAAACTTTTCTGCACCATAATTGTATCCAGCAATAGGCATAAAACCCTGATTTACCCCGATAACTGGAAAAAGTGCAAACATCAATACTGTTCTTATGATACCGTAAGAAGCAATGTCTAATTCATCTCCATAATTTCCTAAAACGTTATTAAGTAAAATCCCTAATACCGCAATAGTACCTTGTCTGGCGAGGGTAACAAAACTAAGTCCACTAATTTCGTTTACAATAGATTTTTTTAGCTTAATACATTCTGCATTAAGAGGCAATTCACTTTTTACGATAAAAAACCACAAAATGAAACCAAAGCAAATCGCATAGCTTATAAAAGTAGCCCAAGCTGCACCTTCCATTCCGTATCCCATAATATTAATGAGAATGTAGTCTAGAAAAATATTACCAATAGCGGGTAATATCATTGCAACCATTGCAAATGTAGGTTTTCCTTCTGCTCGGATCACATTATTACCCATCATCGACATAGAAAGCATTACAATGCCATAGAGTACTATTCTGTAATAAATAAGTGCATAATCTTTAAAAGATTCTTCTGCGCCCAAAAAACCTATAAAAAAATCTTGAAAAATTAAACCAATTAAAGCTAATGAACCAGATATTAAAAAAGTTAAGGTGGTTTGATTTCCAAAGACACGTAGCGCTTTATCTCTGTCTCCAGACCCTAATGCTCTTGATAAGACTGAACTCCCCCCAATTCCAATAGCTAATCCAATAGCACCAATAAAAAAGGTAAAAGGAATAACCACTTGAACAGCAGAAATTGCAAGACCACCAATCCAGTTACCTAAAAAAGCAGTGTCTACAATCATATTTAAAGACATTACCAGTATTCCAATAGAGGCTGGTACTGCCTGCTGAATAAGAAGTTTTCCGATGGGTTTAGTTCCTAAAGCTTCAGAGCTTATTCTCGCCATTCTTTATACAGGAATTTTTTCTCCAATCCATTCGTTCACCCAGTTTCCAAGTACATCTGCCCAATCGTCTCGATCATTTAAACAAGGAATTGTGGTAAATTCTTTTCCGCCAACTTCATGGAAAATTTCTTCTCCTTCCATGGCGATTTCTTCTAATGTTTCCAGACAATCCGATACGAAAGCAGGAGTAACAATAGCCATTTTTTTAAGACCTTCTTTCCCCATTCTTTCTATGGTTCTATCTGTATACGGTTGTAACCAGGGATCAAAACCTAATCTGGATTGAAATGTAGTAGAGTAGGTGCCATTTTTTAATCCTAATTTTTTAGCAACCTGAACCGTAGTCATTTCACATTGATGACGATAACAGAATTCATGTTGTACAGACCCCTTCTTAAAACAACATTTGCCATCCATTTTACAATTTCCGTTGCTAATATCGCTTTTTCGGATATGTCTTTCTGGAACACCATGATAACTAAATAAAAGGTGGTCATATTCAACACCTTCTAAATGTTCTGAAATACTGTTTGATAGTACATCTATATATTCCTTTTTGTCATAAAAAGCAGGAATATCAGATATTTTCATATGAGGGAAATGTTCTTTTCTTAATTCTTCGGCAAGTACCAAAATTGTTTCTGTAGTCGCCATTGCAAATTGAGGATATAGTGGTACAATTAATACTTCATCGACACCTTTATCATGCAATTCTTGTAATCCTTTATGGATGCTCATGGAACCATATCGCATTGCCAATCCAACGGGGACATTGGTTCTTTCTGCTACTTTTTTCTGTAATCTTTCAGAAAGGACTATTAGAGGAGAACCCTCTTCCCACCATATTTTTTTGTAAGCAGCTGCGGATTTTTTAGGACGTGTATTTAGAATAATACCTTTTACCAATAATGTTCTAGCCCATAAATGAACGTCAATAACTCTAGGATCCATCAAAAATTCTCCAAGATATTTCTTTACATCCTTGGGATCTGTACTGTCAGGAGATCCTAAATTAACAAGAAGTACACCTTTGCTCATAGTTTATCTTTTTCGAAACGTAAAAATACAAACTATTCAATGGATAGATCATAAAATTATAATAAGACTTAATGATCTAATAATTGATAATAACAATTTTCTTAATAATTCTTGGAATTCGTTTTGGATTAGTTCTTAAAACAATGGAGAGACAAGTTAAAATGTTTTAAACTAAAAGTTCTCAGATAATATTTTCTTATTTTTATAAGATCAAAAAAGCATTGAAATGAAACGTATTATTGTAGACGTAGAAAATGAAAAGTTACCTTTTATTATAGAATTGTTAGAACATTTTGAATTTGTTTCTGTCTTAGCAGATCCAGATGTTGATGATAGAGGAATGTATGACTCTATTGTTTCTCTACAGAAAGGGGAAGGAATTCCAATGAAAGAATCTTAAAATTCTATATTTAGCTTAGATTCATCACGTACTTTTTGGGAGTGGTGCCAAATTTCTTTTTAAAAGCAGCTATAAAATGGCTTGCTGTGCTATATCCTACCTTTAGGCCAACTTCATTTACATTATGACTTCCAGTTGCTAATAACTGGCGAGCTACCTCCATTTTATAATCGAAAAGAAAGGTATATACTGGTTCACCATAGATTTGCTTAAAACCATCTTTGAGCTTACCCAATGGTAGCCCAATTTCTTTGGATAATTCTTGGAGAGTTGGCGGCTCAGCCATTCTGGAAATAATTATTTCTTTAGCCTGTTTTATTTTGAGCACATTTTCTTCATCCACTAGAAAAGGACACTGATCAATATCTGCATCTTCAGGTTTGTTGAAATAAAGGCTCAGTAATTCATACGATTTTCCTTTAAAATATAGGAGTTTAATAGAACGGTGTAGATTGTAATTTAGAATTTGATTTAAAATAACGGTCATAGAAGGAGAAATATCGGCATCCGTGTAGTATTTTTTATCACGATTACCTTCTCCTAAAAATGGAATATAATCTGCTTCTTTAGAGAAAAGAGAATGAAATTTTTTGATGGAAATTAATAGTGAAATGAGAGATGATTCTTTTTCCATTTCCAAGTTCATAGGTAAGTCTCTCTGAGGATTATATAATAAAAGAGATTTTTTATCTGGTAAGGGTATCGAATAGCTCCCGTTATTAAAGTTAAACTTGGTGTTACCTTTTACACAGAAGTGAAATTGAATGTAGCTGCTATTAATGTCTCGTATAATCCTTTGACTATCATTCGTTTCGTTTTGGAACTTAAGTATAAAGAAACCGTCCTCGATCATGGTTTCTTCCATTATGCCTGGAGCGTTATTTTTTAACTGTATTTCCATCTTCTATGTGGTATTTATTTAGAATAAATCTAAATTGATATTTTTGAAATCTATGGTAGCCATACAAAAATAAGTGTTTTTAAGTGATTTTGACTATTTAAAGAGATAAACAACGCATTTCGATACTTTAAAACCTTTAAGCGTTATTTTTTAAACTAGATGTAGGATATTTTTGCTACGGAAAAATTGAGACGGCCCAATGGAACCTCACCTACGTACAAAAGGATCACATTTTTATGCAATTGGTCTCAGCTATAAAAAGGCTGATGCTGAGGTGCGCGGTCATTTTAGTCTTAATGATGAGGCAAAGAGTCTAGTTCTTCAGGAAGCAAAGGAAGACGGTATCGAAGGTCTTTTGGTAATGTCTACTTGTAATCGTACAGAGCTGTATGGTTTTGCGCAACATCCTTTTCAGTTAATAAAGCTTTTATGTAAACATACTGTTGGAACTGTAGAAGAGTTTGAACAGGTTGCTTATGTTCATAAAAATAGCAAAGCTGTACATCATCTTTTTAGAGTAGGAACAGGTTTGGATAGCCAGATTTTAGGTGATTTTGAAATTATCGGACAATTAAAATCCGGATTTCGAACATCTAAAAAGATACAGATGATTAATCCTTTTTTGGAGCGTTTAACCAATGCGGTAATTCAGGCAAGTAAAAGGATTAAAAATGAAACTGAAATATCCAGTGGCGCTACTTCTGTGAGTTTTGCAGCAGTACAATATATTTTAGCTAGAGTTCCTTATGTCTCTGACAAAAACATATTACTTTTTGGAACAGGAAAAATAGGAAGAAACACTTGTGAAAATTTAGTAAAACATACTAAAAATGATCACATTGTATTGATAAATAGAACAAGGGACAAAGCCGAAAGAGTAGCAGGAAAATTTAATCTTATTGTAAAAGATTATGAAACACTCAAAGATGAGGTGAACAAAGCGGATGTTCTAATTGTGGCTACTGGAGCTCAGCAACCAACGATTACGAAGGAAATTATTAATACCAATAAGTCTTTATTGATTTTAGACTTATCAGTTCCAAAAAATGTTCATTCTAATGTGTCAGAATTCCCAAATGTTACTTTAGTGCATATGGATGATTTATCGAAAATCACAGATGATACCTTACAGCGAAGAAGAGTTCATATACCGAAAGCAGAGGTTATTATAGAAGAAGTAAAGTCTGAATTTGATAGTTGGTTAGAAACTAGAAAATTTGCTCCTACCATTAAAGCCTTAAGAAATAAACTAGCCTCATTTAAGGATGCTGAAATCAATTTACAGCGTAAAAAAATGGCAGATTTTAACGAAGAGCAAGCTACGATTATTAGTGATCGCATTATACAAAAAATAACGAATCATTTTGCTAGTCATCTCAAAGATGAAAACACTGCTTCTGAGGAAAGTATTGAATTGATTCAGAAAGTATTCCAAATACAAAATAAATAGTGACACATAAGAAAATCCGCATTGGAACAAGAGACAGTGAATTAGCACTTTGGCAAGCAAAAACAGTTCAGAATAAATTAGAAAAGCTTGGACACGAGACGATCTTGATTCCTGTGAAGTCTACTGGAGATATTATTTTGGATAAACCTTTATATGAATTAGGGATCACTGGCATTTTTACCAAAACATTGGATGTCGCTATGATTAATAACGATATTGATATTGCCGTACATTCTATGAAAGATGTTCCCACGGCCTTACCCAAAGGTATTGTAGAGGCTGCGATTTTGGAACGTGCAAATTCAAATGATATTTTAGTACATAAAGGTGTTGATTTTTTAAATACCAATGGAACAATTGCTACAGGAAGTTTGCGTAGAAAAGCACAATGGTTACATAAATATCCTAAACATTCTGTTGTAGATCTTAGAGGAAATGTAAATACCAGAATGCAAAAGCTACAAGATAATGACTGGAATGGAGCTATTTTTGCGGCAGCGGGATTAGAAAGAATTGACTTAAAACCTAAGGAATATATCGATCTAGATTGGATGATTCCCGCTCCTGCCCAAGGAGCTATGTTGGTAGTAGCCAAAGAAGATGATACTTATTGTCTAGAAGCGCTTGAAAAATTGGATCATGAGCATTCTAAAATATGTGTTCATGTAGAAAGAGAGTTCCTAAGAAAATTAGAAGGCGGTTGTACAGCACCAATTGGAGCTTTGGCAACTATAGAAGAAGATGAACTTCATTTTACTGGAGCATTATTTAGCTTAGATGGTAAGGAGAAGATTGAAGTTGCAGAGACTATTAAATTAGAGTATGTAAATGAATTTGGAATCCGTTGTGCCGAAAGGGTATTAGATAATGGAGGTAAGGAGTTAATGCAAAAAATTAAAGCAGTGTTACAATAATTGAAAGTAGAGCCTACCATATTATCCACAAAAAAATTATCCTATTCGCAAAAAGAATTGTTGTTAAACTCGGGAATCGGATTTGTGGAATATGATGCGATCGAGATTGAATTTTTGAATGTAACCATTGATCAACTCATACAAAATGCAATATTTACCAGCAAGAACGCGGTAAAAGTAATGCTAAATTCTGGAGTTACGATCCAACGATGCTTTTGTGTTGGAGATAATACGAAAAAGCTATTGCAGCAAGGAGGTATCGAGGTGATTGAAGCAGCCCAGAATGCGAAAGATCTTGCCGAAATTATTGTTAGGAATTATCAGCAAGAGAAATTTCACTTTTTTTGCGGAAACCTTAGAAGGGATGAACTACCATCTATTCTTTCTCAGAATAAAATAAGTTTAGAAGAAATAGTAGTCTATAAAACGCTAAAGAAGTCTACAAAAATTGATAGAGTTTTTGATGGAATACTTTTCTTTAGCCCTTCGGGAGTAGAAAGTTATACTTCTACGAATGAGATTAAAGAGAGTATGGTTTTTTGTATCGGAAGTACAACCGCCTCTGAGGCAAAAGCGCATACAGATAATATTATTATTGCCAATAAACCAACCGTAGAGAACGTGATTGTTCAGGCGGTCAAATACTTTGATAAAAGGATATGATAAAAAATGATTTATTTCTTAAAGCTTTAAAAGGAGAAACTGTGGAACGTCCACCTGTTTGGATGATGCGTCAGGCAGGAAGATATTTACCAGAGTTTATGGCTTTGAAGAAAAAATATGACTTCTTTACACGATGTAGAACACCAGAATTGGCTTCTGAAATTACTGTACAGCCTATTGATATTATTGGTCCTGATGCAGCAATACTATTTAGTGATATCTTGGTGATTCCACAAGCTATGAATATCGAAGTACAGATGAAAGATGGAATTGGTCCTTGGTTACCAAATCCCATTCGAACTCAGGCGGATGTTGATCAAGTGGTAGTTCCAGATGTCGATGAAGAGTTAGGATATGTAATGGACGCTATTACGCTTACGAAAGAGAAATTAGATAATAGAGTGCCCCTTATTGGTTTTGCGGGTTCTCCTTGGACGATACTATGTTATGCAGTGCAAGGACAAGGTTCTAAGAATTTTGACAAGGCGAAAGGATTTTGTTTTACTCAACCCGAAGCTGCTCATCAGTTACTGCAGAAAATTACAGATACTACGATTGCTTATTTGAAGAAAAAAGTGGCTACTGGGGTCAATGCAGTGCAAGTTTTTGATAGTTGGGGAGGTATGCTTTCACCTGTAGATTATCAGGAGTTTTCCTGGAAATATATTCAGCAGATAGTAGACGCTTTAAAAGATGAAACGGAAGTAATCGTTTTTGGAAAAGGTTGTTGGTTTGCTTTGGGTGAGATGGCAAAATCAGGTGCATCAGCATTGGGTGTAGATTGGACTTGTTCTGCAAGAAATGCAAGATATCTTACAGGAGGAAATATAACATTACAAGGTAATTTTGACCCTTCTAGACTGTTATCACCGCCGTCGGATATTAAGAAGATGGTCAAACAAATGATCGATGAGTTTGGTAAAGATAAATATGTTGTGAATCTAGGACATGGAATTTTACCAAATATTCCAGTGGATAATGCGAAGGCATTTGTAGACGCAGTAAAAGAGTACAAAGGGTAATAATGACAATAGTAAGCCTAATCAAACGTCTTAATATTAGGCAATTGTTTAAGGTAATAGGCTTGGGTTTACAAAAACCGTTGTATATTATTCCGACATTTATTGCTACAAAAAGAACCTTAGCTATCTGTGATTCTTTATACGAAGGTGAACATCATTTTCATGGAAAAGCAAATGCGTTTAGGCATTGCTTATGGAATGTACTTATATGCCAAAGAGTGTTGAAAGTTTCGGGAGATGCTACTAAATCTGAATATTGGGCAAAAAGAATAACTGATTTGCATGAAAAGTTAGCTCCAAATGAACCTTTGGAGCAAGCTATGGATTTACATAACAACGAGCTTGGCAGGATATATTTCAAAAAATTAAAGGATGCTACAGAAGGAGAAATTATTAGTTTTTTAGAATTAAAAATTAAAAATGCCAAAAAAGTGTTAGAGGTATCTAAATTGCATAACTATTCGAACGATTTGGTTTATATTGAGGAGGATTAAGGTATTATTATGAAAGTATAGTAGTCTACAGATGATGAAGAATAAACTTAAACTTTTTTACAAGAACTACTTGAGTCTCAAGAAAAGCTGGTCTCCACAACAAAATTTACTATACGGCTTTTTTACTTATGTTCTGGTTGGTTTTTGTTTGCTTTGTTTTCCGTTATTTCAAAAAGTATCTATACCTGTTCTTGATAACCTTTTCATGGCTACATCTGCAGTTTCTACAACAGGTTTAATTACAGTTGGTATTGCTGATAGTTATAATTTTTTTGGTCAATTCATTATATTGATTCTTTTTCAATTAGGAGGTATTGGTTATTTAACTTTTACAACATTTATGATTCTTTCAACTACCAGAAAGATAACGCATTGGCATAAAACACTATTAACTTCCGAGTTTACCTTACCTCAAACAATAAGGGTAAAAGACTTCTTAAAATCTGTTATTTTCTTTACTTTTTTTATGGAGATTTTGGGAAGTATTCTGTTTTTTATTGCTTTTAAAATAGAAGGAATGTCTACAGGAATAGCATTGTGGAATGCAGTTTTTCATAGTGTAAGTGCTTTTTGTACAGCTGGGTTTAGTCTGTTTAATACTGGATTTACGGAATATGTTGATAATACTTTTATGAATGCTATTATTGCTTTTTTAGCTATTTCGGGATCTTTGGGTTTTATTGTGGCCACAGATTTTACTCTTAGACTAAAAAAAAAGTCACATAGAATTAGTTTTACTACTAAAATAGTATTGATAGGTTTCATTATCTTATTAAGTTTTGGTTTTGTGTTTTTCTATTTTTTTGAGCCAGAGATATATGGACTTCCAATAAAAGAGAGAGTATTAGCATCTTTCTTTCAAGTTATGAGTGCTATGACTACAGTTGGTTTTAATACAGTTGATTTTGGGGCTTTTGTCTTACCAATGTTGTTGGTTACTACGATATTGATGTATATTGGAGCTTCTCCTTCAGGAACAGCCGGAGGAATGAAAATAACTACATTAACAGCGGTTTTTTCAATAATGAAAAGTAGACTGAAAGGAAGAAAAAGGATCACCTTTTTAGGACGAACAATTCCTTTTGAAAGATTGTACATAGCAACTTCATCCTTTATTTTTTATACAACCTTAATATTTCTCGGAACATTTATTTTATCTTTTACAGAATCTTTTAGTTTTGAACAAATATTGTTTGAAGTTGCATCAGCGCTTGGAACAGTCGGATTAAGTACTGGGATTACCTCAGAACTAAGTGAAATAGGGAAATTGATCATTATAATTTTAATGTTTATAGGTCGATTGGGAGTTCTTACTTTTGGATTAGCAATATGGTCTAAAAGTGTTGTAAATGGAGAAGATCAGGTGCCAGAGGAAGATATTGCTGTGTAAATTTTGAAACAAATTTGTTTAAAACACTACTTATAAGGAGTTAACCAATTTGTAGTATCATGATTAAAAATATAATAAACGGTATTAAAGCGTATTTCGGCAGTTTTGGATTGATTTCTAAATTAGGCTTATGGAAGTATTTTGCGATCCCGATTTTGATCAGTTTTCTAACAGGAATCTTGTTTTTTGCGCTTTCGTGGTTTTTGTCTGATCCGCTAGGAGGATTTATTGCAAAAGCATGGGTATGGGATTGGGGTTCTGAAACTTTTGCAGTTATTAGTAAATATTTTGGCATTTTGTTGATATTAGCTTTAGGACTGGTCTTATACAAACATATTGTAATGGCATTATCAGCACCTTTTATGAGTCCTGTTTCTGAAAAGGTGGAAGCACATATTTTAGGAGATCAGCATAAACATCATGCGCACCGTAATACTTCGTTTAGAGAACAGTTGATACGAGGTATACGTATTAATGTTAGAAATTTATTTAGAGAACTATTGTTTATTATTCCACTGCTTATTCTTAGTTTAATTCCAGTGGTAGGAATAATAGCAACGATTTTAATATTTGCAGTTCAGGCTTATTATATTGGTTTTGGCAATATGGATTACACAATGGAGCGTCATTTTAAATACAAAGATAGTATTGAATTTGTTCGTAAAAACAGAGGCACTGCTATTGGAAATGGAATTGTATTTATGTTAATGTTGTTCATCCCAATAGTAGGATTTATCATCACATTACCTATATCTGTAGTGGCTGCTTCTACAGAAACAGTGACAATATTAGATAAAAAAGGTTTGATTCTTAAGGAATCTTTTGAAGAAGTTTCAAAAATTGAAGCATAAAAAAATAAATGAAACAAGTTATAACAGATTTGATATACATCAGAATTAGTAATGATGAGTTTCATTTGGCTTTTAGAATAATATAAAAATACATGAAAGAAAAATTTTATCAGTATATCCAGGATTTACAAGATACTATTACTACAACACTTGAGAAAATAGATGGAGAGGCAACTTTTAAAGAGGATATCTGGAAAAGAGAAGAAGGTGGTGGTGGAAGAACTCGAGTGATTGAGAATGGAGCGGTCTTTGCAAAAGGAGGAGTAAATATTTCGGGAGTTCATGGTAAACTGCCAAAAGCAATGCAAAGTTACTTTAATGTAGGAGATGTCGATTTTTTTGCTTGTGGTTTATCACTGGTTTTACATCCAAATAGCCCAATGGTACCTACAGTTCATGCAAATTGGAGATATTTTGAAATGTATGATGAAGAAGGTACCATAGTAGATAGTTGGTTTGGTGGGGGACAAGATCTTACTCCGTATTATTTGTTTGATGAAGATGCCAAACATTTTCATCAGGTTTGTAAATCAGCATGCGATAAACATGATTTAGATTTTTACCCATTATATAAAAAGAAGTGCGATGAATACTTCTACAATGCGCACAGAGGTGAAGGAAGAGGAGTGGGAGGCTTGTTTTTTGATTATTGTAAAAAAACGGATAATATAAATATGTCTCAATGGTATGAGTTTGTAACTGAGGTTGGAAACAGTTTTCTAGAGGCTTATGTTCCTATTGTAGAGAAAAGAAAGGAAATATCCTACACAACTGACCAAAAAGATTGGCAAGAGATTCGCAGAGGAAGATACGTAGAGTTTAATTTGGTGCATGATAAGGGAACATTATTTGGATTAAAAACAAATGGAAGAATAGAAAGTATATTAATGAGCTTACCACCTCAGGTACAGTGGAAATATGATCATCATCCTGCTAAAGGAAGCGAAGAGGCGCGTTTACTGGAAGTGTTAAAAAATCCTATTGAGTGGGTGTAATCTTACGAAAAAGGAGGTGAAAAACGGTAATTATTAAAAATTCACTCGTTAAAGTGCTTAAAAATTAGGATAAAGTGTTGATTATAAGGATTTTTTTATTACCTTGCGTCAACTAATGTGGCTTAATGTATAATTATTAACCGATTAATACCCAAATTTGTATGAAAAAAATTCTACTATTGTTATTAACTGTCATCTGTATTACGGGATGTGAATATTTTTCCGGCGGTGGTAGTTCGAAACCCAAATTTGCTAAATTTTCAAAAAATACCATAACGTTTCGTAAGAATACTATTATGCTTACGAAAGGGTACGAGAAAACAACTCCTGAGGAATTTAAAGTAAGACTAGATTCACTACAAGATAGTCCTAAGTTTAAAAAGATTGCTTTAGAAGAATTAAAGAAGATCGAAGATAAAAATGTTGATTTCCAATTATTCGTTGATGAAAGAAATGTAGAAAATTACGTTTTTATCTACGCTTGCGATTATTATCAATTAGATGAGCACAGAGCGGCTACAGTAGTAGAAGCTTTAAGCAGACAACTAAAAGATGAGGCTCAGAGTCAAGACGTACGCTACAAAAGAATACACGGAAGATTTTTCTTTACCCCAACTTCAAAAATCGTGAAGTTAAAGTATCTGAAAGGATATAAAATGGAAAAGAAATATCAAGCAGAATATATTGTTGCTTCCAGATCAGGAGGAATTGGATTACTTATTAGTAACCTTGAAAACGTAGATTTTGAAAGTTCTATTAAACGACTTGCTTCAAAATAAGAAGAAGAAGAATTTAATTGGGTTTTAATACAACTTATAAAAAAGGTATTGATTTTTATCAGTACCTTTTTTAATTATTAGAGAATTACTAAAATTCAAACATGTGAAAAGATTTATTTTATTAATGATATGTATTGGTTTTATGAGTTGTGCTAAAGAAGTAGAACCAACTCCTGATAATATCAATAAAATATTTGCTTCGCAGGATTTTACATTTGAGTTCCATCAATCTGGTGAGTCCAAAAAATCTATAAGTTTTAGAAATGACTATCTGGTTTATAAAAGTGATGCACCCACATTTAGGAGAGAGATTACCTATGATGAGGTACTACTAATAAATGATTTTATACAGAATATTGTAAATCTGCACCAAAATGATGTAGACGAAGCATCTTCATTCTACGTAGTTAAAAATACTGCTTATACCACTACCATTTTTCCTAAACAGGAGGATTTATATTTCGAAGCACTATTAAAAACACTAAAACTAGTTAAGTAATAACTTTCTGCATTACTTTGTTTTCATAGCTATGCATTTCCATATCAAAGAATGCATTACCAATGACAACGAACTGTTGTTTTTCGTAAAAGGAAATAGCTCTATTATTTTTTATATACACCCAAAGCCAGTACTCATTCTGGCCTTTGTTCTTCAGTTCTGTTTCAACAGACGCAATCAATCCGTTGCCTATTCCTTTTCCGAAGAACCAATCTAGAACATATAACTTCCCTAATTCTGGAGGAACGATATTTCTTATTGGGCATGTACTATCATATACAATTTCTGCTACTCCCACTGGATTATCTTTATAAGTAGCAACGATCATTGAGTTCTCTTTTTCAATAGTATTTTTAATTGCTTCCACAGAGAATTTTTGTGATACAAAATTGGCAAACTCGTGGGTGATTCCTTCTACAGCATAGGTTTTCATATATACTTGCTTAAAAAGAATAGAAAGTTGTAATGCATCTTCTTTTTTAGCTTTTCTGAAAAGTATTTCAGACTTCATATTAGGATAAGATTTTATGAATTGGAGTATTATTCTTCGATTTCATCATCGATAGCCTTAAACTGCTTTATAGCTGTATTAGGTTCGATAATGTTGTATCCTTTCCAGAAATCAGGATTGTATTTGGATAAATAGGTAGATTGTACGTTTTTATTTTCTTTACTGCTTTTATATTCGCTTTCGGTAATTGTTTTAGCATCAAATACAATAACTTCATATTTGTTTTTCGCGTAGCTAATTACATCTAGATCTAACGATACCTGATTTTGCTTGTTTCTCCCTTTTACATACTTATTTTTTTCGATAATACTTAAAGGCCTATCAACTCCGAATTTGTTTTCTGTTACTTTTTCGATAAACTGTACATCATACTTGCCATCACTTCCTTTTTTAAAGATGGTGGTACCACTGTATCCATTTTCCTGAAAACTAAGTCCAAGTAGGTTAAAGCTTCTTAATCGTTTTACGTTTTGATAATCAATTCGGATTATTGCAAAATCTTCGGTATTTACATATAAAGTACCTTTAAAATCACCTCTTCTTTTGGGAGTAAACTTAATAACATATACTCCAACATCATCCAAGATGGTATAATCCACGCGTTCGAACTCGTATCGCCCCGAATTTTTAATCACATTTAGCTTGGTATCAGATTGATAAAAAGTCTGATTAAAAAGGTTTTTAAGGTTCATTTTTCTGGATTTGAAAAACAAATTTTCCTTTGGATTGTCAATGCCATCAGCAATATCCTTTGCGTCTTGATTGTTTTTTAAAATAGAATCTACCTGAACCTTTTGGCTAAACAATCCAGATCTAATTTTGATATATGAATTGGGTTTTACATTGTCTTTAAAAATTTTCTCCATCTTTTTGAAAATCCCCTCTATAGAACCATTATTATTTTTGTCATACAAGCGGGCTCCTTTAATTACTCTTAGTTTTTGTTTGTCTTCATTTCCATAAAAATCACATAATGCTTCCGCATAAAAAACAGAGTTCTTTGGAATCACTTTGGAGATACTATCTATCAATTTTTCATCAATTTCTTCAATCGTAGATTTTTTGAACTCAAGATCCATTTTTTTGATGAAGTTGGTATTGGTTTCTCTAAAGAAGAGTCGTTTTTTAGATAAGTCAGAGCGATAATTGTCTTCCATATTATCGTCTACATTATCAATGATATCATCAATATCCAGGTTTTTGTTGGATATAAATACACTTTTAAGCTCTATAGCTTTTGGTTCTATATAAATGATACTATCAGTGATGCTTTGCACAGATACACCTACAGTTGCATATCCCATGGAAGAAATGTAAATAGAGTCTATTTTTTTAGATTGAATATCATCCAGCGTAATATTGAAGCTTCCTTCTTCATTGGTAACCACACCTTCATTTTTTCCAATCTGTATGGTTGCATAAGGGATTGGTTGATTGGTTTTTTTATCGACTACTTTAGAGCGTATCGTTTGCCCAGTTGCGGTAAAAAAAATGAACCCTAAACCAATAAGTAATAATGTAATCTTATTCTTTTTCATAAATCAGTAGATTCGTAAAATTACAGGATAAAAGTCTAACTTCTATTGTATCTATTACATAGTTACAACTAAAAACTATACCAATATGGTAATTTATTCTTAAAATAAGACGAATATCTTATTGGTTCAAAGGTCTGGATAGTATAGAAAGCAACTAAAGTTGATTTACTTCTAGGACTCTCCTTCGATAGCCGTAAATTGTTTGATCGCTGTATTGGGTTCTATGATATTATAACCTTTCCAAAATTCTGGATCATATTTAGACATATATTGCGGTTTAATGCTTTTATTTTCTTTACTGTTTTGATATTCAGCTTCTGTAATAGGTTTGGTGTCGAAAACAACTACTTCGTATTTGCTAATCTCACCAGCACCAATATCTAAACCTAAGGATAGTTCGTTTTGTTTGCGTCTTCCTTTTACAAACTTATTTTTTTCGATGATCTTTAGTGGTCGATCGATTCCGAATACATTTCCTCTCGTTTTTTCTATATAACGCACACCATATTTACCATCTTCACCTTTTGTAAAAATTGTTTTTCCTTTATACATAGTATCGTGAAAACTGATTCCCAATAACCCAAAATTTCTTAAGTTTTTTACATTTTCATAATCCACTCTCATGATCGCAAAATCTTCGGTGTTTACGTACATGGTGCCTTTAAAATCAGCTCCTCGTTTTGGTTCAAAATTGATAATATATACGCTGCTGTCATCCATGGTAGTATAATCGATTAACTCGAATCGATATCTTCCGGATTTATCAATAAAATTCAGCTGAGAGTCTTCCTGAAAGAACATGCTAGATAATAAACTTTTTAAGGAAGATTTTCTGTAGTTTAAGAAGTAATTTTCTTCATTTTTATTAGGTTTTTCGATCTCTTCTTTAACTTCTGCAGCTTCTTCGTTAGCATCAAAAATAGAATCCATTTGTACTTTTGTACCTAGAATCCAACCTGATTTAATCTTTAGGTAGGAATTAGGCTTTACATTTTTTTTCAGGATATCTTCGAGTTTATCCGAGAGCGCTTCCATAGAACCATCATTACTCTTGTCATATAACTCTGCTCCTTTAATGATATTCAGTTTTTGTTTATCATAATCACCATATAAGTCACATAATGCTTCCGTATAATACGCAGATTTTCTAGGAATGATAGAGATAACGCTATCGATAAATTTCTTATTAAATTCTTTAATCGTAGATTTTTTAAATTTCACATTGATTTTATGTAAATCACTAAAATCGGATTGTCGGTAGAATAGTTTTTTATGAGATAAATCAGTGCTGTAGTTTTGTGCTAGATTATCTTTTACATTATCGATAATCTCATCGATAGTTAGGTTTTTATTAGAGATAAAAACACCGCTAAGTTCAATAGCTTTAGGTTCTATATATATAATGCTATCAGAAATTGCATTTAATGCAATTCCAACTTTTTGATATCCCATAGAAGAGATATAGATAGAATCTATTTGAGCAAGTTTTTCATCTAACGTGATGCTGAATTTTCCTTCTTCGTTTGTAATGACACCTCTATTTTTTGCTAATTCTATAGTAGCGTATGGAATGGGCTCATTAGTCTTTTTATCAACTACGGTAGAACTTATGGTTTGTGCCGATAGCATAAAACCTGATAATAAGGAAATAGAAAATACTGTAAGTTTTTTGATATTCATGATTTGATGATTTCGTTTTTTGATCTATATGTATAGACGCTGAAATGTCTATAAGGGTTGCTTGGTTTATTACTATATGAAGAAGACGAATGGTAGAATTAATTGTTACAGAATGCGATATAAAAAGAAAATCACAATAGAAACAGAAGTTTCATATCGTGATTTTCAGCATTTAACTAACTAAAATCTTATAAGATCTATTCTTCTACTCCTAATAGATTATCATTAGAGTTTCGATCTATTAATTTATTATATGGATCAATCCCTGCTTTTTCTGGTTTTTGATCTGTTGTAATCGTAAAGGTATTTTCGCCAGGTTGTAACCACTTTCTTTCTAGATAGTATGGGTTTTTAAGAGGAACGTCTTGTTCATCGATAATATCCTCTCCAAACAGACCAATTTCGATATAATTGGTTTTATCATCGGTACGTTCTTCTTTTCCTTCATCATCGTAGTAGATTTTTTTAGAATCCACAGTAAAGGTAGTTTCGTATTTTCCGTTATCTAGTTTTTTTGTCTGCGCTTTTTTAACACGGTTTTCATACAACACAATCTTTTTAAAACCATCTTCTACAGAATATTTAAGAGAATCTGGTGCTACTTTATAGATCGCATCATATAAATTTTTTGAGGTAGGATAAACTCCTTTTTCATAATTTTTATATTCATTTAAGAACCCTTTTAAGGCGGTATTGATTTTTTCTTCACCAATGATATCTTGCAACTCATACATCACCATAGATCCTTTTCGATACCAGATATAACCTCCCGTTTCCACATTGATTAAAGATCTTTCAGGTTTAAAACTAAAGGCACGACTTCGTAAGTACGTATCCAAAGAGTACTTAAGAAAGTTTTTTATACCGTTTTCTCCATATTCCTTTTTCATGGTCATTAAAGAAGAATATTCTGCTAAGGTTTCTGAAATAATATTAGCTCCAGAAGTTTTACTAGGAGTAACAATATGTCCCCACCATTGATGTGCAACCTCATGAGCTGTAACACGAAATGCATAGTTAAAATCTTCTGCTTTTTCGAAATCTGCTACAAATCCAAAATCTTCAGAATATGGAATCGTAGTTACAAATGATTGTGCAAACGTAGAATGTGCTGGAAACTCTACAACTCTAATAACAGAATTCGGATATTCATAAAAGTTTCTAGAACAATATTCTAAAGCTACTTTAGTTCCATCTATAAAATGTTGTAGATTCTTTTTGTGTTTTGGAGAATGATAAATCTCTATATCCACCTTTTTACCGCTAGGAGCCGTCCACGTAGATTTTTCTACATCGTATCTTGCAGAGACTACATTAAAGAAAAGATCTGTTTGGGATTCTAGTTTATAATGAAAGTAAGCTCTTTCGCCTTCTTTCCATTCTTTTACTAATTTACCAGGCGCAATAGCAATCTGATCAGAAGAAGTACTTACGATAGCTTCAAAATTGATATAATTCGCATCTTCGTTAAATAAATTCTTCTTAAGCGCTGTAGAATCAGTTCTCGGTGGAAATAAGTAATCTAATTTTTCTAAGTCATATTTTTTACGAACTCCATTATCCGAAAGAGTTCGATCATAATGAAAACTAGGAAAAATAGAATTGTTTAAAAATGTACCATTGTTTAGCACCTGCGTTTCCATACTATTAGAGAATCCCTTGGTTTCTGCAGACATAGCAATAGATAACTCTGCTGTTCCTTTGGGTTGCAGTGTATTAGGTAATTTATAGAAATACATTCTATTAACAGTATCAGAAATAACAGGCTTGATGTTTTCGCCATTATAGGTGATTTCCTCAAGTTGTGTATGTAATGCAGGATATTGTACATTTAATAACAGGGTGTCAATAGGAGTGCTATAGTTGTTGATTAAGCTAAACTCTCCGATTGCTTTTAATCCTCTTTCATTAGGATATACATCTATATAAGCTTTTAGATCTGTTACTTGTGGATGTGCCTGATTGATCAATCGACCATATTTTTTCTCCGCATTGGCAGCAATTTCATTAAAATAATCACCATCTTCGATACGATTCAGTACCTTCAGGTTATAGTAGCTGTAACCCGCCACCGATGAGAATGAAATTATTACTAAAAGGAAAGCACCTACCAGTTTAAAGTTAAGCCTTCTTTTAGCGAGTATAAATCGCTCTTTTGCCGAAGAGAAAAACCCTCGATTCCAGAATAAGGTTCCTACTACTAATAGAATACCCATCATTAAAATCCAGTACATGCTAAGTGTAAAAGCACCATGCATATAATGACCAAATCCATTAAGGTCACTTAAGAAGAAGGGTGTGGTTCCCGAAAATATAAGTAAAGGATTACTACTTTTAAACGCTAATGCCACTAAAAGAGGAAGTCCGATATATATTAGAATAATGATAAAATGACCTAAAAACTTATTGTTTACCAAAACATGCACAAAAAAGCACAAGAAAATGGTAGCAATAAAATTCGGAAGGATTAATGCAAAATTGTACAAGGCAGCCATTCCTAATTCATACCCAAAATAACCATTAAAAGTTTGGAATAAAATACCAATGATAATATTTACCAACGCCAATACTACAGCTACTCCCACTAAAGATAGCACTTTAGAAAAGTATAAACTGGTATTGTTTATTGGCAGCGCATCATAAAATACAAAGGTTTTGTTTTTTCTAGTTCTATGAACAGCTTCACCGGAATAGATAATTAAAATTACTACAGATAAAAGAGAGATTCCTCCAGAGATAAAGGTCACTATAAATCTCGTTAACGGAGAGTTGGGTGTACCGTAGGTTTCATTGGCATTAAAAATGGTAATCAAGGATATGATAATACCAATAATGATTAATATGATAAAAACGGGGTCTCTTACGATCGATAAAAACTCAATTTTACTAAGTGATAAAAGATTTCCTCGTTCTGTTTTTTTATCAAATATCTGAGAAATACCACCGACAAAAGATGGTGCTTCCTGATCATTTTTACTTTTCTTTTCTTTCTTACCAGAAATTAAGAACTTTTTATAGTCGAATTTGAATAAGGTCAACAGGAAAAATAATAATCCAAGACCAAGCCACATCATCCTATTAAGTAGAAACTTACCATAGATTGGTAATTGGTTTGTATTTAGTTCATTGATAGACCAATATTTTTTCACATAAGAAAATACTCTACCACCAAAAGGGTCTAAATAAACCGTTAACCACTGATTATCTAAATTGGATAATAAATTTCCAGAGATACTATAAAGCAAGAATAAAAAGATACCTCCTAGATAAATGATTGGCATTTTTTTGAAAAAAGCCATTAAACAGAAGAATAGAGATCCAATTAAAAATGCATTTATTTCTAAAATAAATATAAATGGTAGTATGTAGGACGCCAAGTTAAAAGAGTCGTAGCTACCATAATCTGGTCGATCCAAATACATTCCTGTTGTAAAGCCGATAATGGCTCCAATAACAATAAATAAGTTTAGGAAAGTTACTATGGCAAAACTTCCAAAAAACCTTCCTAAAACGTACGATTTTTGAGTAATCGGAAAGGTAAAATACGTTTGTGCAGTTTTATGATCCTGATCTCTAAAAATAGGAACTCCCATAATTGCCGCATAAAAGAAAATGGAAATAACAGAAATAGGAGCAATAACATCGATAATATTATTAGGACTATTAACAAACTGAGCAGTAATTGATTTCTGAAATACCGCTACTAAAAGTGCCATAGCTAAACCTAAACCAGCATAAATCCAAGTAGCTGGTCTACGAAAGCGATATTGTAATTCGAATAAAAATATTTCTTTCATAATTATACAGGTTGCTTTTGATTTTTATTGATACTAAAGAAGTAAAATTCTTCTAAGCCATTTTCCATTTGCTCAAAACCTTCTTCAGGAGTTGTTTCACTATAGATATTGATAAAAAACTGACCACCTCTTAGGTAATTCGAGAGTACAGTATAGTTGTTTTGGTAATGCTCTAATTGAGATTTTTCAATTTGTTTTTTAAATATTTTACCGTTAAGTGTAGCAGACAATTCTTGAGGGTTTCCTTGCGCAAGGATGGTTCCTTCATTAAACACTGCCATATGCTTACATAGATTGGTAACATCGTCTACAATATGAGTGGACAGAATTACAACCGCATTTTCTCCTAGTTCACTTAATAAATTATGAAAACGATTACGTTCTAAAGGGTCTAAGCCAGCAGTAGGTTCATCAACGATGATAAGTTTTGGATTTCCCAGTAATGCCTGTGCAATACCAAAACGTTGTCGCATTCCACCAGAGAAATCGCCAAGATTACGATCTCTAAACTTATATAGATTTACTTTGTTTAATAGATCAGCAACATATCCTTTTCGTTCAGCACTGTTGGTAATTCCTTTTACTTTTGCTATATGATTAAGCATCATTTCTGCAGAAACCTTTGGATATACACCAAAATCCTGTGGTAAATATCCTAATATCTTTCTTAATTCTTCTGGCTGTTTAAATACATCAATTCCATCGAAATTAATAGATCCAGTATCTGCCAATTGCAACGTAGCAATGGTTCTCATTAATGTTGATTTACCAGCACCGTTAGGTCCTAATAAGCCAAACATTCCTTTTTCTAAGGTAAGATTTACATCATTAAGAGCTTTGGTTCCATTTGGATATGTTTTGCTTAAATTTTTTATCGTGAGCATAAGTAATTATCGTTTATTAAGTTTAATAATTCGTACAAATTTCTGTACTGTATTATTGTATAAGTTATTGTTTGTAATTATTTATTATTTAATGTCTTAGCAAGTTTATCACGGAATTCTTTATCCGTTAAAATCTTGAGTTCAAATTGATTCATGCTTGCTCGAAGCTTTTTGCTTTCCATAATCCCTAAATCATTTAGAAAATACGCTAACTCTGTAGTATTACCTTTTTTGTCAGTAGCGTATAGCGCTTTGGTAAGAACAAATGCTGTAGATCCTCCTTTCATACCAGCATGGGTAAACCATTTTTGATTTCCTGCACTTTCCATTAGCCCTTCCATCACTTCATCCAAATACTCATAAGTTTTTGAATCAAAATATGACTTAGAATTTAACTTTTGCATTAATTGAGCGTATTCATTTACTGTGGATGCAGGTAAATTATCAGACCAGATTCTTTGAATATTCAATCCCCGATCTTCTCTATCAGCTTTATAAATAGTATCTTTTACTAGTTTTGAATGGATAGTATTGGTAATTTCTCTGTACTCTTCGATGCTTAGGTCTCTAAGTTTGTTTTCTAAATCTTTTCCCTTGCTATTAGGAAACTTTTCTTTCCCAACAAATAAGGAAGATGCGAGATAGTATATGTCTGTATGATCAGTTATACCTAAGCTATCTATTCTTTGATTAATTTTTTCCAAGCCTAACTTTCTACTTAACCATTCGGTATTAGCATTCGAGCTATATCGAATCATTCCTTTCGCAATTTCTCTAATGGATATACCGTTATCAGTAATTTTTGATTTCACGGATGTTAACCATTGTGGGTGTGCACCACCATCGGTATTAGGGATGTAAAACTTATCTAGTTCTTCGATTGCAATAGCTTCGTCTGGATTTAATGTTCCACTTGCGGATTGGATGGCATATTCGATAGCGAGAATTATTTTAACAGTACTTGCCAAAGGCATCTCCTTATCAACATTTTTTTCAGCGATTATAGAATCATTACGTATAAGTTTTATTGCAGCTTTATCCGGATTTTTCTTTATAAAGTCCAAAACGAAATGTTCATTCGGTTGAGTATAGTATATACCCGCTGCACCAAGTAATGTGACAATACCAATGATAATTCCTACAACAATTATGATTTTCTTTATCATTTTTCTTTTTTTAAAATGGACTTCAATGAAATTAGTAGGGAATGTGAATAGATTGTTACAAATTAGGTTCAATTTTATGAAAATCTTGAGTGAGGAATTAAGGGATAAGTTGGTATATTTACCATTCTTATTAATTACTAGCACATTGTAATGCATCAACTACGCAGAAATAGAAGATTACGAACTACAGAAGCTATTAGATCTTTAGTTCGAGAACATACTATAACACCCAATGATTTTTTAGTGCCACTATTTGTGGTTGAAGGAACGAATGTAAAACAAGAGATACTTTCGATGCCTGGATATTATCGATATAGCTTGGATTTATTAAAGAATGAAGTCAAAGAGTTATGGGTAATGGGACTAAAAGCGGTTTTACTCTTTGTAAAAGTACCCGATAATTTAAAAGATAATCAAGGAACCGAAGCAATCAATGCAGATGGTCTTATGCAGCGTGCTATAAAAACAGTAAAAGAAGTAGCTCCCGAAATGTTGGTAATGACCGATGTAGCTTTGGATCCGTACTCTTCTTACGGACACGATGGTATTGTAGAAGATGGGTATATTGTAAATGACCCTACTTGCGAAGTCTTAGCCAAAATGTCTTTATCTCATGCACAAGCAGGTGCGGATTTTGTGGCACCCAGTGATATGATGGATGGAAGAATACTAGCTATCCGAGAATTGCTAGAATCCGAAGGTTATAAAAATACAGGCATCATGAGTTATAGTGCTAAATATGCCTCAGCTTTTTACGGTCCATTTAGAGACGCATTAGATTCGGCACCAGGTTTTGGAGATAAAAAAACATACCAAATGGATTTTGCTAATCGAGATGAGGCAATAAAAGAAACATTGATGGATATCGATGAAGGTGCCGATATTGTGATGGTAAAACCCGGATTAGCTTATCTGGATATTTTGCGAGATGTAAGTGATGCTGTGGATGTGCCAGTAGCCGTGTATCAAGTTAGCGGAGAGTATGCCATGCTAAAAGCCGCAGCAGAAAAAGGATGGTTGGATCACGATGCTATTATGATGGAACAATTAATAGCATTTAAAAGAGCAGGAGCTAATATCATTGCTAGTTATTTTGCAAAAGATGTAGTTCGACTTTTAGGATAGTTTTAAAGAAAAATTTTATGGTAAGCAGAGATCGATTGTATCAGACTTTTGGAGAACTTTTGTATGTAATTGCAATGAGTGATGGTGTCATTCAAAAAGAAGAAGTCAATGTATTAGAAGAAATTTTAAAAGCGCATCCAAAAGGACAAGATATAAAATGGTCTTTTGATTATGAAAACAGGAATGATAGTGATATCGAAACCTTATATAAAAAAATAATTGAAGTTTTTTCGGATAACGGTCCGGATGAAGAGTACGATTTTATGATCTATGCCTTAACCAGAATTGCTGAAGCTAAAGATGGAATAGAAGCTAACGAACAAAAAGTAATCACTAATTTCTCTAAAGACCTTTTAGAGAGATTTAAAAAAGATATAGATAATTTATTTAACACCTAAGATCACACAAATGAAAAACATTGTTATTGCACTCTTAAGCGTTGTATGTATCGCTACAAGTTGTCAGTCAGAAAAAAAGCAGGAAAAAGAAAAAATTGTAATCGGAGGGAAGAAAGAAACAGCGTCTCCTGAGTTTGAATTAGGTGAGAAATTATTCAAAGGAAAAGGAAATTGTTACTCTTGCCATAGAATGGATAAAAAATCTGTTGGTCCAAGTGTAACTGCTATTATGAAGATTTACAAAGAACAGAACGGAGATGTAGTTGGATTTTTGAGACAAAAGAAAGATCCTATTGTAGATCCTGAGAATTATGCTGTAATGAAAACCAATTTCACTAGACTGGAAAAGTTTACCGATGAGGAATTAGAAGCAATTGCTTTGTATATGAATGAAGTGAGTTCTAAGTAATGAAGCATGTATTTTTTGTTTTAGTTTTTATAACATTTCCTGGCATGGCACAACAGCTTACTCCTAAATCTGCATTTTTAGAAAAATGGGAGAACTCTAAAGCATATCTCGTAGCAATGGCAGAATCAATGCCTGATGATAAGTATGCCTTTAGACCTTCAGAGAGAGAAATGGACTTTAAATCTCAGTTACTACATATCTGTGGTAATATGACATGGTTAAGCACAACCTATTTTTCTGAAGAGGAATTTGATAGACAAAAATTTAACGAAAGTGCACCAGATACCAAAAATGAATTGATACAGTTTGTAAAAGATTCTTTCGATAAGGCACATGCTCGGATAGAACAGACATCAGAGGAGACTTTAGCAGATAAAGTTGATTTTTTTGCAGGACCTAAATCAAAGCTTCAAATATTAAATTTGTTACAGGATCATGTTACCCATCATAGAGGGCAGCTTATCGTATATCTTAATCTAAATGAAATCAAACCTCCTAAATATGTGGGTTGGTAGCAATAAGTATTCTTACTTTTTATTTTTACAAATGAATACCAAATCCGTACTTTAGCAAAACCAACTAATAAATAATTATGGCATTACTAATCGTATACGGAGTTGTATCTATTTTCTTTTCTTTCTTGTGTTCTATTTTAGAGGCAGTATTATTAAGTATTACTCCAACCTTTATAAACGTTAAGAAAAAGGAAGGTAAAGCATATGCAACCGCTTTAGAAAAATTAAAAAAAGACGTTGATCGACCGTTGATCGCTATTTTAACACTTAATACCATTGCGCATACGGTTGGTGCAATTCTAGTAGGTGTTCAGGCAAAAGTAGCATATGCAGAAATTTATGGATCAAAGACCACAACAATTTTGGGCATGGAAATGACTGAAGATCTTATGGTAGGAGTGGTATCATCGATCATGACCATATTAATTTTAGTGGCTTCGGAGATTATACCAAAGACTATTGGAGCTACCTATTGGAAACAACTTGCTAATTTTACTGCGAAAGCCTTAAACATACTAATTTGGCCATTAAAATGGACAGGTATTCTGTGGATTTTACAATTAACCACAAAATTAATAGGTGGTAAAGGACATCATGGATCTGTATTAAGTAGAGAAGATTTTACAGCAATGGCTGATATTGCAGAAGAAGAAGGTGTTTTTGAAGAGTCTGAATCTAGAGTCATTAAAAACTTGCTAACGTTTAAAGAAGTATTGACCAAAGATGTAATGACGCCTAGAACGGTTATTAAAACTGCTTCAGAAAACACAACGGTGGAACAATTTTTTAATGAAAATCAAAATCTACGATTTTCTAGAATTCCTGTATATAAGGATAAAGCTGATAATATAACAGGTCAGGTACTTAAAGACGAAATTTTCAAAGAAATGGCTAATCAAAATGGTCATAAGCTTTTAGGAGAGATAAAAAGACCTATAATCTTTACAACCAGAAATCTACCTATTCCTGATTTGTTTAACGAATTGATTCAAACCAAAAATCATATTGCTTTGGTAGTAGATGAGTATGGTTCTGTGAGTGGATTGGTAACCATGGAAGATGTTATCGAAACACTATTAGGTCTAGAGATTGTAGATGAAAGTGATAATGAGACTGATATGCAGATTTTAGCACGTAAAAACTGGGAAATCAGAGCAAGAAAATTGGGTATTTTAACTGAAAAACAAGGAGAGTGATTGCCACTGCCTTCATAGAAACTCCGTTAGGCATTGCTTCTATTACAGGCGATGAAAAGGGGGTTTCTGAAATTTCAATTACAAATAATACCGAAGAAGAACATTCTAATACTATTCCAGAAACACTTAAGGAAGCTGTGACACAGCTGCAGGATTATTTTGAAGGGAAAAGAGATCACTTTGATATAAAACTTAATCCATCAGGAACTGATTTTCAGAAAAAAGTATGGAAAGAGCTAACCAAAATTCCGTTTGGTAAAACGGTTACTTATTTAGATATCGCCAAAAATTTAGGAGATCCAAAATGCATTAGAGCTGCTGCTTCTGCAAATGGAAAAAACCCACTTTGGATAGTGATTCCTTGTCACCGTGTAATTGGCAGTGATGGCTCTCTTACAGGTTATGCTGGTGGATTATGGCGTAAAAAATGGTTGTTAGATCATGAAAGTCCCATAAAACAACAAACTCTTTTTTAATGTTAAGCTTCAAATACTATTTTTTCTTTTTCTTATTAGGAGTAAGTTTCCAAATGGTAGGCCAAGATGGTTTAGACAAGGAATTAAAAAAAACATACGATCTAGAGAAGAAATCTATAGAAAAGTTAATAAAAGAAGGAGATAGTCTCTTTAACGCTGAACAAATCCAAGCGTCTAAAGATTCCTACGACAGAGCTTTTACTTTGATTCAGAATAGTTATGAAGTAGATAGTTTACAACTGTCCATTAAACGAGTTGAATACTTTTTTACCACCAAGACCAGAGAATATATAAGGTCATTACAAGTTCTGGATTTTTTAGAGAAGAATTGCAAAGAAACCAATGATGTAGATTGTCTGATATATATAAAGAGTAGGTTAGGGACTATTCATAATCGAATAGGTGAATACATAAAGGCTTTAGAGTATTTTGGAGAAGGTTTGGAACTTTCGCATAAGGAAAATAATACGAGATTCTTGTGGGAGCTTTCTTTAAATAGAGGAGTGCTATTTCTGGATATCGGAGATCAGGAGCAGGCTAAAATGGATTTTAAAAAAGCATTATCCTATGTTGATTCGGCAGATACGAAGAAAAGAAAACCCACTACCTATCTAAATTTATCAGCTTCATATCCAGATCATCAGGTAGATTCGATTTTATATTATTCTAGAATGGCATCATTAGGTTGTGAAAAGGAAAAAGTAAACTCACGACATTGTATCATGGTGTATAATAATATCGCTTGGTCGTATTATTTGAAGAACATGCCCAAAGAAGCTTTAGAAGTAATTAGAACCAATATATCATGGGATAATGATAATCTTACTTATAAAGATGGAGATGATTTATATCCTGGATTAATGCACACTATGGGTGCTATTCAAACAGGCCTAGGAAATTATGAAAAGGCTTTGGAGTACTTTCTAATTTCACAAAAATATTTTGAAAGAAAAAAGGATGTTTCGGATCTTATTACAGTAAAAGAAGATCTTTCCAAGCTATATGAAAAAAGAGGAAATATTAAAGCTAGTCTTAAGACATTGCGAGAGATTAGAGATTTAGAATCTCTCCAGCTAAAGGTAAAAGTGAGTAAAGAGGTAGCAAAAAATGAAAGCAAGAATTTACTTCTCGAAAAAGAAGAGGTTATTTCAGGTTTAGAGGAGAAAAACTCTGAGATTGAAAAAGAAGTAAGTAAATCAAAATGGTTGAGTTATTTATTAGGAATACTTTTATGCATCACTGTTTTGGTCTTTATGTTTAGGGCATACCGAAGTAAAATAAAGTATTATCAGATCAATGAAAAATTAGCATTAACAAGACTTACTTCGTTGAGATCTTCTATGAATCCGCATTTCTTGTTTAATACCTTTAGTACACTACAGAATTATATTTTGAAAAAAGACAATCTAAAGGCGAATGAATATATGACGGAGCTTTCTGGATTGATTAGAAATGTACTAAACAGCTCAGATAGTGTCTATATTAATTTTAATAAGGAAGTTGAGGTAATTAGGTCATATGTTAGTTTGCAACGAGGTCGATTTCAAGAAGGTTTTGATGCAGTATTTGATGTGGATCCTATTTTAGAAGCTCAGGATCCTAAAATTCCTTCAATGGTGATCCAGCCATATATAGAAAATGCAATTATTCATGGGTTTTCTCACTCTCCTTTTAAAGGGAAATTAAATATAAAACTTAAAAAGGAAAACAATACGGTAGTATGTAACGTTAGAGATAATGGTATTGGTAGAGAAGCCTCAGAAAAGCTGAAAAATAAAAAAAATGAAACGTCTCATTTGTCAATTGCTACCGAGAATACTTATGAGAGGCTTGAAATCTTAAACGAAATAGTAGCTGCCAAAGCGAATATAATCATAAATGATCTGAAAAATGATGAAGGGTTGCCAGCAGGAACCGAAGTGATTATTACATTGCCAATTATTAAAGAAAGTTAGCAGATGGAAAATGTTTTGAAATGTTTTATAATTGATGATGAAAAAAAGGATAGAGAAAATATAAGTCTACTACTAAAAAACTACTGTCCACAAGTAGAAATAATAGGCGAAGCTTGGGATAAGAATTCTATTATTGAAGGACTATCGAATGAAAATCCAGATTTGGTATTCCTCGATGTGCAATTAGGCTCGATTACCATTTTTGATATTTTGGAAGAGCTGGAAACTATTGATTTCAAAATTATTTTTGTGTCTGCCTATAATCAATACGCCGTAGAAGGGTATAAGTATAATGCTATAGGATATTTGCTAAAACCTATAGAACCAAGACTTTTAGTAGAAAACATTAATAAGACAATTCAGTTACAGGAAAAAGTAGAGAGTAAGGAAGAAGTAATTGCCAATTTTAAAGAATTATATTCTAAAATTCATGAAGTTCCAAAAATCTCTATTACTGATTCAAGAGGAACGCATGTAATTAAGATTCCCAGCGTTTTATATTGTATAAGTAATGGAAACTATACAACCTTGATCCGAAAGAACGAAAAAGAAATTGTTATTTCTAAAAATTTAAAATACATAGAATCCAAGCTAGAACCTTTTGGTTTTTTTAGAATTCATAGATCCTATTTGATCAATTTAGATCAGGTTAATACTTTGGTTAAGGATCAGGGCGGATATGTAGTAATGTCGGATGAAAAATCACTACCTATAGCAAGAGACTCCAAAAAAGAACTTTATCAAAGGCTAAATGTGATTTAATTTAGTGTTAGACAGTCTCTTTTTCCTTAATTTGATAAGTAGAATTATAGCTTTTTTCCCACAATAAATGTTATGAATGCATAATATTTTTGGTAGTCCATGTGCAACTTATACATTCAAACATACACTTTATACACTCAGAACTACCAAAAAAATAGTATCGATTTTTATTAGAGAATTATCTTCTAACTTTGATAAGAACAACGTCGGTATATAGCTTTGATGAGAATAATATTGTAAACACACTATGGTTACGTCTGCCGAAACCCCAATTTTCGGTTTGTAGTAAAGTTACAACTTAAGATTGTTATAAATAGAAATATTAAACTGATGTTTCTTTTTGCTTACATATATTGCACAAACTCAACGCTGGTATCTAACAAAGTTAAGTGTAACAGCAATATAGCTTAATCGAATTAAACTAACGTTGAAATAAATGCCTGGATATCTTTCAGGCATTTTTTTATACCTACTTTATTTTCATCTGATTATATTTATTGTTTTTAGGGACCTGATAAAATAGCTGTAGAATCTTTTTAATTAGTATCAATGCGTTGATAATGGGTTATTTCATACCTTAGACATTCAAATAACGATCTGCATGAAAATTATTAAAATATTATTCAAAGGTTTAGTTGCAATTATTTTACTGTGCGTCATACTACTTTACATATTTGATTATGATTATATTCTTAAAGGAGTTAGAGTTGTGTACATGACAGGACACACAACTGCTTATATCGACGACTACACATATTTTGATAACCATGTTATAAAAAAATCCGATACACCTATTCCCTGGAAATTACATCCCGATTATAACAAAGCTACTCCAACAGAAACATTAAATAGAGTAAATAAAGAAATGGGGACCGTAGCTTTTATGATCATCAAGAATGATGAAATATGGTACGAAAACTATGCGGATGGCTATGGTACAACCTCTAAGACCAATTCATTTTCGATGGCCAAGAGTATTACAACAGCTCTCTTAGGAAAGGCTATTATGGATGGATATATTAAAAGTATAGATCAACCCATAGGCGATTTTTTGCCTGCTTTTTCAGAAGGATTAGCAGCTAACGTAACCGTTGGTGATCTTTCTTCTATGTCTTCTGGATTAAATTGGACAGAGCATTATACGAGTCCTTTCTCAATTACAGCCAGAGCGTATTATGATCCAGAACTAAGAGAAGTTATGAATGGCCTAGAAATTATTGATGAACCCGGAAAAGAGTTTGTGTATTTAAGCGGTAATACTCAATTATTGGGGATGGTCATTGAAAAGGCTACACAAAAAACGCTGTCCGATTATCTGAGTGAAAGTTTTTGGAAACCTATGGGTATGGAAGAAGATGCACTTTGGCAAGTAGATAGTGAAGAGAGTGGAATGGAAAAATCATATTGTTGTATTGCAAGTAATGCAAGAGATTTTGCGCGTTTTGGGGTTCTTTTTAAGAATGATGGAAACTTTGATGGTAAGGAAATATTACCTAAAGAATTTGTGAAGTTGGCTACTCAAAAGCGGTTTGAAAATGATGATATGTACGGTTATGGATTTTGGTTGTCAGATCATTTAGATAAAGAGATTTTTGTAATGCGCGGTATTTTAGGTCAATATGTAATTACTATTCCAGAGGATGATGTTATTATTGTAAGATTAGGTCATCATCGTGGATTACCAGAAGGTTCTTTTAGTGAAGATTTTTTTATCTACATAGAAGAAGCTTATCAAATGTTAGAAAATGCTTCATAAGATTAATTTAGAACATATATTGTTTCTGGATATAGAAACAGTTCCCGAGCAAAAAAACTTTGATCAGTTGACAGATGAAATGAAGTATCTGTGGGCTGATAAAACAAAATATCAACGAAAAGAAGAATTCTCTCCAGAAGAGTTTTATGATCGAGCAGGTATTTGGGCAGAGTTTGGAAAAATTGTTTGTATTTCTGTAGGGTATTTTAAGTTTAAAGGCGAAACAAGATCCTTTAGAACAACTTCTTTTTATGGAGAAGAAAAACAGCTACTAGTTGATTTTAAAAACTTGATAGAATCTCACTTTAATACTCCACATCACTTGTTATGTGCGCATAATGGAAAAGAATTCGATTTTCCATACATTACCAGAAGGATGATTATCCATAATATAAGTTTGCCTTATAAGCTTAATTTATTTGGTAAAAAACCATGGGAAGTTCCTCATTTAGACACCATGGATTTATGGAAATTTGGAGATTATAAACATTATACTTCTCTTAAGTTGCTAACAAATATATTAGGCATTCCTTCTCCAAAAGATGATATCGATGGCAGTCAGGTAAGAAATGTGTATTACGAAGAAAATGATATCGATCGTATACTAATTTATTGTGAAAAAGATACTGTGGCGGTAGCTCAGATATTACTTCGACTTCGACAAGAAGAACTTCTCGAGGATAGCGAAATTATATCTGTTTAATGTAATATTTTAAGTCCAATACTTGTGCTAATTTAAGGCTGCTAAAACAGATTTGCTTACCAATTTCCCATTAGGTTTGGAGGTTTCTTGTTGCACCAAACCAACATTTTTAGAAATCCATTGTTTTACTATAAATGTCCGTTTCATTCCCATGCTCATAGTAACTTCGTTGGTATAGCTAATCAGATAACATTCAAAGGATCCTGCTGAGGTTGTAATGATTTCTTTTGATTGCACTTCTCTATTTAGTAAGTTCACTTTCATGTCAATACTCATAACACCTGCATCGATCGACATAGATACATATCCATCTTCTAGCTGTTGACCAACAGTTAATGAATTAGGAATATCAATACCTTTTCCTTCAATCGTATAATCCATATTCTGATATTGTTTGTATAGCTGAGGGGAAATAATAGTTTCAGGATCAATAGAAGTAACACCATCTTTACATTCAATAGAAAATTGAGTATCGGTTATTGTTTTTTTCTTTTTTGCATCGATCATAGACATTTGAATGCTAATGGTTGATCCTGAACTTGTAGAATTTATATCTACTATTTTATAATTTGTTTTAGAAGTTAGCTTGTCTTTGTGATTAAAATGATGCAAAGTAATTTCTGTTCCTTTTTTTGAAGGATAGTAAGGACTACAATTGTTTTGAGCGATACAGTTTGTTAAAGCCAAAAAAGCAATGATGAATGATAAAGTTTTCATATGTAGGGAATATATTTGTTAATCTTTTATTTATCATTAGTGTACTTATATGGGATTTGGTAAACATATTGCAAAAAAAATCGCTCTTTAGAGCGATGATTACGTAGTAGATTACTATAAAGAGGTATTAATTTCTCCCATTTTCATCAGGGTATAATGTATACACAGGATCACTTTGCCAATATTCTTTAGTATCGATATCCATAGCTGTTAAGGAACCTTTAAAAGCTGCTCCAGTATCGATATTCCATATACAAGTAGCGTTTACAGGAGTTGTTTTGTTTATTCTTGTCACGGGTGTGTGACCAATATAGATCTCATCAAAAAGCAGCAGTCTTTTTGGGTAATTTAAATCTGTTTTTTTTAGTTTAGGATCTATGGCAAGAGCGGTTTCCCAAAGCGTTCGATCCCAATAAAATAATTTGTCAAAATATTCATGATGAGGACCATGCAAATTTGTAAATCCTGCATGCAAAAATAATCGATTGTGATTATCAATATGATAATTCAATAGCCTTTCATAAAATCTAAGGTGTGCTGTTTTCTCTTCTTTAGGTAATTGGCTATAGGAATCAATAGTCGCCTGACCTCCATGTTGCATCCATTTTGGATTATAGGTGTTCTTAGTTAACCAAGTATAGCAGAGTTCATCATGATTGCCTTTAATAAAAATGCAATTATGAGTTTCCTGTAAATTCATAAGAAAAGATATTAATTGAGCGCTGTCACTCCATCCATCTACATAATCTCCTAGAAAGATTATGGTGTCATCTTTGGTGATGTTAGCTTTTTCAATTAGTTGTTGAAGCGCTTTTAAAGCTCCATGAATATCTCCAATAACAATAGTCCTACTCATGTTTAATATTTAAAAAGCCAAGATACTGTTTTACATTTTTTTGAGAGGTAAGAACAGGTTTATATAAGAATGTTTTTACGAAAATCGAAAGAATATAGCCTAGTGATTGGATTGTTTTAATTATATCTTACTTTTCTCAAAATCCGCATACTTTCTTTGTACATAGAATATACATCAGAATTGTATGCTTTAAGATATGGTTTTGCTTCTTCCAATTTGTCTTTGGCTTCAGAGAATTTATTTAAATAACAAATAAGATAGGTAGCAGGAAGATTTATCATATCCGCTTTATCATTCTTGTTAAGAGGTATTTTATTTCTTAATTTTTCAATCAAGGCATTATTACTGTTGTACAAATGATAAAGTGTTTTTTTGTCAAATTGTGGAGGTTTAAAGAGTAGCTTATTATCAATATCGTAACTTCCATTCGCTTTAAAGGTAATGACTACTTCTTCCAGAGGATAATATTCATAAGTATCTTGTAGTCCCATATATACATACTCCACAATTTTAAACTGATCTTCTGATAAAGTTATAGATACTTCATCTAATTCTGAATAAAAGAGTTTTACATGTTCATTAATAAGCTCTATATCTACTCGAGAATAATAGGTTTTACCATTTTTGCGTTTTTCTTTCGCTGCCCAGCATACCACAAAATACTCTTTAAAAACTTTATAAGCAGGGCTATAGTCTTTACGGGAGTTCATAAAATCAAAAACACCGTCAAGAGTCAGTTCGATATTATTTTGAGCATGACTTTCAATAGCACTAACAATTTCAGAGTTTACATCTTTGATTTCGATATCAAAAACTTTGGGCATACTAATGCTTCCATCTCTAAAAAAGACGCTACCACCATAGTATTTCCATATGTTTTTTCGAAGCGCACATAATTTTCCTCCTTGCGGTCTTATGGTTACCAAACCTACGACTTTGTCAGATGGTAAATGAGGAAAAGGAATATTCTCATAAGAAACTATGGGAGGGTTCTGTAAATATGCATTAACCAAATTTTGGATTTTACTATCATCAAAGAAATCTACACCTTCAATTTCATTATCCTCATCTTCTACGCCAATAACGATATAAGAATTGTTTTTAGGATTGGAATTGGATAAGGCACAAATATGTTTTAAAAACTTTGCTTTGCCTTCTTTTTCACCAATATTAAGTTTACGTTTTTTGTCATAAAAACTGTTTTCGTCATTATGAGCAAGTAGGTTTTTGATAAGAAGGCGTTTATTAATCATTCCATTCACAAATAGCAGTCCACACGTTTCCCTGTTAAACTTAGTTATTTTTATTGGGTCTGCAATAGGATGATAATAAACAAATTATCAATTTTTGTTCACAATAACACTATTAGCTTGTGCTGTTGGGAGTACAACGAGATCCGAAATATTCACATGATAAGGTCTAGTTACCACAAAGGCAATAATATCGGCAATATCCTCTGGTCTTAGAGGATCAAAACCTTTATATACTCCATCTGCTCTGGTATCATCTCCTTTAAATCTAACATTGCTAAATTCTGTTTCTACTAATCCAGGATGTATTGCGCCAACTCTAATTCCGTGAACATTGAGATCGATTAGCATTCCTTTGTTGATAGCATCAACAGCGTGTTTACTTGCGCAATATACATTTCCGTTAGGGTATACTTCTTTACCAGCAATGGATCCAATGTTAATGATATGACCAGACTTTTTAGCAATCATTTTTGGGATTATTGCTTTAGAAACATACAATAATCCTTTTACATTAATGTCTAGCATAGCATCCCAATCTTCTATATCTCCCGTTTGTACAGGGTCTAGTCCATGAGCATTTCCAGCATTATTGATTAAAATATCAATAGATTCAAATTCTTTGGGAAGTTCTGAAATGTTTTTAAATACGTTTTCTTTTTCTCTTACATCGAAACACAGCGTATGTACCTTTACTACAGTTTCTAATTCACTTTTTAACTGATCCAAACGCTCTTGTCTTCTTCCGCATAATATTAAATTTATTTGATGTTTAGCAAGTTCAAAAGCGGTTGATCTTCCTATACCACTAGTTGCTCCTGTTATCAATGCCGTTTTCATATATCGAATTATTTTGTTTAATTTCTTTTTTTGCAACATCCATCTTCCTCCTTCGTCTTTTTAGAACATCATCGCGAAAGCCGATGAAAACTGTTACGTCCGTTTTTCAGTAAAAGATCTAAATATACTGTAAAATTTGGGCGTAAGCGTATTTTAGGAGGATACATTTAACCTATAATTAACAAGAACAAGAAAAATATTTTAACAATTTGCATTGCTGAAACATGAATGTTAAATTCACGCCTTTAAAAAAAAGAATAGATGGAAGAAAATAGTTCTATTGATATTGCTTCAATCAATGAGAAGATACAAAGAGAATCTGCCTTTGTCGATCTACTTACTTTAGAAATGAATAAAGTAATTGTAGGTCAAAAACATATGGTGGAACGATTACTTATAGGATTACTAGGACAAGGACATATTTTGTTAGAAGGGGTTCCCGGATTAGCAAAAACACTAGCTATTAATACCTTGTCTAAAGCGGTACAAGGAAGCTTTAGTCGTATACAGTTTACTCCAGACTTATTACCCGCAGATGTGGTAGGAACCCTTATTTATAATATGAAAGAGAATGATTTCTCTATAAAGAAAGGACCTATTTTTGCAAATTTTGTTTTGGCAGATGAGATCAACCGTGCTCCAGCAAAAGTTCAAAGTGCGCTGCTAGAAGCGATGCAGGAGAAACAGGTTACAATCGGAGATGAAACCTTTGTACTGGATAAACCATTTTTAGTAATGGCAACACAAAACCCTGTAGAACAAGAGGGTACTTATCCATTACCAGAAGCACAGGTAGACCGTTTTATGCTAAAAACAGTTATTGATTATCCTAAGTTAGAAGAAGAGCAATTAATAGTTAGGGCCAATCTAAAAGGTAGTTTCGAAAAAGTAAATCCTGTGGTGTCCATAGATCAAATTCTTAGTGCGCAGAAAGCAGTAAGAGAAGTTTATATGGATGAAAAAATAGAAAAATATATACTCGATATTATTTTTGCTACTCGTTATCCTGAAAAATATGGTTTAGAAGATCTAAAGCCTCTTATCAACTTTGGAGCTTCTCCAAGGGGAAGTATCAATTTAGCAACGGCTGCAAAATGTTTCGCTTTTATAAAAAGAAGAGGATATGTAATTCCTGAAGATGTTAGAGCGGTAGTACACGATGTATTACGTCATCGTATTGGAATAACTTACGAAGCAGAAGCAGAAAATGTTACTTCGGAAGATATTATCAATAAAATTGTAAACGAGATCGAAGTACCATAGGATTGTCATTCCTGCGAAGGCAGGAATCTCATAATTATTAGATAAGAAGTATGATTTGATAGATTCCGCATTTGGTGCGGAATGACAAAATAAAAAATGGATACTAAAGAGTTACTAAAAAAAGTTCGGAAAATTGAGATCAAGACAAGACGCTTGAGCGATCACATTTTTGGAGGAGAATACCATTCTACCTTCAAGGGGCGAGGTATGACTTTTAGCGAAGTGCGTCAGTATCAATTTGGAGATGACGTTCGAAATATTGATTGGAATGTAACTGCAAGATATAATGAGCCTTACATCAAAGTCTTCGAAGAAGAACGAGAGTTGACCATGATGTTGATGGTAGATGTTTCTGGGTCTCAATTATTTGGTACAAAACAGCAATTCAAAAAAGAAATTATTACCGAAATAGCGGCTACCTTAGCCTTTTCTGCTACTCAGAATAATGATAAAATTGGATTGATTCTTTTTACCGATGAAATAGAACTTTTTATTCCACCAAAGAAAGGTAGATCTCATGTACTGCGAATTATTAGAGAGCTATTAGAATACGAACCAAAGAGTACAAAAACGGATATCACTGAAGCATTAAAGTTTTTGTCGAATGTGATGAAAAAGAAAGCAATAGTATTTGTACTCTCTGATTTTATAACAGACGGTTACCAGCAAACGTTAAAGATAGTTGGTGGCAAACATGATGTAACAGGAATTAGGGTATATGATCAACGAGAAGAAGAAATTCCAAACCTGGGAATGGTTCAAATGGAGGATGAAGAAACTGGAGAATTACTGATGGTAAACACAGGTTCTAAAAAAGTACGAATGAACTACGCCAACTACTATCGTGATCGTGTAGATTATTTTAAAGATAGCTTTACCAGAAGTGGTGCTGGATCATTGAGTAGTAGAGTAGACGAAAGCTACGTAAAAAAATTATTAGGATATTTTAAACGAAGAGGATAGGCGATAATTAAGAATGAAGAATTATAAATTACTAATTATAGATAACAATATCAGTTTTCCATTTTTTGGAAAAACTTCCAAAACGTTATTGCTACTGTTTTTTATGGTCTTGGGAGGATTTCAAATCAATGCCCAAGTAGTTACTAGCATTGATTCCACGTCTATTTTAATTGGAGAAGAGATAAGATATAAAATGCAGGTTGAATCTGATTCTTCGGAAATTGTAATTTTTCCAGAAGGGCAGACCTTCTCTCCGCTAGAAGTAATAGAATCTTATAAAACGGATACGACCAAAAATGGTAAAAAGTTTAATCTGATTAAAGAATATGCATTAACCCAATTCGATTCGGGATTTTATACCATTCCAAGGCAAAAAGTAATGATAGGAGATCGAGTATTTTTTACGGATTCCCTAAAAGTACAAGTTCGCGATGTATTGGTAGATACGACCAAACAGAAGATGTATGAAATCAAACCTTTGGTAGAGGTAGATGCTTCTTTTTTTAATTGGAAAAAATATATATGGTGGATTTTGATCCCATTAATTATTGCTGGGTTAGTAGTCTTTTTTGTACTACGAAGAAAAAAGAAAAAAGAGGCACAAGAAGATGAATTACCACCTTATGAAAGAGCAATTCTTGCATTACGAAGAATAGATGAATCCCATCTTTTAGAACAAGACTCTCATAAGGAGTATTATTCGCAATTAAGTGATACTGCTCGTAAATATATAGACGAAGAAGTTTATGATCATGCGATGGAAAGTACTACCGATGAGTTAATTGCTCGTCTGGATGAAGAAATCAAAAAAGGGTCGTTAAATCTAGATAAACAAACTATCAAAGAGCTTAAGACCGTTCTTAAAACGGCAGATATGGCTAAGTTTGCTAAATCCAAACCTGATATCGGTACGGCAAAGGCAGATAGAAATGTGATAGAAAGAGTTATTAATGAAACTAAAGATGCGATTCCGGAACCTACAGAAGAAGAATTATTAGCCGATGAAGAGTACCGAAAAGCTACTGCCGAGAAAAGATTAAGAAAGAGAATCATATTCGGAAGTATTGCTGGTTTTGGTGTTATTGTAATCACTTTAATGATATTTATCTTCGTAAAAGGGTATGATGTCGTAAAGGATTCATTACTTGGTCATCCTACAAAAGAATTGGCAGAAACCGAATGGATCAGCAGTGCATATGGCGCTCCTCCAGTTACCATTTCTACGCCAAAAGTGTTGATCAGAAATAATTTCCAACTAACAGAAGAGCAAAAACAGATTTTAAAAGGAAATGAAACCTTCGTATACGGAAGTTTAATAGGAAACTTCTTTATTTCTGTTTCAACGATACAATATAATCAGAAAACCGAGGTGGATCTTAATAAGGTGGTAGAAGGAGTCGTAGGCAATTTTGAGTCTCAAGGGGCAAAAAATATTACGGTGAAAGATGAAGAATATGAAACTTTAGCCGGAGCCAAAGGAATAAAAGTATACGGTAGTTTGGAGGTAATGAATTCCTTGACTAAAAAAGAGCAAAAAAGCGATTATTTAATGCTCAATTTTGCAGAAAATGGAGGCTTTCAACAAATAATGGTCGTTTTTAATAAAGAAGACCGTTATGCCAAGGATGTGGCTCAACGTATTATAAATTCAGTAGAACTTAGAAATGCCAAATAAAAATGTTTGAAAATTTTACATTTGAAAATCCACAGTTTTTTTGGTTGTTTTTAATACTACCACTAGCAATTGCTTGGTATATATGGAAAAGGAATAAGCAGCAAGCCGAGTTAAAAATATCCAGCATAAAAGGATTTAAGGCATCTGGTAGCTTACTTGCAAAATTAAGACCCTTATTGTTACTGTTAAGATTGATAGCAATGACATTAATTATCATAGCGCTAGCAAGACCTCGAACGGTTGATGTATCAACCAAAACAAAAACTACTAGAGGTATCGATATTGTAATGGCAATTGATGTTTCTGCGAGTATGTTGGCCAGAGATTTACGACCTAATCGTTTAGAAGCACTAAAAGATGTAGCAGCCGAATTTATTCAGGGAAGACCTAATGATAGAATTGGATTGGTAATGTATGCCGCAGAGAGCTTTACAAAAACGCCTATTACCAGTGATAAGTCTATTGTGCTTAGTGCAATGAAAGAAATCGAATACAACAATTTGTTGGAAAACGGTACTGCTATTGGAATGGGATTAGCAACCTCAGTTAATCGATTAAAAGATAGCAAAGCCAAGAGTAAAGTAATCATACTGCTAACCGATGGATCTAATAATGCGGGTTTTATTGACCCTAAAATTGCTTCAGAATTAGCGGTGGAATATGGAATTAAGACCTATACGATCGGTCTAGGAACAAACGGAATGGCATTAGCACCTGTAGCGATTAGACCTAATGGAACTTTTCAATACGGAAACGTAAAAGTAGAGATAGATGAAGAGCTTCTTAAAGAAATAGCTAAGGTTACAAAAGGAAAATACTTCAGGGCGACAGATAATAAGAAACTGGAGCAGATATATGAAGAGATTGATAAGTTAGAAAAGACAGATGTAGAAGAGTTTAAGTTTTATAATTACGAAGAAAAGTTTAGACCCTTAGTACTATTAGCGGGAATCTTATTACTGTTTGAATTTCTTTTGAGATTCACTGTATTTAGAAGTTTTGTATAAAATTTAGAAGTTTGAAAAAAGGAGTTATAATTCAGGGAAGTTCTAGAAGTAATGGAGATACACATACGGTAGTTTCTTATTTGGAGAATGTAACTGGATTTGATGTAATAGACCTTAATCAAAGAGATATCAACTATTTTGATTATGAGTTTCAGAATAAAGACGATTTTGAAATTATATTTAAAAATATGGTTCAGAATTATCAAACGATTGTATTGGCAACACCGGTATATTGGTACACGATGAGTGGCGTTATGAAGGTTTTCTTAGATCGAATTTCGGATTACCTTTATAAAGAGAAGGATTTTGGGCGTATGCTTAGAGGAAAAGAAATGGCTATGATTAGTTGTAGTAATGATGATGATAGAGTCGAAGAATTTAGTATGCCGTTTTCGAGAAGTGCTGCTTACTTGGGAATGGAATATGTAGGAGATGTGCATGCTTGGATAAAGAATAACGAGCTTTCTTCCGAGGTAAAAGAAAAAATAAATGCATTTGCATTAAAAATTAAAGGTTAATAAAAGCAGGTTGAAGAGAAGTGAAATGTAATTTTATTATTGTAGATATAGAAATCAATCAACTAAAAACCATAAACTAAGAACTATTTAAGATGTACTTATTAGAAGAGAAAATATATTTCTGGTTGTTATTGGTGATCCCGATACTAATTGTAATATTTATCGGTGTTTTGATATGGAAGAAAACAACACAGAAGCGATTTGCAGATAAGGAACTATTAAAAAAATTGAGTCCAAATCAATCTGTTTTTAAATCTATATTGAAAATAGTTGTAATCAGTTTGGCTTTTGCTTGTTTTGTGGTGGCCTTGGTAAATCCGAAAATCGGAACGAAACTCGAAACAGTAAAACGAGAAGGTGTGGATGTGGTGTTTGCCATAGATGTTTCTAAAAGTATGCTTGCCGAGGATATTGCTCCAAATCGAATAGAAAAATCAAAGCAATTAGTAACTCAGATCATTAATAATTTGGCAAGTGATCGAGTAGGTATTATTGCATATGCTGCAAGTGCGTTTCCGCAGTTGCCAATTACAACCGATTATGGTTCTGCAAAGATGTTTTTGCAGTCTATGAATACAGATATGTTATCTTCTCAGGGTACCGCAATTAATGAAGCTATCGAATTAGCAAAGACATATTATAACGACGAAGAACAAACGAATCGGGTTTTATTTATCATTAGTGATGGAGAAGATCATGAAGGAAATGTCGGTTCTATCGCCGAAGATGCTGCTAAAGAAGGAATTAAAATATATACTATCGGTGTTGGAACAACAAAAGGAGGTCCGATTCCGATAAAACGTAATGGAATCGTTCAGACCTACAAGAAAAATAACCAAGGAGAAACCGTTATTACTAAATTGAATACCACAATTCTACAAGAAATTGCGGAAGAGGCAAACGGAGTATACATCGATGGTACGAATACCAATGAGGTGATAGAAAATGTAACGGAGTTGTTACAGGGAATGGATAAGAAGGAGTTCGAGGCAAAGCAATTTGCAGACTTCAAGGATCAATTTCAGTGGTTTTTGGGAGCTGGATTATTGTTATTATTTTTAGATGTTTTCTTGTTAGAAAGAAAAACATCATGGGTTAAAAGATTAAACCTTTTTAATGAGGAGTAGTTAAAAAATTAGAATACTATGAGAAATTTACTTATCATATTATTATGTTTTCAAGTAGGAATTTCTTTTTCTCAGGAAGAAGATAGAGCAGAGATCATCGCTGAGGCGGATAGATATGTTGCAAATGGAAATGAAGTATTACAAAAAGATGGTAATTTTCCAAAGGCTGAAGGAGAATATAGAAAGGCAATTTCTAAGAACCCTGTAGATCCGGTTGCCAAATATAATTTGGCTAATGCTTACTATAATACCGAAAAATATGATGAAGCAAATAATCGTTATGTAGAGGCTGCAAAAACTGCAACTACCAAAGAAGAGAAACATAAGGCGTTTCATAACCAGGGAAATACCTTTATGGAGCAAAAGAAATACAAGGAAGCTGTGGAAGCTTATAAAAATGCATTGAGAAACAATCCTAAAGATGATGAAACTCGATATAACCTTGCATTAGCAAAGAAGATGTTAGAAAAGCAGCAGAACGAGGATAAAGGAGGAGACGGAGATAAGGATAATAAAGATCAGAATAAAGACGAGAATAAGGACCAGGAAAACAAGGATAAAAAAGACGGAGAGAATAAAGAAGATAAGAAAGAAGGAGGCGACGAGAAAGATCAAAAAGGAGATGAAGGAGAAGATAAAAAAGATGAGAAAGGAAAGGATGAAGAAGATAAGCAGGATGATCCTAATGAAGAGGGAAAAGAGAAGAAAAAAGATAATAAAGAAGGCGAAGGAAAACCTGAAGAAAAGAAGCAACAACCTCAGCAAGTGCAGGGACAATTATCTCCTCAGCAGGTAAAAAGCCTTTTGGAGGCGATGAATAATGAAGAAAGAAAAGTGCAGGATAAGATAAATGCCAAAAAGGCGAAAGGAGCAAAAACAAAAACAGAAAAAGATTGGTAAACTGATGAATATAAGATTAATTTTTGTAGCATTATTTTTAGCAGTTTCCCAGCTAGGTGTGGCTCAGGTGAAGTTCGAGGCCAAAGTGAGCAAGAAAAAGTTGGGTATAAATGAGAGATTGCGCGTAGATTTCGAAATGAATCAGGATGGAGATAATTTTACTCAACCTAGTTTCAAGGGATTTACCGTTGTAGGAGGACCAAATCAGTCTATCAGTAACTCTTGGATTAATGGGAAAAGATCGTATGCCAAGACATTTAGCTATTTTTTATCACCAACCAAAAGAGGAAACTTTACCATAGGACAAGCAACCATAGAAATAGATGGTCAAATTTATAAAACGCTACCTGTAAAGGTTCAGGTAACTGCAGCCGTAGAAAAACCAAAAGACGGTAATAATGCGGATTACGTAGCAAGTGAAAATTTACATCTGGTTGCTGAGGTTTCTAAGACAAATCCATATCTAAATGAAGCGATTACTGTAGTGTATAAGCTTTATGTAAGTCCAAGAATTCAAATAAGTAATTTAAGAGAAATTGATAATCCAAAGTATAGTGATTTTTGGAGTCAAGCCATAAAAATAGGACAATTAAGAGTTGAGCGAGGAGAGTATAAAGGAGAGCCCTATAATTTTGTAGTATGCGGAAAAACAGTGTTGTACCCGCAAAAAACAGGAAAACTAGAGATAGAACCTCTTACCTTATCAATTGCTGTTGATGTTCCTACAAACCGAAGAGATATTTTTGGAGGTAAATTATACTCTACGGTTAACAAAACAGTGGCTGCAGGAACCAGAACTATTAATGTAAAGCCACTTCCGATAGAAGGAAAACCAGATGATTTTTCTGGAGCTGTAGGTTCGTTTGATTTTAAGATAACACCTAATAGAACAGAATTAGATGCAACTGAATCTTTGGAAACCAAAATTCAGGTGTCTGGTAATGGGAATCTTAAATTATTCGATTTACCGAAGTTAAGTGTACCTAATGGTTTAGAACAATATGAACCAGAACATAATGAGAGAGTAAGAACGAATATTACAGGAATGTCCGGTAGTATATCAGACTCATATACATTAGTACCACAGTTCAAAGGAACCTATCCAATTCCACCTGTTTCTTTTTCATATTTTGATTTAAAAACAGAAACTTATAAGCGAATTACTTCTCCAGAGATTGTAATTAATGTGAAGAATGGTCCTGATAGTGGAAGCATTGTAACCAACTCTGAATCTTCAGGAACTACTAAAAAATTGGTAACGCAAACAGGTAGCCAATTTAGATTTTTAAAGTTGGACGCTGATCTGGAACCGATTCAAAAAGAATATTTCTTTAAATCTACTGGATTTTGGATAATGCTAACAGCATCTTTATTAGCAATTCCATTGTTTATGTTCTTTGGTAAAAAGAGAGAAGAGCGATTGAGTGATGTTAGTGGAAACAGAGTTCGAAAAGCTGATAAATTGGCAAGAAAATATCTTTCTGAAGCGAAAAAGAACCTAGGAAATCAAAAGGATTTTTATATCGCAATGGAACTAGCTCTGCATAACTATCTAAAAGCAAAGCTGAATATACAAACTAGCGAGATGAGTAAAGATCGTATCCAACTATTATTAAAAGAAAGAGATGTAGAGGACGCTACCTCAATAGAGTTTATTGCTTTATTAGAAAGTTGTGAATTTGCAAGATATACACCATCTTCTACTTCAGCAATGCAACAGGATTATGATAAAGCATCTAGAGTGATTGCGGCAATTGATAAACAATTATAAAATATTGATAGTAGTGAAGAATTTAATTATAATAGTTGTTTTTCTAGTGAGTGTTTTGGGCTTAGCACAAAACGATCAATTATTTGAAAAAGGAAATTCCTTTTATAATCAAGAAAAATATCAGGAGGCTATAGATGCTTATTCTGCCATTTTAGAAAGTGGCCAGGAATCAGCTTCACTATATTACAATCTAGCGAATGCTAATTATAAACTGAGTAATATAGGGCAAAGCATTTATTATTATGAGAAGGCATTAGAACTGAAACCGAATGATGAAGACATAAAGAATAACTTGGCTTTTGCCAACAATGCTACCATAGATGCAATCGATGTAATTCCAGAAGGAGTTATTTCGAGAACTATAAACGGTTTTACTAATATGTTTAGTTTTGATTCTTGGGCTTGGATTGCAGTTCTTTGCGTAGTCATTTTTGTAGTATTGTTTTTATTGTATTACACAGCACGTATATCTTCCAAAAAAAGACTTTTCTTCTTAGGTTCGTGGGTGTCATTACTCATAGCAGTTTTTGCTGTGGTTTTTGCTTTTAAACAGTATGGCTACATCACGAATAACCAATATGCCATTATTTTTGCACAAGAAAGTACAGTAAAAAGCGAACCCAACTTAAGAAGTGAAGAGGTTTTTGAACTTCATGAGGGAACCAAAGTAAAAGTTACCGAAACAGTAAATGATTGGAAGAAAATCAAACTTGCTGATGGTAAAATAGGATGGATTCCAGCTACAGATTTAAAAGAGCTTTAATATTTCTTTTTACATTATTTACTTTTCACCACTCTTGGGATGGGTGAGAAAATATGCGATCTATCTATTTTACAGCTATATTGTAAATATTTTCACGAATAGTTTAATTGCTAAATGAACAAACTAAATACTTCTATTAAGCTTCATCTTCTCATTGGGGTTTTTATTAGCTTTTGGATTTTTGTGTTTACGTATTATATAAAACCTTTTGACACAGGAATTTCATATTTCGATTGGAATAAGATAAGTATAGGGTTTAGTTCAATTGCCTTTATTTGCTATGCAATACTTGCCATATTACAGAAAGTAGTTTATGATAAAATAAGAAAGTGGAATATTACCTTAGAAATAAGTGCAATCCTCTTTTTTCATATACTTAATTTAATAGTTAGTTATAACTTTTACAAAAGCCCTCTTTTTAGAGGAATCTATGAGTTTTGGGATTTTGCTAGTTTGGTTTTTCAATTTTCGCTCATTTTTACACCAATCTTAGTACTGGCAAGAATCTATATCGTTAGACTAGTTCCAGAAAAGTTAAAGATAGATGACCAGGAAATTGTGTTAACCATCAAAGGAGAAAATAGATTAGATGTGTTACAAGTAAACAAATCCGATTTAGTCTGTATAACAAATGCTCAAAATTACGTAGAGATTTTTTTTATTGAGGAAGGGAATCTAGGATCTAAATTAATACGTTCTTCTCTTAAGAGTATGAAAGAAGAATTAGACTTTTTAATTCAGGTACATCGTTCACACCTGATAAATCCATCACATTTTAGATCTTGGAAAAATTCGAATACTATTAGACTTACTCATATGGATGTTCCTGTCTCAAAAACTTTTGATAAGGATCTATTACCACATTAATTTTTATACCTAAATCCCATTGTTTTGTACCTAACCCTTATTTTCAGGGTATTGAATGGAGATTTTCAGAATACTTTTAGCTTTTCAAAAATCAAGAGAATACAGGAAATAGGAATACCAGTTATGATATCCGTTTTTTGACAATGTATTTGTATACTTTCAACTTTAAAGAATAAATTTAAACATGTTTCAATCACGCACTTATTTAGAAAACTGGAAATTAATACTAATTACGTCATTATTTTTTATTGGTGTACATGCAAGTGGGCAGGAAAACAAGACCGCAAAGGGAGAAATAGTCATCGGGAAAGTAGATAGTTTATATTCTAAGGTATTACAAGAACATCGAGAGTTTTGGGTACATACTCCAGAAAAATATGATCCCTCAAAACGATATCCAGTAATTTATGTATTGGATGCGATTGGACATTTTCATGCTGTCACGGGTATGTTGAGGCGTTTGGATAAATGGCAAATGCCTAAATCTATTGTTGTCGGGATTAAAAACAAAGATGCGATTAGAGATTATACGCCTACCAATGTAAAATCTTCGAGAAAACACAATACTGAAACCTCTGGTGGTGCAAAGAATTTTGCAAAGTTTTTAGATGAAGAATTACATTGTCTTATAACAGAGACTTATAAGACTGAGAGTAATGCTACGATCGTTGGCCATTCTACAGCAGGTTTATTTGTGATATATTCTTACCTACATAATGACAGTGTTTTCAATAATTTCATTGCTGTAGATCCAAGTCTTTGGTGGGATGATGAAGATTTGGTAAAACAATCAAGAAAACTCATCGATAAGAGAAATTATAAAGGCAAATCCTTATATGTGGCTGTTGCTAATAGTATTGGAAAACGCATGGATACGGTAAAAGTAAGAAGAGATAGAAGTGAAATAACTGAGCAAATTCGAGCAAACTTAAAGTTTCATGACGTTCTTACTAAACGTAAAAAAGAGCTGGATTTTAAGTGGGAATATTTTAAGAATGAAGACCATGGAAGTATTGTAATCCCAGGACAGTATAATGGATTTAGAGCTGTTTTCTCATGGTTTCCGTTTAAAGAAATGTGGAGATTTAATACACCACAAGGGTATTCTGCAAAGGAACTAACAGAACCTTTCTATAAGCATTATAAAAAGTTGAGTTTTCATATGGGAAGAGAAATGAAACCAGACTGGCAACTCGTCAATGATATTGCTTCTTTTATGTTAGAGGGTCATGATTTTCCTGAGAAAGCTTTAGCGTATTTAAAAATGAATGTAGATTTCCATCCAGACAATTCCAATAGTTATGTAGCGCTTGGTGATTTTTATGTAAAGGAAGATGAAAATGAGGAAGCTATTAAAAGCTATAAAAAAGCAATTGAGATAGATGGAAATGAAGAGGCTAAGAGAAAGTTAAAAAAAATAGAGAGAAATTGATGATGCTTATTTTCGAAATCGTTGAATTTTACCTTTTGTTGCGCTTCGCCATGCCCATTCTAAAGGGCCAAAGTAGAATTTTTGTAACCAGAATTTGCTGATTACGGATTGTATGATGATAAGAGCTACAGCTATGATGACCAGGTATACGGTTTGTAACTTACCGATAAGACCTAATCCCCATCCAAAAAGTAAAAAAGTACCGATTATGGATTGTAACACATAATTGGTAAGTGCCATTCTGCCATAAGATTCGAAAAAAGAGAAAAATCGATTCCATTTTTTGTTTGGGTAGAGTAAAAGAAAACTACAAAGAATAATAGCGGTTAGTGCAATATTAGACCAATCAAAGATATTTATGCCAATGACGTGTAGCCAACTTTTGAAATCTACGGGTTGCGGAGAAATGGCAAATATACCTGCTGTAAGCGCAAGCGCAATAAAGAAAAATATGGAGGCTCGTTTCAGCCATTTTCTAAGTAAGGGTCTTTTCTCTGTCATAGTCTGAAATAGTGCAATTTTACCCAACCATAACCCTATAAGGAAATAACCAAATGTCATATAAAATCTTGCAAATAAACTGATCTGAAAATCCATTTTTTGAAGCATTCCTTGCGTACCGTTAGTTATAAAAACCTCGGTAATACCTCCTTCTTTCAATGTAGCGATATATGCTAAATTAGTTGGACTGTTCCCATCCATAATAGAAGGAAATCCGAAGGCGCTTTCATTTCCTAAGATGGCAAAAGCAATAAATCTTGGAATACTGATTAAAAACAATCCAGATACCAGTAGAATCCATTTATTGGATACGCGATAAAATGGAATTAAAAAAGGAGCTAATAAAGCATATATCGTTAGAATATCACCTTTGTAAAATAATTGATGGATATAGCCTATGATCAGCAATAAAAAAGCTCTCCATAAAAAGCGTAACCCAAAATTTTCATTGCGCTTCGATGCAGAGTTCATCTGGATAAAGAAGCTAAGCCCAAATAGGATCGAAAACAATGCAAAGAATTTACCAACAATAAAAAAACCTATAATTCCTCCTAAAACTTGATCAAAAACAGAGTTAGTTACTTCCATAAGGCTTTCTGAAGGAGCCGAAGCTATATATTGCTCATTCATATGAACTAAGCAGACACCAGCCAATGCAAAACCTCGTAAAGCATCGATTACTATTATTCTATTTGAAGTCTTATTTTCCAATAGGAATAAAGTTAGCCTATTGTTACTTTTTATACAATGTAGAAAAAGTTAAAATGTATTAATTATCAAGTATTTATTGGTGAGAATTTGTGCTCTAAAGGTAAATTGTTAATTAATTTTACAATGGATTTAACAGATTTTGCAAGTATTACTATTATTTTTATGATCCATAAAAAATATTTATGCTATCCATAAAAATAAAAATTGCTAAATTTTTGATTATTTCAGGTTTTCTTTTGAATACCTGTAATTATGTTGGCAATTTGTTTGACTTTTATGGAGGAGATAGCGCTGCTATCAGCTATGCAATTGATGATACCGAAGAAAAATCTGAATCCAATGAGAAAGACGGATCTGAGAAAGAAGATCTGAAAGAAAAAGATAAGATTTCTCAGTATGCAGATAGTAAGCATACAGGTATATCCTATTATAGTATAAAATACTACCCAGATCTGATATATGAAAATTTATCAGTATATCTAGAATATACAACTCCACCACCAGAATTGGGGTAATGTAAACCACACACTTAGGTCGAATAAAACGTATTATTTGACTGAGAAAATCAATTTTTCAATTTTTTAAAAAAATGTAACGATTGTTAACTTCGTTACTTATTATGTTATGAGTAATTCAAAATTATTTCAAAGTTTAAAATCAGACATACCAGCTAGTATTGTCGTGTTTTTTGTGGCGCTACCCTTATGTTTGGGTATTGCCTTGGCTAGTGGTGCTCCTTTATTTTCGGGGTTAATTGCTGGAATTGTAGGAGGGATAGTAGTAGGAGCTATTAGTGGTTCTCAAATCGGAGTAAGTGGACCAGCGGCTGGTCTTGCGGCAATCGTTTTTGCGGCAATTGTTTCTCTAGGGTTCGAAGATTTTTTAGTAGCTGTTGTATTAGCGGGAGTTATTCAAATTTTATTCGGAGTTTTAAAAGCTGGTGTTATCGGGTACTTTTTTCCCTCTTCTGTGATCAAAGGGATGTTAACAGGTATCGGTATTATCATTTTTCTTAAAGAGATTCCATATTTCTTCGGCTATATTCCACAAAAAGGAGAGGGGTTATTTGCACCGATCTACAACTCATTACTAAATATCAGTATGGGTGATACACTAATTGCAGTAATAGGTTTAGGTATTTTATTATTATGGCAAAATGTACTATCTAAAAAAGGTAAGATCTTTCAATTGGTACAAGGACCTTTAGTAGCTGTAGTTTTAGGAATCATATTTTATGTAGTCTTTGGAGATTCAGGAAGTTTGGCAATTAGTACGGAAAACCTGGTAAATGTTCCAGTTCCTGCAGATGCAGATTCTTTTTTAGCGCAGTTTACCATGCCAAATTGGGAAGTAATTACCAAAACTGAGATCTATGTTACCGCGTTTACTATTGCATTGGTCGCAAGTTTAGAAACCTTGCTTTGTGTAGAAGCAACAGATAAGTTAGATCCACAGAAAAGAGTAACACCAACTAATAGAGAGTTAATTGCGCAAGGAGCAGGTAATGTAATATCAGGATTAATCGGAGGACTTCCAATTACACAGGTAATCGTTCGTAGTTCTGCAAATATTCAATCTGGTGGTAAATCAAAAATGTCCGCTATTATTCACGGATTTTTCTTGTTAATCTCAGTAATGTTGATTCCAACCTTGCTTAATAAAATTCCACTTTCTGTATTAGCAGCAATACTACTTTTAGTAGGGTATAAATTAGCAAAACCTTCTACCTTTAAAAACATGTGGACTGCTGGATGGAAGCAATTTGTTCCTTTTATCGTTACAGTAGTATTTATCGTATTTAAAGACCTTTTATGGGGAATAGGAATTGGACTTGCGGTAGGAATTGTAATTACACTTATAAAGAGTTACCAAAACTCTCACTTCCTTCATAAAGAGGAAAGCGAAGGCACTTCTAAAATTAAAATGACCTTGGCAGAAGAGGTTACTTTTTTCAATAAGGCCACGATATTAAAAGAGCTAGATGCTTTACCACAAAATTCTTATTTGGAATTAGATGTGACAAAAACAACCTATTTGGATCATGATGTGATCGAAATATTGGATGATTTTAAAGAAAAAGCAAAAAACAGAAATATCACGGTAAAGTTAATATCCCAAAGAGGTATAGAGGAAAATCCTGAAAGTTATATTGACTTTTTCAAGTTGAGACCAAAATTAAATTAATAAACTAAAAAAGTAGGAAATAACCTTATTGATGAATGATAAGATCATTGTTATTTTTAGGGAAATTTCTTTTAACATAAAAAATATTAAAAAAAGAACATATGAAAGCACATACTAAAGATACACAAGCGGCAATAACGCCACAAATAGCATTACAATTGCTTAAAGAAGGAAACGAAAGATTTCAACAAAAGCATATGGCAGATAGAGATCTTTTGGATCAGGTAAATGATACCAAATCAGGGCAGTTTCCTTTTGCTACGATTCTTAGTTGTATAGATTCTAGAGTGTCTTCCGAGTTGATTTTTGATCAAGGAATAGGAGATATTTTTAGCGCTAGAGTAGCAGGTAATTTCGTAAATGAAGATATTTTAGGAAGTATGGAATTTGCTTGTAAGCTAGCAGGTACTAAATTAGTTTTGGTACTTGGTCATACAGCATGTGGAGCTGTAAAAGGAGCGTGTGATGATGCGAAACTAGGAAATCTTACTGCGTTGTTAAGTAAGATTAAACCAGCGGTAGCAGCGGTAACAGAACCTGCAGATCCAGCAGAAAGAACTTCTAAAAATATTGATTTTGTGAATGAAGTTGCAGAGCAAAATGTGAATATGACAATCCAAAACATAAAAGACCAAAGTGAAGTGCTTAAGGAAATGGAAGAAAATGGTGAGATTATGATTATTGGAGGAATGTATGACATTAGCAATGGAAGTGTAACATTTTTCGAAAATTAAATAAGATATATATCTTCTAATAGAAGAGGTCTAAAAAGTTATAAGTTATTGTCAAACTGATTTCTATGACAAAACCAAATTGTTTTTATAAGCAGTTTGGTTTTTTATTATAGCAAAGATTCTATGAATAATTTTATTTCTCACTGCGTTAAGTACACTCATTTTATTTTTACCTTCTTT